>DATEIS010000394.1:0-11382 GCA_035278765.1 Pyrinomonadaceae bacterium | reverse complement strand
ATTCTCCACGATCTCGGGTTGCGAAAAATATTACTGCTTTCGAATCATCCCCCCAAAGTAGCAGCTCTTGAAGGTTTTGAGCTGTCAGTGGTCGGCAATGTTCCGCTGGGCCAACCTGCATCTCTGAAGGACCAGCAGGGTGTTGCCGATGAACCTAAATGAGGTAGTCACCAATTGGCACAAAAGCCACCGGCGATCTTTTTGTGACTCTTGGTGCTTCTTAGCGGCACTTAAGTTCTCTCCCTCAGAATTCAAACTTTCCCCTGAGTCGCGCGTCGACTGTAGGTTATGAGTGTAGAGAAGCCTACCATTCGAAAACGTTGGCGTTACTTCACCAGGCGTCACGCTTTTATCGCCACGGGCATCGTCGGCGCCGGTGTGGTTATCGTTCTGCTTCTGATCCTGTTTTTGTTTCGACTCGGATACGTCGACCGTTACGTCGCCAATCAGATCAAGGCAACCTTCGCAAACTACGGCATCCGCGCGGAGATTCGCGACTTTCACGCCAGCTTTCCACCGCGCACGGTGGAGATGGACGACGTCGAGCTATACGATGCAACAACAGGCGACCGGCTTGGCAAAATCACTCGTTTGCTGGCGACTGTCAAGATCGAAGATCTTTATGCACTCAACCTCCAGCGCAATATTAATCTTGAAGATCTCAAGATGGAGGGTGTTGATTTCTGGGTCAATTTTGATAACGAAGGACGCTCAAACTTCCGCAACATCCACATTCCTCCCCCGGAACCAAACAGGACCATTCTCTTCGCTTATTCAGCCGCTACGATCGAGATAAAAAATGGCACCGTCCATTACGGCGACGTGCGCCACGAGATCTCAGGCGAAGGCAGAAACCTGCACGTTACGATTAAGCCTGACGATCCGAACGTTCCCGTGGGAACGCGCATGACGACGGTCAATTTTTCGGTCTCGAACTCGACGTTCGCTTATGACAATCGGCCCATTAACAACATCGATGTCCAGGGGCGCGCGCGTGTAAACCAGGAGCGTGCGGAGATTCAGGAGCTGGTGCTGAAATCACCGGTTGCGGAAGCGAAGATGAACGGCGTCATGGACGACTGGCGCGCGCTTCGTTACCAGATGAACGTTACCTCGACCGTTGATCTGACGCAACTTTCAGACACTTTACGAACCGGCACAGCGGTTCGTGGCGCGGGTAACTTCAACGGCACGATCGCAGGCGAAGGCGATCAGTTCAAGATCAACGGCGAGATCAAATCGGATGCGTTGGCGGCGGACAACATACGGCTACAGGGTTTGAATGTTACCGCGACCGGTTCGGTGACGGGCAAGAGTTACGAGCTCAACGGCAAGGCTGTTGCGGATCTCCTGAATGCCGGAGATTTCCAGATCGACTCGCTGCAACTCGCCGGGAACGTCATGGGAACCGGAACAAACTTCCGCTGGATCGGCGAGTTACGCGCCGTTGCTGAGAAGAGTTATGGAACGACGCTGACGGGTCTAATCCTTCGCGATGCGCGCGCTGAGATGAACGAAGGAACGCTGACTGCTTCATCATCGCAATTCACCGCCAATGGACTTGCCGCTTCGGGCGCCAAAGTAGACGGCATCACGGCGTCAAACTTACAACTTCGCAAACAAAATGAAGTGACGACGGCGTCGGTTGCGAACGTCAAAGCGGGAACAGTTTCAGCTTCGGGCGCGCAGGTTAAAGGTGTAACGGCGAACAACGTCGATATCACCGATCGCGACGGAGTTACGAGCGTTGTAGTTAAAGACGTGCAAGTCGGAGCTACGAGTGCGGCGGGTGCGGAGATCGGAACTCTCAACATCGCAGGTGTTCGCTTGTCTGTGCGGAACAGACGAATCGAAGGTTCGACAGCCGACATTGACGCTGGCACAGTGAAGTTCGCAGATGGTCAGGCTGAAAACGTCAAACTCGCGAAACCGGTGTTTGTAGTCGAGCCTTCGGGCAGTTATCGCGCCTCGGCGGATTTGAGTATTGGCGGCGGCGTGTTGGGCCAGATGAACCTGGGCCAGGCGCGCGCGAATGTCGTCGCCACGAATCGTGAGGTTCAGTTCAACAACTTTACGGCAGATATATTTAAGGGGCGCGCGGCTGGAAACGCTCGCGTAGCGATTGCGAAAGGCGGTACGTCGCAGGTCGCTGCTGACTTCAACAATCTGGATATCGCCGGACCGCTTACTGCTCTTGCTGGAAGCGCGGTGCCGCTCACCGGTCGAGCGACAGGCCGCGTCGATCTCACGTTTCCCGGCACGGACTTCAAGCTCGCTTCAGGTACGGTTACGACCCACTTAACCGCGGAAGCGGGTGAGACGAGTGCGGATCGAATTCCGATCACCGGCGAAGTAGCGATGCGCGCCAATCGCGGCACGTTCGATATTCAACAGGTAAATCTTCAAACACCTGCGACGAGGTTAACAGCGACGGGGCAGTTCTCATTCGATAACGACTCCAATCTTACGGTCGATCTGAACTCATCGGACGCTGCTGAACTGCAAGCCGTCCTGGTTTCCTCGGGACTGCTGCCGGAAGTTGAAAAACAGATGACCAGCTACGGAGTCGAGATCGCGGGTCAGCTTGCATTCAACGGCAACATTCGCGGGCGTCTGGACTCACCAAATTTGAATGGCAAGGTTTCGGTTGGCACGCTCATCGTGAACGGCTCTGAAGTCGGGTCATTATCCGCGTCGATCGCAATGAACGACGCTGAGATCCGAATTCCGGACGGCGCCCTCGCGGAACGCGATGGAGGCGGAGTTCAGTTCTCGTTGATCGCTCCGCGCAACGGTGAGAACAACACTTCGCTGAATGCCACACTCGATCGTTTCAGCGCACGAACTCTTCTCGCGCTTTCAAACTTCACCGGGAATAAGCAGTTGACGTCAGACACGGTGTCGGACATTTCCGGTCAGATAGCGGTAACTGGCATTCCGAATGCGATGAGTGGCAGCGCCGATCTGCGTTTTGGACCAGGGAGACTTGCCGGCGAACCGCTTGAAAGTATGCTTGCGAAAGCGACGTTCAATGGTCCAAATGTCAACATCGAGAATATCGACGTGCGCCTGGTTGCGGGTCATATCGTTGCGAGCGGAAATTTCAATACGAAGAGCCAGTTATTCGATTTCCAGGGTAAGGCCGAAGGAATTCAACTGGCACGGCTCGGGGCTCTCGCAAATAGACCCGGATTTCCGGCGGTCACAGGTGTCGCAGACTTCAGCGCACACGTCTCGGGAAGTCTTTCTAATGAGGATTTGTCTGGCTATCAGATTACGTTCGATGGTCAGGGGCGAGATGTGACGATCAATGGTCGTCCGGCAGGAACAGTCGCTCTCGTAGGCCGGACGGAGAACCAGCAACTCAACATCACGTTCACTACAGGCGTACTTGGACCACCGCAAGTCGTCGCTGCACAAGTCAATCTTGCGAGTCCGAATCTCGCGGCAAACGTCGAAACGACATTTACAAACGCCGATCTCACGAACCTGTTTCAGATGGCGATGCCGGGAAGTACCGTGCGCGTCACCGGTCGTGCGAACGGAACCATCAAAGCCACTGGCAACCTGCTTGACGAGGATCAGAACTTTTCACTCGCCGGATTATCAGGCACAGCAAACTTCACCGAACTCAGCTTCCGCGTGGAAGATGTACAGCTCAATGCCACGACGCCACTCGTGGTTCGCTTTACCCCCAGCGAGATCACATTCGATCAAACAAGGTTTACCGGGCAGGGCACGAACATCGTCCTCGACGGCACTCTGGCAACTGCGAGCGGCGGCCGCCAGAGTCTCAACGTAAACGGCGATTTGAACCTGCGTGTACTGAATGGAGTTTCGCCTGACTTCTTCTCTTCGGGTTCAGCGGCAGTTGCCGTGCGCGTCAACGGCACTTTCGAAGACCCACGCCTGATCGGAACCGCATCGCTCAACAATGCTTCTGTTTCGGTGTTGATTGGAAACGATCGTTGGACCGTCGCTAATCTCAGAGCCGCACTGCGATTCACGGCGAATCAGGCTCAGATCGATTCGCTGGACGGCTCGATTGGTGGCGGCCGTGTTTCAGCTACCGGCGGCGCATTACTCGACGGATTCACGGTTTCTGCGTTTCGGATCAATCTGCACGGCGAGGACGTCACGGTGCCGTTCCCGCCAGATTTTCGTTCGACTCTCGACGCTGACGTAGAAATCCGAGGCTCGTCGCGCGAACAGTTAATCGGCGGCGTGGTGAACTTGAGGCGCGCGGAATACACCGAAGACATCGAACTCGCCGATCTCATCAACACGCGTCGTGAATCGATCGAAGAGGGCACTGAGATTGAACTCACTCGAACCGCCTTGTTCGCTGCGCTGCGAGTTGAAGGAAGAAACGCGCTCGTAGTCCGAAATAATCTGGCGGATCTCGTCGGATCCGTTTCGCTTCAACTCGATGGACCAGTAAACGATCCGACGATTTCCGGAAGAATAACGGCAACAAGTGGAACACTGAATTTCCGCAACGATCGTTACGACATCACGCGCGCCCTCGTCGATCTGCCGCCGAGTCGCAACGCGGATCCGATTCTCAACATTCAAGGTGAGTCGCAGATCAGAGGTTATCGTGTCATCGTTGGCTTAACCGGACCAATGTCGCAGCCGTCTGCAATAGTGCGTTCAGAGCCGGCCTTGCCGCAGGCAGACGTCGTTTCACTGATCACGACTGGCCAGCTTTCTTCAGGCGACACCAGCTCGTCGATTCTTGCGCAATCGGAAGTTGGAGCTGCGACCAGTTTGCTCACCGACGCGCTTATTAACGCTCCCGCACAACGAGCGACGAGCAAGCTTTTTGGTCTTACGCGATTTGAGATCAATCCGGTGATCGGCGGCACAACAGGCTCAACTCCGGCTGCGCGCTTGACGCTGGGAAGGCGAATCAGCAAGGAAGTGACGGTCACGTATTCAACCAATGTCACGTCGGATCCGAATCAGATTTTGGCGCTCGAGTATCGCGTTTCTGACCGGCTCTCGTTCGTGGCGCAGTATGAGCAGGCTTCGACCAGACGACTGAGCGCGCGCACTAACAACTTCATGTTTGAGATCCGTTTCAGAAAGAGATTCTGAGCAAGGGGTACGTTAAGGATTGACCGCAAAAAAGCACAAAACGCACAAACTGTTGCTTGTGGTCATGCTCGTTTGCACTCTTCTGACGGTGGCGCGCGCGAGTAGTAATGCGCGCATTGAAGACTATGAAGGGCGACAGATTTCTGCGGTCGAACTCGTCTTCGAAGGAACTGAAAACGTACCCGCCGCTCAGGCCGATTTCATCGCCTTACTCAAAGTTGCACCCAACACACAATTTTCCGCAGTGCACGTGCGCGAGTCGCTGCAGGCGCTGTTCGATTCGGGACGTGTTGCAAACGCGCGTGTAGAAGTAATCGAAGAAGGCGCTAATCGAACTGGTCCAGTCAAACTCCGCTTCGTTGTGCAGCGGCAAGTGCAGATTGGCGATGTCCGTATCGAGTTAGGACCAGTTACCGGTTCGCCGATCTCGACTGACGAACTGCGCAGTCGAATGAACTTTGTCCAAACAGGGAACCGGCTTTCGAAACAACTCATCGCGAAAAATGCCGATGAGATTCAGGTGTACCTGCGTGATCGTGGTTACTTCAACGCCACTGTTGAACCCGTCGAGCAGCTCGGCCCTCGTGGTTTGCGCGCGACTGTCATCTACAAAGTCACGCCCGGTCCACAGGCAAGGGTTGATACTTTCGAAATCAAGGTTGCGGGTTTCGATCCTTCCGATGTTCGCACTTCACTGACGCTTCAGCCCTCAGTTCCTTTCACGCGTGATGCACTGTCTTCAGACGTAACTAAGATTCGTGAAGCCCTCGTTAACTCAGGCTATCTCGCGCCACAGCTCGAGGATGCACGGGTCGAAAGAGATCCGGAAAAGAATACGGTCAGGATATTGCTGGAAGGCACCCTCGGTCCGAAAGTCACCGTAACCATCAAGAACTACGATATCAGCGACAAGACGCAGCGCGAGTTGTTGCCCGTTAAGCGAGAGGGAAACGTTGACTACTCTGCGATCGTCGAAGGTGCACGGCGCATTCGAAACAAGTTGCAGGAAGACGGTTACTTTTTTGCGGAAGTAACGCAAGTCTGCACCGTCAGCAATCCACCGGCGGACCTCGGAACGAATGGGACGCAGGAAACCTGCGAGAATCTCAATCCGGTTCAGTTAACCGGCAACAACGTCACCATCGAATATGACGTGGCACAGGGAAGGCGTTTTCGTCTCAGCGACATTCGCATAACCGGCACCAACAGACTGTCGTTCGAAGACGTCGAGGCCGATTTGAAGAGCCAGAAACAAAACGCGATCGGTTTGATTCCGTTTCTTGGCTACGGGCGTGGTTACACGAGTCTGACGCTTCTGGAACAAGACCGTCGTACCGTCGAGGCTTACATGCGTGACCTCGGATATCGAAAAGCGAGTGCGCAGGTGTTGCAGGGCGTGTCGATCAATGGCGACAACCTGATCATCACGTTTCAGGTGGATGAAGGTCCACTTACGCGCATCGCGGGGGTCGAAGTCAAAGGAAACAAGATCTACACAGACGAGAGAGTTCGCCAGGAGTTGAGGACAGTTATCAATGCTCCGTATTCGCGGTCTCAGGCGCGAACTGATGGGGACCGAGTCGCCGCGCTGTATTCGCGCGAAGGTTACGTAAATGCGCGAGTCGACTTTTCAATTGTCGAGCTGCCAAAGAAAGGCGATGAAGAACAAGTCAGGCTCGTCTATTCCATCGTCGATGAAGGCGACAAGGTTTTCATCAACCAGATTAATATCAACGGCGTGACGGGAAGTATCAGCACTCGTCGCAAAAAGCGTGCAGCGATCAGACGAGCAATTCCAATTGCCGAAGGTGATGTACTCAGAGCGGATCGGATTTCCGACGCGGAACGCGAGCTTTATCTCACGGATGCGTATCGCCAGGTCGTCATTCACACCGTGCCCGCCCCTGATACTACTTCTGGTTACAAACAACGCGACGTGATTATCGACGTCGAAGAGAAGAAGCCACGTGTGATGGATTACGGCGGCGGCTATTCGACCGATGCCGGCGCACTCGGCCTGTTTGAGATCAGCAACGTGAATCTCATGAATCGCTTGCGCCAGGGAGCAATGCGACTGCGCGCCAGTCGTCGTCAACAACTCGTGCGACTCGAGTATTTCGATCCGCGGTTTGCACGTTACAACAAGACTCAGTTTGCCCCGTTCGCGGCTTCGGTTGAGTATCAACGCGACTCGACAATCACGCGGTTCTTTCGTTCCGCGATCGACCGCGGCACCGACGGAATTGTCCAGCGCCTTGATGAAGATGGAAACCCGATCGACATCTTCGGTAACCAGGTAAACGAACCCACGATCAATCGTTTCACTGCGGCAGTTGAAACTCAGCGCGTGCTCGACAGGAAAACACGCACCATAATCTTTGGTCGCTTCAGTTATGAAGACGTTCGTCTGTTTAATCTCGAGAGTCTGGTGGTGAGGCCCATCCTCGAGCCGGATAGCAAGATCCGGCTCGCCCGTATTGGTGCTTCGTTTGTGAGAGACACTCGGGAACGATGTGAAAAGGGATTGTTGGGCAGAAGTATTGATGATGATGACGAGCCCGGAGCGCCCGGTGAGATTTGTCGCTACAACCAGGTGGACGCGACGCGCGGTAGCTTTCTCAGCGTCGACTATGCGCTGGCGCTACGGCAGCTCGGTGGAAACGTTTCGTTCAATCGCTTTCAGGCGACTTACAGGCAGTACTACAAAGTCTCGGCGCTAAGAGACACAGTGCTGGCAGGTAATATGACGTTGGGCCTCGCGAACCTGTTCAATCCGCGCGATCGCGACGGTAATGGAGTTATTGATGAGCTCGATCGAACGTTACCGATAAGTGAGCGGTTCTTCTCCGGTGGTTCAACTACATTACGCGGATTCAATTTTGAAGAAGCTGGACCACGTGAGGTTGTAATTCCTTTAGGTCCTTTTCGAGATTCGGATAAGAACATCGTATTTCTGAATCCGTTTACAGTGCCTATCGGTGGTAATGCTTTGGCGGTGGTGAACCTCGAAGCACGAGTTCCGCTTACACGGTCTGTGCAGGTCGTTCCGTTTTACGATGGTGGCAATGTGTTCCGGCGCGTTGGTGATCTGTTTGGCAAGGAAGATACAACGCCGGTGCCGCCCGGAGATCTTCTGGCAGCGATCAATAAAGCAAACCTGCGGGCTCATTGGACCAATACTGTGGGACTGGGGTTCCGGCTGCAAACTCCGTTTGGCGGTGCATTGGCAGTGGATTACGGTTTTCTGTTGAACCCGCCGGAGTTTCTGATTCCGCAGCGTGGTTCGGGGCTGCTTTTTGATGGCACGCCGGCCGTCTTTCGTCTACATCGCGGAAACTTACATTTCCGGATCACGCAGACGTTTTAAGGTGACACAGATGATACGGATATCAAAACCGATTTTCACTGCATTGCTTGGCGCGTTCCTTTACGCCTTTGCGCCTATTTGCTCGGCGCAGCAAGTCATCGACAAGATGGTCGCGACTGTAAACGCGGGCGTCAAAACCGATCTGATCACATATTCCGACCTTCTTTGGCAGCTTGCTCTTCAGCCCAATACTCAACTCGATAACCCAAACTCGGCAGATCTCAATCGCGCTCTACGTCTGTTGATAGACCAGCGGCTGATTCTTCAGGAGGCTGAAAAGATCCCCACGATCGTTCCCACTCAGAAGGAGATCACTGATGCGCGTGATGAGTTAGCGCGCAACTTTCCGTCACCGCTCCAGTTTCAACAGCGACTACAGCGAGTGGGAATGACGAGTGAAAAGCTGGATGAGATCGTCGAGCAGCGACTCAAAATGGAAAAATATCTGGATTTTCGGTTTAGAAATTTCGTAGTAATAAGTCAGAAGGAGATTGCGGACTATTACGCGCAGGTTTATACGCCTCGATTCCGGACACGCTTTCCGGGTCGCATCGTCCCCACGCTCGAACAAGCCCGCGAAGAGATCGAGCAGAGTTTGAAGGAAGCGAAGATAGAGTCTGACACCGATGCATTTCTCGATACCGCTAGAGAACGTGCGGAAATTGTGATGCTTAACGCAGTCTAAAATGCCCTCATCAACCCCAAAGATCGGACTTGCCCTCTCTGGTGGCGCTGCACGCGGCATGGCCCACGTCGGTGTGTTGCGCGCCCTCGCAGAAAACAATATTCCCATCGATTGCATTGCGGGAACGTCCGCCGGCTCGATCGTTGCCGGCGCGTACGCGTCCGGAATGCCTATTGATGACATTGCTGAGTTTGGCCGTAATTTGCGCTGGCGCGACATCGGACGGGTGACGATGTCGCGGCTCGGGATTCAAAGCAACGAGCGTCTCGAACTTTATCTGAGAGCCCGTTTACCCATCACCAAATTCGAAGATTTACCAATACCGTTTGCCGCCGTTGCAACCGACCTCAAGACTAACACGGCGGTGGTGATGAGAGACCGGGGCGATGTGCCCTTTGCGATCCGTGCGAGCTGCACGATTCCCGGATGGTATGTGCCGGTAGTTGACGAACAGGGACGACAACTCGTCGATGGTGGTCTCGTGGCGGTTATCCCTACTGTTGTAACGCGCTCGCTTGGCGCAGACCTCGTGATTGCAGTCGATGTGAACACACAAGGAGCTACATTCATCGGATCCTCCTCGAGCTCGGTTATTGGTGTTTTGCTGCAGTCGATGATGGTGGTCCAGAAAACTGCCTCCGCCCACCAACTTGAAATGTCCGACTTCGTGATTAGTCCAATGGTAGGACACATTCGTTGGGACGAAATGGGCCGGGCCGATGAATTAATCGCCGCGGGTTACGAAGCGGGACTCAAAAATATTACCGAAATTCGAGAGCTCATCGATTCGGCGGGCGAGAGACAAGAAATGCTGGCGTAGTTTCCTTTCTTGAATTCCTCACTCAATTAAACATTTATACCAGTTACAAGAAACTGAGAAGCACTGAAGGACTCGGAGGCAAGTCTCCGGCAGGCAGAAGTTTGCCGTTTCGCTCATGGTCATCGAGGCTACATCTCTGCCCGATCTCCCCCGGCACGTTTTCAAGCGTCGCGTGGTGCGATTGGGTCTTGTTTTGTTCGTGATGGCTGTGGCCATCGCTGCTGATGCGGTCGCGCGTTCTTACCGGTATTACTCACAAATCATCGATGCTCGTCTCGCAAGTGGATATTTAACCAGCCGTCCAGGGCTCTACGCGGCGCCCCGCGTGCTCGAAGCCGGACAAAAGGTATCTCGCGAGAAGCTGGTCGCCGCTCTGCGACGGGCCGGTTACGTTGAATCAACAGCGAGCGACGTTTGGAGTGGAAGTTTTACTGTTTCGGATTCCTCAATTGAGATTCGACCTGGAAGATCAAAAGAGCCGGAACTGGTGCGCGTTATATTTAACGGAGATGTGATTGCAGAGCTTCGTGACGATGTCGGCGGGTTACTCGACTCGTATACACTCGAACCCGAGATTTTGTCCACCGACCTCTCTGCGAAGGCAGGAAAGCGGGAAGTGCTGAGTTATGGCGAGATACCGGAAGTCATGGTGCATGCAATTCTTGCAATCGAGGATCGCAGATTTTTTGAGCACTCGGGCGTCGATCTTCGTGGTCTCGGACGCGCGTTCCTGAGGAATGTCGGCGACGAGCAGATGGGACAGGGCGGATCAACGATCACGCAGCAGCTTGTTAAGAATACCTACCTCACTCCGGAAAAAACTCTGCAACGAAAATACTCGGAAGCGATGCTGGCTCTCGCGCTAGAGCGCCGGCTCTCGAAGAACGACATCTTTGCTCTCTACAGCAATGAGATTTACCTGGGCCAACGTGGCGCAGTTGCCGTTCGTGGAATCAAGGAAGCTGCTGAGGTCTTCTACGGCAAGAAAGTCCCGGACATTACGTTATCGGAAGCCGCCACTCTGGCGGGAATGATTCAAAGCCCGGCGCGTTACTCGCCACTGCGACACCCCGAAGAAGCGCGCGTTCGAAGGAACGTCGTTCTCGCTGCGATGCAGCAGAATGGCTGGATCACTTCAGAACAGAATGCGAAGGCGAGTGCCGAACCGGTTACCGTGGCGTCTGCGCCGGGTGTCGAAAATTCCATGGCGCCGTATTTTGTCGATTATGTTAATCGACTCGCGGAATCGCAGTTCGAAACATCCGGAAACAACCAACGCATCTACACGACTATCGATCTCGAATTGCAGCAGGCCGCAGAGCAAGCTCTGAAACGACAGTTGGATCGCCTCGATGCCGTCTATTCGAAGCGTGGTTTGAAGCCGCAGGCATCACTTGTGGCTCTCGATCC
>DATEIS010000393.1:0-5609 GCA_035278765.1 Pyrinomonadaceae bacterium | reverse complement strand
AAGGCGTCCCCTGGAGAACATCGCCGGCATCGACGAGCAACGTGTTGGGATTTTCTTTGCGAACTCTTTTGACGACTGTTGCCCGGCGCGCAACGCCACCTTTTCCGGCGTTGGCATCGTTCGCGGGCAGTGGATCGATCTGTGAGTGCGTGTCGTTAGTGTGAAGAATCGTGATGACGGTATCGGCCGCGCTTGCGTTCAGTAACTCTCGCGGAAACGCAGCGGCAGTCGCGCCAAAGGCAGCTGACGTAGTTAAGAAAGTGCGTCGATTAATCATCGCGGCGCCTCGGCATTCTTTGGCCCTGGGCCAACTTGAACAAAGCGATTATCGACGACACTGCGAACTGGTCGTCCCGCCGCAGTTTCAGACTTGATGTAATTCATAACGGCATCGCGCAGGGTTAGATTCAGCGGCGTCGGGTTCTTGGCTTCCTGAAGAATCGCGTAAGCGCCGCTATTGAGTCGCATCAGGTAATCGATCGTGAGGATCGTGTAAGTCTGATTCGGATCGATCTCGGATTCTTTGCCATTCTCGTCGACAAGTTTGCCGCTGATGAATTCCGGGCGGTCACGATCGTTCCACTTAAACTGAATACGCGCGCCTGATTGTGCATCGCGAGTCACGACTTGAAGGATCTTAGCGAGTTGAACGCCGGTAACATCGACGGCGACGAGCGCATTTTCAAAAGGCAGCAACTCGAAGATGTCGCTCGCGCGCAGCTCACCGGCCGCGATTTCATTTTTACGCAGACCGCCATTGTTCATCATGGCCAGGACGATGGGTTTTCCGAGTTTTGCTTTGCCCTGTGCTCTGACCGCGTCAGTCACAAAGTTTCCGAGGGTGCCTCCGCCGACGCCGGTCTTGCTGAGTCCGCCTTCGAGTCGTCCGATGACTTTGCTGAGCTCGCGAACCTTCTCGCTGTAAGGTGCGATGATCTTCAGAACATCCGGATCGTCTGGAACGCTCGAGTCGACGGATAACAGCCGCGCACGTGGCGGCGTCGTGGCTGTCTTTGCTGGAGCAGGTGTCGCCGGACAAGGCTCAATCGCCGCCGCCTGCCCAAACACAGGGACAGCAAGAACCGTCAGAGCGATCACAGAAAAGATTATCTTGATCTGTTTGTTAATCATTTGACCTGAAGGAAGAGCTTGCATAGTATGTCGCACCACGCAGCACCAAATCAATCAATCTGTGTAATCTGTGGATAAAAAGGAGAATTCAGTGGCCACTTCTTCCGCCCAGATAAACTCGGAGTTTAATAATCCGAATCTTGCTGTTCATATCACCGAGGACGAAATCCGCGACCGCATAAAAGCCCTGGGCGCCGAGATCACGCGCGACTACGCCGGGCTTAATCCTCTCTTGATCGGTGTTCTGAAAGGCGCGTGCTTTTTTCTTAGCGATCTGCTGCGCGCGATCGACACGCGTGTGAGCATCGAGTTCATGGCGATCTCGAGTTATGGATCCTCGACGCGAACGTCAGGCGAAGTCCGCATCATGAAGGATCTCGACGTCGCGATCGAAGGGCGCCACATTCTCGTCGTCGAGGATATCGTTGATACAGGGCTGACGCTTTCGTATCTGCTCGCGAACCTCGCGTCGCGCGGCGCAGCAAGCGTAAAACTCGCGGCACTGCTCGATAAATACGAGCGCCGCCAGAAGGAAGTTAAGATCGACTATCTTGGCTTTCAGATTCCGGATGAGTTTGTGGTCGGTTATGGTTTGGACTTTGCGGAACGGTATCGCAACTTGCCGTTCATTGCGGTGTTGAAGAATCCAGAAGCGTAGGAGATTAAATCAAGTGAAGAAGTTTCTGTTACCAATCGTTTCGTTGCTCTTTGCTGTGACTGCTTCAGCACAGACTGACTTTTCCAAGGTGGAAGTTAAAGCCACAAAAGTGGCCGGCAATGTGTACATGCTGCAAGGCTCCGGTGGAAACATCGGCGTGTCGGTTGGAAATGATGGCCTCTTGATTGTTGACGATCAGTTTGCGCCGCTTGCCGACAAGATTCGCGCCGCATTGAAAGGACTTGCCGATAAGAAACTGCAGTTCATTCTTAATACGCACTGGCATGGCGATCACACCGGCGGCAACGTTGCTTTTGGACCAGAGGCCACAATCATCGCGCACGACAATGTGCGCAAGCGACTTGCCACAGAACAAAAGTCGACCGTGTTCAACAGCACGACTCCACCTTCGCCGAAAGAAGCGCTTCCCGTGATCACCTTTGATCAAACGTTGACCGTTCACTTCAACGGTGAGGAAATTCGCGCTATTCACTATCCGAAAGGTCACACTGACGGCGACAGCGTCATCTTCTTCACGACGTCAAATGTGGTCCATCTTGGTGACGACTTTTTTGCGGGAAGATTTCCGTTTGTGGATCTGGAAAGTGGTGGGACAGTTGAAGGACTGACCAAAAACATTGGCGAGATCATCGCCAAGATCCCCGCCGGCGCCAAACTAATCCCCGGTCATGGTCCAATCTCGACGGTTGACGATCTGAAGAGCTATCACCGCATGCTTCAACAGACAACCGAGATAGTGCGTGGCAAGATCAGCGCCGGAAAAACATTGGATCAAATCAAGACTGAAGGTCTACCGGCCGAATGGGCCCCGTGGGGCACCGGCTTCATCAAAACCGATCGCTGGGTCGAAACGATCTACAAGAGCCTCACAGCTAAGAATTGAACGGTATAGTTGGACAGGATTTACAGGATTACATCCTGAAAATCCTGTCTAAAAAACTCTCCCCATCGCTCAATCTCAAATTGAAGTTATGCGCGATCGTCTGGCCGATGTCCGCGAGTGAGTTGCGCGTGCCGAGGTTAACGCCAGGGAGCGAGCGCTTTCCGTAGACCAGCAGCGGTGCGTACTCGCGGGTGTGGTCGGTGCCGGGGAAGGTGGGATCGTTGCCGTGGTCGGCGGTGATCATCAGGACGTCGTCGTCGCGCATGGCTGATTCGATTTCAGGGAGACGTGAGTCGAAGTGCTCGAGGGCTTTGGCGTAGCCTTCGGTGTCGCGACGGTGACCGTAGAGCATGTCGAAGTCTACGAGATTCGAAAAGATCAGCCCGCGTGTGGAATCGTTTAGCGCTTTGATCGTTTGATCGATCGACTGTTCGTTGTTCTTTGCAGTCAAGTCCTGCGTTACTCCAAGCGAGTCGTAAATCGAAGCTATTTTTCCGATGCAGACAACATCGAGTTCTTCATCCGCGAGGGCCGGAAGAAGATTCTGGCGCGGCGGCGGCACCGCATAATCGTGACGATTTTCCGTGCGATAGAACGCTCCTGGCTGGCCCAGGAAGGGACGCGCGATTACACGCCCGACTTTGTGCTCGCCATCGAGTATCCGACGAGCGATCTCGCAAATCTCATAAAGCCGATTGAGCGGGATCACTTCCTCGTGCGCGGCAATCTGAAAAACAGAATCGGCCGATGTGTAGACGATCGGCTTGTGTGTCTTGACGTGCTCTTCCCCGAGTACTTTGATTATCTCCGTGCCTGACGCCGGAATGTTGCCGAGAATGCCGGGCACGTCCGTCTCACGAACAAATCTGTCGATCACTGAGGGAGGAAATCCGTTGGGATAAGTCGGGAACGCCCGATCGAGAACGATACCCGCCATTTCCCAATGACCTGTCGTCGTGTCTTTACCGTTGGACCGCAGCGCACAACGACCGTATGAACCGGCAAGTTGGTCCAACGGTGGCACCGATTGTAACGGACGAATATTCCCAAGCCCGTAACGTTGCAGATTAGGCAGACGAACGGGACGCGACTCGAGAATGTGACCAAACGTGTCGGCGCCGGCGTCGCCCCATTCGGGAGCATCAGGCATTGCACCAATGCCTGCGCCATCAAGAACGATTAGTAAGACGCGATTAAAGGGAGCGGGATTGTTCATCTAGGATTTGTTCTTTGTGCTTAGTTCTTTGTTCTTGGCCAAGTACAAAAAACAAAGTACAAAGCTCACTGTTATTGTTTAGGCGCGTAGTAACCGTCGCGCGCGCGAATTTGTGCTTTCTCTCTTAAGCCTCGCACTTCGAGTTTGATGGAGCGAAACTTTCCGTCGCGAGCTTTGTTGGTTGGGTAGTAACCGAGACTGTATTGCGTCCCGATGTCGGCGGCAACGCGTGCGAACGCGGCTCGCGCATCAGCGAGAGTCGCAGCTTCAAAACTTCTACCACCGGAACCTTGTGCGAGATTATTCATCTCGCGTCGCGCGAGGTTATAAAGCTCGCGACTGATCGACATCCTCTCGAACGGACCCATCTGACAGAAACTGTTAAAGCTTTCTTCTTTCGCCTTCGGGAAGAAGAGCCTCCGGTAACGCTCGATTTGTCGTTTCGATAGCGATAGCTGACCGTCGTCCTGACAATCTTTCATCAGACGATCTTCAACGAAGTCTTCGGTGTTGACCTGAATGAAGTAACAAGCAATTCCGGCGCGTGCCAGTTTCATCTTTGCATTGACGAAATCTGAGTTGCTCGAAGAATCGACTCCATCGGTTAAAGCCACTACAGCACGTCGTCCACGCACCTCTTCACCTGGCGGATCGCGAAAGATGCCGTCTGCAACGCGTTCGAGTGCATCGTAGTATGGCGTGCCCTGGCTGGCGCCGAGATTATCGATCGCAGCTCGCAGCGCTTCACGATCTCCGGTTAAAGGTGACAACACTTCCACCGCAGCCACCGGCTCGGCAACAGTCCGCGCTTGATTGAACGAAATAATTCCGACTCGATCACCAGCACGCAAGGCTTCGATAAAACTGTTAGCGGCTGAGCGTATCAAAGCCACGTCGTCGCGTGTCGAACCCGACGTGTCGAGAAGCAAAGCAATTTCGAACGGAGTTTCCGTGGTACCGAAGTTCGCAATCGTTTGCGCCTGACCGTCTTCGATGAGCCGGAAGTTCTCCGGCTTCAACCCGGAGAGCGGACGACCGGAGGCGTCAGTCACAACTGCGGGCACGGAGACGAGTTGTGTATCAGTTCTGATGACGTCACCTTCGTCGACTTCTGCCGGGCTCTGCGTGCCGGTTTTCGCCTCAGTTGTTTGTTCAGAACCGCCGACGCGTCGGGGTCTCTGTGCCGGTTGTTGAGTACTCTGCTGGGCACGTGTTGCATCGAGGAAAATCACAGGTACGCACGCAACGATTAATAGAATAATTGCGACGGGCGAACGACGAAGTTTTGCAAATCTTGACATGGCTATAAAAAATCGGATGCGCTTTTGGGCAAATATTGCCACACGCTCGCCACTGAGCACAAAGCGCCTCCGAACCAGTAAACCGATATGTGCTTTTTGTGCTTCTTTGTGGCTAATCTTCCTTTGTGGCACGGCTTGACACTCCTGCGCGGTTCTCATAGCATGACGGCTCGCTTGTTGCGATTTTTGAATCGCGTTAGGACTGACGACAGGGTCAGTTCCAACGAAGGCACGTACGTCAATGGTAGACGGCTTCCCTTACAAGGAAGAGGTTGGGGGTTCGAGTCCCTCCGTGCCTACCAACGAGTAAGTAAGATGATGCGGAGTCGTAGTTCAGTTGGTTAGAACGCCGGCCTGTCACGTCGGAGGTCGCGGGTTCGAGTCCCGTCGGCTCCGCCA
>DATEIS010000392.1:0-14607 GCA_035278765.1 Pyrinomonadaceae bacterium | reverse complement strand
TGCGGCGGCAATGCTGCGTCACTACGATCCGGTTCGCGTCAGACGCTGGAAGCAGGACGACTCACTGATCCTGCGCATTTCCGAAACTAGTCTCGACTACGCAAAGCAACTCAGCAGCGTCCACTATTCAATCTACGAATTGAAGACTGACGGAACCTTTTCGAGCTTAACCGAGACACAAACAAACCGTTATTTTCTGGCTCAGGAGATGTCCGCATGGCTGACCGCCACGGGCTTCGCACCGGTGAAGTGGTTCGCCGGATTCACCAATGACGAAACCATCTCCGACGAAACGTGGCACATCGTCGCGGTCGCAAGGCGGGTTTGACGAATGAAGGTCGGCGTATTTCTTGAAGATTTCTCGCCGGAAGTTGGCGGCGGGTTCACGATCCAGGACGATATTTTTCGTGCACTGATCGAACTCCTCGACGATACGCATCATTCTTTTGTTATCTTCTGTCGTCGCGCAGACGCGGTTAACAAACTCTCGACAAACCCAAGACTCAAGGCCGTGGATTTTCCGGGAAGCTTGGGGAAACGCGTTTTTGCGAGAGCGGAAAGAGGACTCAACTCGTTGCTGGAAAAGCGCCAGAGGCAGTCGCGTCTGGAGCAGTTGTGCAAAGAAGCGGACGTCGAATTCATGTGGTTTGTCGGCGCAGAAGCAGTGCAACTCAATCTGCCTTACATGGCGATAGTTTGGGATTTACAACATCGACGGCAACCGTGGTTTCCGGAAGTCAGTGCGGCTGGAACGTGGAAGCATCGCGAAGGTTTTTACAGCGAATATCTGCGACGCGCGACAATGATCATCGCCGGAACTGACGCGGGCCGCGAAGAGATCGAGCGCTTTTACCAGGTCACCAGTAACCGTATTAAAATCCTGCCACACCCGACACCGGCATTCGCGCTGAATGCCGGCCCCGGCAATGCAGAGGCGGTGCTCAAGAAGTATGAGCTTAGAAGCAATTATCTGTTTTATCCGGCGCAGTTCTGGTCACATAAAAACCATGTGAACTTGCTGCTTGCGGCGGCAGAGTTGAAAAGCAAACACGGGATCGACTTGCCGGTCGTGTTTGTCGGATCCGATAAAGGAAACGCGGATTACGTACGTTCATTTGCAGCGCAACTGAAACCGGCGGTCGATGTTTCGTTTCTTGGTTTCGTGCCTGTTGAAGATCTAATCGCGCTCTATCGTGGCGCCTTTGCGCTCTCGTATGTCACGTTTTTTGGACCTGAGAATCTTCCGACACTCGAAGCATTTGCACTGGGATGTCCGGTTGTTGCTTCCGATGTTGCAGGCGCGCGCGAACAGTTGGGCGACGCGGCGCTGTTCGTGGATCCAAAGGATCCGTCGAGCATCGCAACAGCGATCAAGGCACTGCATGACGACGCAAACTTACGCCAGACGTTGATCGAGAAAGGTCTTGCACGCGCCGAACGCTCGACCGCGAAGACTTTCGTGCGCGGCGTATTCAACGCGCTCGACGAATTTGAGCCGGTAAGAAGATGCTGGAAGTGAGCCACAAAAGGCACAAAAAGCACATAAAGCACAAAAGGGAGAAAGATGACTAAACGAGCATTAATCACTGGGATCACCGGCCAGGATGGCTCGTATCTCGCCGAACTCCTACTCGAGAAAGGTTACGAAGTCCACGGCATCATTCGTCGATCCTCATCTTTCAACACGCAACGTATCGATCATATCTATCGTGATGCACACGATCCGAAGTCACGCTTGTTTCTGGTCCATGGTGATCTCAGCGACTCAAGCGCCCTGAATACGATCCTGCGCAAAGTAGAGCCACATGAGATCTACAACCTGGGCGCGCAATCACACGTGCGTGTAAGCTTCGACACACCCGAATACACCACAGACGTCACCGCCCTCGGCACGATCCGGATCCTCGAAGCGATCCGCGAGGTTGGTATTAGTCCAAAGTTTTACCAGGCATCGTCTTCAGAAATGTATGGCAAGGTGGTGGAAACACCACAGAGCGAGACGACGCCTTTTCATCCTCGTTCACCATATGCGTGCGCGAAAGTGTTTGCCTATTACGCGACCGTGAATTATCGTGAGGCTTACAATCTGTTCGCCTGTAACGGTATCCTCTTTAACCATGAATCGGAACGTCGCGGCGAGACGTTCGTAACGCGCAAGATTACGCGGGCAGCTACGAGAATAAAACTCGGATTGCAGGCTAAACTATTCCTCGGAAACCTCGACGCCAAACGCGACTGGGGATACGCTAAAGATTACGTCGAAGCGATGTGGCTTATGATGCAGGCGGAGTCGAGTGACGACTACGTGATCGCAACCGGCGAGACTCATTCGGTTCAGGAGTTCGTTGAGGAGACCTTCGCCTATCTCGACCTGGATTGGAAAGAGCACGTCGAGATCGATCCGTGGTACTACCGCCCCAGTGAAGTCGATTTGCTACTTGGCGACTCCTCAAAAGCGCGCCGTGAACTTGGCTGGGAACCCAAAGTCGGATTTAAAGACTTGGTGAAGTTGATGGTCAATCATGATTTGAATCTTGCCAAAGAGGAAAAGCAGATTCTCGATCTCGCGAAGTAAGGATGTCAGGTCTCAATCCGCTTAAGAACATCCTCCGAGAATCGCTCCTCGATCTTGGCCTCTATCACAAGGTTAACAACCTTCGTTTTCGCAACGATGCGCGAAACAAAGCCCAAAAAGAATTTTACGCGCGGGTTATTAAACCCGGGGATTTGGTCTTTGACGTCGGCGCAAACATCGGCCAGCGTTCTGAGATCTTTGCGCAACTCGCGCAAAAGGTCATCGCGATTGAACCACAGCCGAATTGCGTCAGGCACTTGAAGTCACGGTTCCGGTTCAATCGTCGCGTCGTGATTCAGGAAGTGGCGCTGGGTGACAAAGCGGGTGAAGCAACAATGTGGCAAAGTTCCTCACCCGGAATCTCGTCAATGTCGCGACGATTTATCGACACGATGGGCAGTAGTGTCTTTCGTGAGGAAAAATGGGACAAAGAGATAAAAGTCACTACAAAAACGCTCGATGATTTGATAAATACTTTTGGCGTTCCGGCATTCATGAAGATCGATGTCGAAGGTTATGAGCTAAAGGTTCTGCAGGGTCTAACGGCCGCGGTTCCGTTCGTCTCTTTCGAACATTCGCCGGAGATGATCGACGAGGCGCGCAAATGCGCTGAACAATTACACCAAATCTCTCCAGACTACAGATACAATTACTGTCTCGGAGAAAACCTTGATTTCGTTTTAGATGAGCACGTCGACTTCGAGACCTTTATCAACAGCACGTTGACGGAGATCTGTCATCACAACACCTTCGGAGACGTCTACTCAATAATCGCACCTGGGAGGGGACAAAGAGCGTGATTGAAGAGAGGTACACTCATGAAAGTCGCCTTTCCAATGTGGATTGGCCGCAGACATCAGGGGCTCGGCAATGAACTGATCCCCTGGGCCAAAGCTTTTATTGCCAGTCAGGAACTTAAAATCAAATTCCTGCCGCCGGCGCTCGGCCTCAACGACAGGCATTACTATAAATACTTCGGGTCCTCGCGTTGGGATTGGATCTACTACGCGATACTGAAAAAGGTCTTGCCTTGTTACGTGTTTACCTATGAGGAATATCTCGCGACCGGCGAGAAAGATTTCTCGCGCGCTATTCGAGTCTACGCCGATAAAAAAGGTTTGGATAAAAAACACTCTTACGCGCTGTTGACCGAAGGACTTTGGGGCAACTTCTATTCAATTCGCGAAGCGCATCACTTTGTTTTGTCGGAGCTTTATCGCACGAAGCATCTTAATGACAATCTCTATCAACTCGATAAAAAAATCTCCGACAAACGGCTCGTCGTGGGCATACATATTCGCATGGGTGATTTCCTGCCGGTAGCCGAGTCAACCGAATATAAGGGCGTTTGGAATACCCGTGTTTCCCTCAAGTGGTATTTGAATATCTGTCGTCAGTTGAAAGCGGAGTTGGGTGACGCGGTCACGTTTATGCTCCTCACTGACGGAACCGAAGAAGAGCTGCGAGACTTCGTCGACGAGTTTCAACCGATCACTAACTTCGGACAGCCTTACTCCGTAGTCAGCGACCTACTTGCGCTTGCAACTGCCGACGCGCTGGTTTGTTCGATCTCTTCGTACAGCATGTGGGGCGCCGTTCTTTCACGCGCGCCGTATTTCTGGTACTTGCCAAATCTTCAGCGGTTGAATGGTCATCTCACTTTGTGGGAGGAATACGTCCACGGATTCGGCGACAACACAAACGGTGAAGAGATCTTGCCACGTGGAATTCCGATGGCTGAAGATAGTCGCATCCCCGATAACGTTCTCGAGTACCTGCGGATGAAGATCAAGCTCAATTCACAGTCACTTGATCTCATTAAGTCCGGCGGAATTCCCGTCAACTACGAAACCGTGCTCAACACGATAGAAGATAAATGCATTACCACTTAATCGGGATTTGCGGAACGGCGATGGCATCGCTGGCCGGAATGCTTCAGGCGCGCGGCCATCATGTCACGGGGTCTGATTTAAACGTTTACCCACCGATGTCGACGATGCTCGAGGAATTGGGCATCAACGTCGCGCACGGATTCAGCGCCCAACATGTTATGGAGCCGGATTGTGTCGTTATTGGCAACGCAATTCCGCGTGGTAATCCGGAAGTCGAAGAAACCCTCCGGCGCAAACTCCTCTATCGCTCGCAAGCGGAAGTCGTGAAAGAAGAGTTCATTCGCGGGCGTCATTCACTCGCCGTCGCAGGCACTCACGGCAAGACAACCACGACCAGCATCGCCGCATGGGTGATGGACCAGAGCGGATTGAATCCGAGTTTTCTGATCGGCGGCGTCGCTCAGAATTTCGGCAGCAGCTTCCGTGTGACTGATAGTAAATACTTCATCATCGAGGCGGATGAGTACGACACGGCTTACTTCGACAAAGGTCCGAAGTTCATGCATTACCTGCCTGAGATCGCGATCGTTAACAACATCGAATTCGATCACGCCGATATCTATTCTGATCTTGATGCGGTGAAGTTAGCGTTTCGTCGTTTTATGAATCTGGTTCCAGACACCGGGAGGCTGATTGCCGGTTGGGACAGTCCGAATGTGCGCAAGGTAGTTGAATCGTTTGGTGAAAAGCTTTTCACGCGAGTCGAGACTTTCGGCACTGGCAGCGATGCGAAATGGCAAGTCCGAAATGCTGACTTCAGCGAAGGGCTGTCGCGGTTTGAAGTCTTTTGTAAGAACGAATTCTGGGGCGAATTTCAAACGCCGTTGCTCGGCGAGTTTAATCTTCTCAACTGTCTCGCAGTGATCATCGCGGCCGATGCCTGGGGCATCAGCAAAGAAAAAATCCGTGGGGCACTCGCAAGCTTTCAGAACGTGAAGCGGCGTGCGGAAGTACGTGGCGAAGAACAAGGGGTGTTGGTGATCGACGATTTCGCGCATCATCCGACTGCTGTGCGCGAGACCCTGCGTGCCTTGCGAGCCCGATATAAAGATCGCCGTTTGATCGCCGTGTTTGAGCCTCGTTCGTGGTCCTCTCGACTCGCAGTTTTCCAGGACGACTACGCGAACGCCTTTGCGTCGGCTGACTATGTGGTAATCGCGTCGGTGTTCGACAGCCAGAGGGTCACAGAAAAGGGACGCGCCCTTGATACTGCCGCATTAATTGAGGCGATTTCGAAACAAGGTAAGCCCGCGTTTGCCCTCCCTGATGCGGATAAAATCGTCACGCATATTACTCCGGAACTGCGGTCAGGCGATGTGGTGGCAATCATGTCCAACGGCGGCTTCGGTGGCATCCACGATAAGGTCCTCCAGGCGCTTCGGTCCAGATGATGCTGAGCTTTGTACTTTGTGCTTAGTGCTTTGAACAAAGTTCTAAGTACGAAGCTCAAAGTCCCTTCCTCCACACTTTAACGAAATCTTCGTAACGCTCTCGCAGCCTTACTCCGCTACAAAGGCTCTCCCTAACGAGGCATGGAGGCCCCCGCGGTGAAGAACTTTTCGATTTTCGAGCAGGCCCTAAAGCATTCCGGCGTCGAAAACATCGAGAATATCGGTGAAATTGCCAGCCTCACCCGACGCGATTTCCTGGATCACGAGAGTTTCGTCTGCCATACCACCACCGCATCTGTCGAATACGGATGCCTGATGATCGAGAACGCGATTCTGCTTCGCACGAATCGCTCCGGAAGAGTCTACGCAGGAGTCGAAAAACTCTCAGCGTTACAGCCGATTATCGATCGTTACATGCGTATAGCCGATGTGTCGGAGAGTGTTTATCTGTTTGGACAGGACGACTGGAGACCACCACGACATCCAAACATCAGGTTAATAACACTGAAACAGGACTTCCGTTTGGCGCGTGAGTGGTTTGTAATTACACATTCAAAGTCGCTTTGTGGCGCACTCGTCGCGTTTGACGAAACGGGCACTGACAACCTGCCGGAACAAGCAAGGTACTGGGCTTTGAAAACGAGTAACACGGGTCTTGTGACTTCGCTTGCGAACGCGGTCGAGGGAGTGATCGACTGGTCTCTTGCAGCCTGAGTTTATTGAACTGTCTTCGATTCCGCGACTGGTCGTTCGACGAGTAACGGCTTCGCCATGGTGTCGGACTTTCCGATAGGAGTTGCCGGTGCTTCGACTCGTGACGTCAGTACGCGGCGGATTTGTTTCGGCAGCAGTTTGGCTGCAATGAGGGTAGCAGATCCGACTAACTCCACCACGTCGCCACCACCACGCCAATGTTCCCGCACGACGCGAGGATCGCTAACGCTCATCAATCGTAATAGTGTCAATCCAATCAGGTAAAGATCGTCGACCTGGCCCACAAAAGGCAGCATGTCGGGAATGAAGTCGAGCGGGACAAACGCGTAAACTATTGCGCCCGCTACCAGCAATCTCTCTTTCGCCGGCACTCTCGGATCCACCATCAACCGCGCACACAGGAAAAGCAGATTCGGTATGACGAGCAACAAATTAGTCATACGACTTCCGAGGTTCAGTTCTGACATACGGGGGATTATACAGATCTGTGCTGATCCGTGTAATCTGTGGCAACATAAACATCCATGGATATCCTCGACCGAATTCGCCAGCGTGCCGCGTCAAGGCCGCAACACATCGTACTACCCGAAGGAAATGATCCGCGCACAGTCGCCGCGGCAGCAGAGGCGACCAGTCAACGCATCGCGCGGATCACTGTGCTCGGCGATGAGGAAACGATTCGAGGCGTCGCGCGAGACAATCGCCTCGATCTCGGTGGCGTGGCGATCATCGATCACAAACGTGCCGCTGATTTCGATCGGGTGGTCTCGCTCTTCCACGATTTGCGCCGAGCGAAGGGACTCATGGCTGATGAGGCACGAACACTCGTGTCTGATCCTTTATACTACGGCAACCTCATGGTTCGATCCGGTCTCGCCGACGGTTCAGTGGCCGGAGCGACAAACACGACCAGCCACACCGTTCGTGCGGCGCTGCACTGCATCGGCGTCCGGGAGGGATTCAAACTGGTTTCGAGTTTCTTCTTGATGGCATTGCGCAATAGTGAGTTTGGACACGATGGCGCGATGATTTATGCGGATTGTGGTGTGGTGATCGAACCGAGCGCTGTCGAACTTGCAGAGATTGCGCTCGCTGCCGCAGATTCATGCAAGGCGTTGCTCGGCGCTGAGCCTCGTGTGGCGTTGCTGTCGTTTTCGACGAAAGGAAGCGCGAAACACAAGCTGGTCGACAAAGTTGTCGAAGCGGTCCGAACTGTGAAGGCGCGTGCGCCGGAGTTGCAGGTCGATGGCGAACTTCAGGCTGACGCGGCGCTGATTCCCGGAGTTGCGCAATCAAAAGCGCCGGGCTCGCCGGTTGCTGGACGTGCAAACGTGCTTATCTTTCCCGACCTGCAGGCCGGAAACATCGCGTACAAGCTAACTGAGCGTTTGGCAGGCGCCACGGCGATCGGCCCTATTCTCCAGGGACTCGACAAACCGGCCAACGACCTGTCGAGAGGCTGCACGGCCCGCGACATAGTCGACGCGATTGCAATTACGGCTGTTCAAGCTCAGGCGCGTAAAGCCTGATTTGGGTTTCGTGGGCAACGCAGGATTTTTGTCGGCATCAAACAGCCGATTCCTTAAATGTTCTGGCTAAAACGCACAACTGGGCTTTGGGTCATGGTGGCGCTGTTGGCGTTTGCCACCACGCAAAGCTCCAGCCAGGAACCGCCTAAGCCACAGCCTTCGCCGTCGCCAACCCCCGAAAAAGAACAGGAATCGGTCAAGGTTTTCACTGAAGAAGTCCGTCTGCCGGTCGTGGCTTTTGACGCTTACGGTCATTACGATCCGACGCTCGAGCTCAACGATATCCTCGTGCTCGAGGATGGTGTGGCGCAACAACTCCGAAGTCTCAGGCACGTCCCAGCTAATGTTCTATTCCTGCTCGATACTGGAGGTGAGTTGAGCGGGCTCGGCGGAATGTCCAAGAGTACGAGTCTGACGCGTGACGTTGCGTCACGGCTAGTGTCAAAACTCGAGGATGGTGCGTCGATTGCCGTGATGCAGTCGGGTAATGCGACGGAGATGCTACAGCCATGGACCACTGATAAGGCTGCCGTTCTCAAAACACTCAAGAACAAACTTCTTTCAAGCAAGCGGTCGAGAATTTCAGATGCGATTGCGAATGCAAGTGTGCAACTGAAAGATCGTCCCGAAGGAAGTCGTCACGTTGTGATGATCACCGACGGTGTTGACTCCCCCGGCGGTAAAGTCGATCGCGCGGAAGCGACTCGCAAACTGATGGCCGCGCGGGCTACAGTTCATATCATCAGTTACACGGAGTTTGTGAGACAGAAGAATCCCAATAACAATTCGCCCGTCACCGTTGGTCCACGTCCGCGAAGTTCAGACCCGATTGCGTCAACGGATCCGACAATGCCTCCGGGTCAGACCCGCTCGCCGTCGTATGGTATTAGCATTCGCTTCGATCCGGCCCTGAAGAAGATGCGCAAAGCGTATGAAGCTGACGTGAAGAAGAGTCAGCAGGCGTTAAAGAATATCGCCGAGGAAACGGGCGGCAGAATCATGTTGCC
Organism: Pyrinomonadaceae bacterium; assembly: GCA_035278765.1. Taxonomy (GTDB): domain Bacteria; phylum Acidobacteriota; class Blastocatellia; order Pyrinomonadales; family Pyrinomonadaceae; genus PSRF01. Next base: position 5,499 of record DATEIS010000392.1, on the reverse strand, counting down.
GCTCGACAGTCAGGAAATGTTGGCCCAGGCAAACGAAGTAGCTCGCGCGATCGGAGCCGAGTACGTTGTCACCTATCGTCCGAAGCGGCCGCTTGCCGAAGCCCAACCGGGCGAATATCGTCGCATCGAAGTAGCCTCACGCCGCGTCGGCGTCAGCCTCCAGGCACGTCGCGGTTATGTAGTGCCACAATCCAACTAGGGCCACAAAGGCACAAAAAACACAAAAAGCACAAAAGAGCGATCCGAGCATAAAGATCCCTTTTTGTGCCTTTTGTGCTTTATGTGCCTTTTGTGGCGCTTTTTGTGGCTAAAGAGCGGCTTCGAGGCGGGCTTCCATCATCTGCATTACCTGGCGCACGTCGAACTGATCGGGCTTTGGCATCAACGACTGCCGGTGCAATTCTTCCCAATCCTCTTTTGGAACGCGATGGAACGCTTCGACAACCTTCGGATCGAATTGTCTACCGGCCCAATCGTCAAGTTCCTGTGCTGCTGCTTCGTACGGTTTGCCGCGGCGATAGACACGATCGCTTGTGATCGCGTCGAAAGCGTCGGCCACTGCAAAGATGCGCGCGCAGATGTCGATGTCTTCTTTTTTCAAACCAAGCGGATAGCCGGTGCCATCCCACTTTTCGTGATGCTGGGCCACAACACGTGATGCACCTTGCAGAAACTCGATCCCACGCAGAATCTGTTGTCCGTGAAGTGGATGTTCGCGCATGCGCACCCATTCTTCTTCAGTGAGCTTCGCCGGCTTGCGCAAAATCGAATCAGGGACGCCGATCTTGCCGATGTCGTGCAGCAGTGATCCAAACTCCAACGCCTTCATCTCGTCACTGCTTAAACCATATTCGCGTCCGAGTCGCAGACTGTAAGTAACCACACGTTCCGAGTGTCCGTGAGTTTCAGAGTCTCTGGTTTCGAGTGCAGCAGTTAACGCTTTGAGTGTTGAGCGATAAGCACCTTCGAGGGAGTTGAGGGCCTTATCAAGTTCGATGGTCCGTTGTTCGACGAGTTCTTCGAGATGGTTTTCGTAACGCTGCTTCGCAACCACTAGATCATGATGTTCAAGCGCGCGTTTGACGACTGCCTCGACCTGACGCAGATCGAAGGGCTTCATCAGATAATCAAACGCACCGAGTCGCAAAGCGCCGATCGCGCTCTCGACCGTCTGCATACCACTGATCATTACAACTACGGTATCAGGCGCAAATTCTTTGACATGTGGGATCATGTCGAGCCCGCTCATACCGGGCATCGTGATGTCGCTGATCACGAGTTGGAATTCGCTTTCTTGCAGACGCGCAAGCGCTTCCTCGGCCGAGCCGGCTCGGAGACAGTCGTACTCTTCACTGAGCAAATCGGCGAGAATCTCGGTTATTTCAACTTCATCGTCAACTATCAAAATGCGGGACGACACAGTTGTCGGCATTTGGTTTCTCCTGAAAAGCGGCAGGACATGGCGGCTAGAAGATAGTAGAGCTCAACCAGCGACGGTGAGTGCACGTGGGTGGGGGCTGGGTAAGGCCCCGCCAAACCTGGCTCAGGCATTCTAGCCCTTTTGCTACGCTGGTGGCAAACATGTTTTTACGCAGGGCTTAAGTGTAGGCAGAAGTGTAGTTTAGCGTCATCGACAGGCAGTAGGAATTCGTCTTTTGTATCAAGATGTGATTAAAACCGCGAGGCGGCAGGAGTGTTGCGCTCCGTCGGAAAGCACCGTATCATGTGCATCCTTCGCGCCGGAGTGGCGAAATTGGTATACGCACCAGACTCAAAATCTGGCGTCCGTCAAGGACATGTCGGTTCGAGTCCGACCTCCGGCACCATCTCTAAGTTCCGCTGTGGGTTACTATCGTCGCGTGGTCCATGTGCGGCACAACTTTCATACTGTTTTATCTGAGTTCGATGTTGGATGGGGTCAGTACCGTAACGCGGTACTGACCCCATCCAAGGACGGAACGTTGGTCGAACGAGATTATTCCGCGTCTTCAGGAACTTCCGTGACCGGTATGTTCGAGAGCGCTGAATTATGAACGATCAACCTCACCTCGTCATCGCTCTTAATGTAGACAAAAACCTTATCAACAACGGTCCAGTTTCCACCGACCGTCACTTCTTTCCTCAAGTACACATTACCCATCGCAATGCCAATCTTGCCGTGAACCTGAATGGCTCTGTTCCCCTCGATCGTATTGTCGAACTTCGCCTCTACCCACCCTTTCTTAATGAACCCATCGTCCTTCGGGAACCTGGGGTTTTCACCTATGAAATATGAGAGTGCGCCTTCGAATGTCGTTCTAAAGTTTTGCGGCGCCATTGCGAGCGTGGGGCGGAAAAACACCGGGTTATTGCCGAAGTCGTAATTTTCTTCAATAAACTCTTCGGCCTGCGTTTTATAGTCACCGTCGGGATATTTTTTGCAGATCTCAATCAGCCCTTTGCACCACCTCTTTTGAGCTTGATTGACCTCGTCCTCCGTAATGTCGTTGGGGTCGGCTGTACTCATGTCGTTGAATCTCCTTTCGGATTGTGAGTCAAGGTAATCGACAGATCGCCGGCATATGCGATTGAACAAGAACCAGCAGCGAACTGTCTGGGACGAAGCGTAAGTTGTGGAGGAACTCACGCCAGAGCGAAAACCGTGAACGTGCGGGACTGTAGTCGTTTCAGGTTGCGACTGTCAATAAACTCCGGACCGATTCTTATGTACCTTTTTGTCCTATTGACAGTTTTTCCAAATAAGGCCTAAATGCTCATTCATCATGAGGCGTTTCCTCGCCCGCTAACGTACCTCATGCACACCAATCCGGACGCCCACGGAAACCAGGAGCCAAATAATGAGAATGAGCAAATGGTATCTATGGACCACTGTCATCGTTTTACTTTGCCTGCTAACTTTCGGCAGCCACGGTTCAAGTGCGGATCAGTCGAACGGCACCTCAAAACCTTCGAAGAAAGCCACCTTCGACTTCGAGCGGTATACAAAGAACAAACCGTTCCGGCTCAACACGCTCCCGACAACTTCGTATGGCCCGCCCTGGGCCGACATCGCCACAGCGAACTCAAACTTTCTTGAGTGTAAAGGAGCTGCAATCGCACTTTGCTACTACTCCGGTCCTGGACCAACCACGCCCTGCACCATCGACGGACTCGGCATCGCCAACTGTACGTGCTACGAGATTCCCGCCGGACAACGTTACCTCGTCGACATCAATGCGATTTTGAATCTTGATGTGTATCTCAAGACAGCAGAGCGATGCGGGAAAGACGGCAGCAAATGCCGGCCGACCGGATCTCTCGAAGCGCCTGTCTGTGAGGCTATCAACAACAACACTCTGATCCCCGGCGCAGACCTGGTCTCAACCTTTAGTCTCTACCTCGAAAAGCAACTCCACATCGACCCGACGACATGCGCCACCCCCGCAGCCTATGCCGGATGCATGACAGCGCCGTGCAAACGCACCGGCAAAACAGATCCGAACACCGGTCTTCCACTTGTTCAATGCGGCTGTCCGACATTCACCGGACCATATCAGGTCGGCACAAAGATCCCTCAGGATCAATGCGTCCTCGGCGGCAACTACATCTGGTCCGCCGCGTACCAACCACCGTCAGGACAGTAATGAGAACTTGTATGCGACTTTAGAACGAAGATAGTCACCTCCGCGAACCAGCCTCGCTTTTCCGGGAGGTTTATTGTAGACGTAGATCCATCCTTCACGACTGCTTCCGTTTGCCATCTGAACTTTCGCTTTCTTGCGAACGAAGAGGCTTCTCTTTGGATCCGATGGGTCAAACTCTTCATACCGGTCAAGCTCTTGGAGTATTCGTTCATCCGAAGGCAATGCGACAAGTTCACCATGGATTATGGTCCGTGATGACGGATCGAGGACGGCACCCGGAAACTCACCAAAGTCGTAAAGCCTCCCACGAACGTGAGCTGAGCCAAGTCGTCGAAAACGCTTCACGATGGAAGCAATTTCTGTTGGCGCTTCGCTTGGCAATAAGGTTCCGTACAAGAATAGATGTTGGCTCATATCCTCGAAGTCAACAGCTTAGCCAGACCTTCGTACCCATTCTCGGGATTGGCTACGTATTGCTTCACCCGATCATGCCGGTTGAGACAATCAAGATAATACCCGAAGAGAGCTTCTATCTCTGAGTCTTTGAGTTGCTTTGACGATTTCAGAAAAGCGATAAACTCAAAAAAATTTAGATAGTCGGTGAACGCGGCTTCTTCCGTAATCACGATCTCATTCACAGAATCCGAGTCTTTCACACAATCAAGTCTGTCTCTTAATTGTTTGAGAGTTGTTTCCTCGTAGAACTTCTCATAAAGAGTAGACGCCCACTTGGCTCGCTCAAAAGCGGAATTACGATAGTAAACAAACGCCGCAAATCCAGCTGCGAGGACGGCGCCTATTGACGAGATAGTGCCCGCAATCGTGGAGACGATCTCCAGAGTTCCCTTCATCGCTTCTCCCAGGGGCTCTTTGTTGTTGGGTTAGTTTGAGGTGGCGGAATTTTGCGTTATAACGCGGACTAAAGCAAGCGCCGTTCTGGGTCAAGAATCGCCACAAGCAAGGTGATCGATTGATTCATCATCTGCAAAAGCATTCATCCGCGAAAATCTGCGGCTAAATAATTCCTTCTATCAAATTGACTCGGGTGGCGGTCAGAATGAGATTTTTGCGGTTAGGTTGACCTCCTCATTCCTATTTACGCTCGAATTTTCCACGGCAATCACTTGGCACGCGAGTAGCTAAAGACGGGTGAGGCTGTCGCCTACAAGTTTTGACAACCACGAATGGTAAGTCCCCAGCTACCCACTTCGAACCATCGATTCAGACGCCTCCTAACAGGTATGTTTCTCGAACCTCAGACTTTCATCTCCCGCGCAGGCCAGCAGTTGTGGCCCCTCCCAACTTTCGTGATTCCGAGCGCGCTCGGAATCTGTCTCATTGCCCCCCAAGCACTTGGCTCAGCTCTGGCTCCGATCGTCGTTACACTTTTTGTTGGACAAGTACTCCTCAGCACCTTCGTGTGGATTAATTGGCGCGGCACGCGCGAACAACTCACCGGCGTTCAACACGAACTCTCGAGTCTGCAAGGCATCGTCGACGTTTCTCGCGACGCGATTATCGGCGTCACTCCCGAAGGCGTGATCATGAGTTGGAATCGCGGCGCGCGCGGAATTTACGGATACACCTCGAAAGAAGCTCTCGGCTCGCCGATCTCGATGCTTTTCGATCACCGTTGCAGCCAGGAAGCTTCACTGTTGTTTGAAAAAGTTGCGCGTGGCGAAAACGTCACGCAATACGAAATGGTCCACCTCAAAAAGGGCAGAACCCCAATCGACGTCTCTCTGACAATCTGCCCGATCATTGAAGGCAAAGCGATCACCGGTGCGTCGGTGGTCGCTCGCGACATCACCGAGCGTAAACGCGCCGCCGGCTCTCTTGCCCAACAAGCCGCGGCGATGAAAGCGTCGATGGACGG
>DATEIS010000391.1:0-6203 GCA_035278765.1 Pyrinomonadaceae bacterium | reverse complement strand
GTTTCGCAAATTGAATGTGGGGAACCTCGGCGTCGGCGATGCGTGGGATGTTTTATCGGGCGTTGATTTCCTGATTGCGAAGGGCTGGGTCGATAAGAACAAAGTCGCTTGCATGGGTTGGAGCCAGGGCGGATACATCTCCGCGTTCCTGACGACCAGCAGCGATCGCTTTGTGGCGATCTCAGTCGGCGCCGGAATTTCAAACTGGGCCACCTACTACTACAACACTGACATAACACCGTTCACGATAAATTACCTTGGCAACGATCCCGCAGAAGACCCGGCGATTTACGCAAAAACGTCGCCGATGAATTACATCAAGACCGCCAGGACGCCCACACTCATTCAGCATGGCGAGTTGGACCGTCGCGTCCCGATTGCCAATGCTTACGAACTGCGCCAGGGTTTGGAGAATCGCGGCGTGAAAGTCGAGATGGTTGTTTATAAAGGTTTCGGTCACGGCATTAACAAACCGAAATCAATGCGTGCCGTCATGCAGCATAATCTCGTTTGGTTCAATCACTACATCTGGGGCGATCCAATGCCGGACCTCACCGCCCCCGAACTGCCGAAGAAAGAAGCAACCGATGGCAATCGTTAGGGATGGACCATATGCAATTGCGTCGCAATGCCAAGTGAAATGTGCCGGAGAAATTATTACCGCACGGCCTTCGAGAGGTTGCGAATAGGCGCTACGCATCTTTCGGTGCTGATGCTGATGTGCATATGTGTTGCACCAGCATCAGCAAAGACTCTCCCTGTGCATATTTTTACTTCGTCCGATGGCCTGGGCAGTAGTTTCATAAACCACTTGATGCGCGATTCGCGTGGATTTCTATGGTTCTCTACGCGGGACGGGCTTTCGCGTTTTGACGGCCTTCGTTTCGTTACTTATCAAGTCGGGGAAAAGGACGCTCCACCGGGAATTGAAAATTCCTTCGAAACGAGTAAAGGCATTTACTGGATTGTGACGACGGGTGGATTGTATCGCTATGACCCGAACTCGGTGCCGGCTAAAGCGCAAGATAAGAATAACGGCAGACCGATTCTCAATGCCGAATACATTAACGATTGGCGTGGTACTTTTTACGAAGATCGCGACGGCAGAATCTGGTTTGTGGGCTACAACGGCCTGAGTATGCTCGAAGAAAAAGACGGCCGAGTTCTTTTTCACAACGTTGAGTTGAATGTGCCTCGACGCCCAGCGATTTTCGGCATTACGGACTTTCTTCAATCTCGAGACGGAAGTTTTTGGATTGTTACCACCGCCGGAATCATGCGTCGTCTGCCTGACGGACGCGAAATTTTTTACGCCGTTGAGAATCCCCGCACCGACCTCTTTGCGTCCGCTTTGGAAGACGATTCGGGTCGAATCTGGCTAACACGCTCATCCGGCATTCACGTTTTCAAACCTGAAACTCTATCGGACCTGACGGCGCTTGGACGTTTGACTGTGCATAAATTTGACGCGCTCGCACAGCTAAAAACCAGCGCCCAGCCATTGATGCCGGAAACGGCGGGAGCGCTCTTCAAGTTTAATGAGCTCGAAGGCTTCGTAAAGGGTACAACAGAATTCTTATACAAAACTTCCGACGGTCATATTTGGATATCGACCGGGCAAGGTGTCATCGAGTTTGACGGAAAGACTTTTCACACCTACACGTCAGAAAAAGGCTTCGCCGGAGAGAATGCGCAAATGGTCGAGGATCTCGACGGGAATCTCTGGTTGGGTGGAAACAGGAATTTGGTTCGATTTAATCGCAGAGGGCTGACGACCTACGACTCCGCTGACGGATTTCAAACTTCGAGCATTCTCACTCTGGGCGCGAGCCGCGACGGAAAGCTTTACGCCGCGAGCAGCGACTTTTACGTCAATCAATTTGACGGTAAGAAGTTTCAATCTTTCCGGCCGGCTTTGCCTGTGCATGCAAGGGCGATGTGGAATTCAGATACAGCTCGCCTCGACTCTCGAAATGAGTGGTGGTTCTTAACTAGCGAGAAACTCTATCGGTTCGCATCTGCAAACGATTTAGCTTCACCCTCAAAACAAAAGCCACTGGGCGTTTATGACGAGCGCAATGGTTTGAAAGCCAGCTCAGCGTATCGCAGTTTCGAAGACAGGCAAGGTGATATTTGGATTAGCAACCGCGCCGCGCCCGATGCTGATGATTCTAAATTCGGTTTGTCTAAATTCAATCGTTCTACAGAAAAGTTTCACGCCTTTTCCGAAGCTGAAAATTATCCCTCAAGAAAATCAGCCTCGGCGTTTGCCGAAGATACGAGCGGAAACTTGTGGATTGGTTTTTACGAAGGCGGTCTGGTGCGATACTCCGGCGGCCGTTTTACGGAGATCACCGCCGGTTTACCGGAAGGGTTGATTACGGACTTGCACCTGGATAAAAAAGGCCGGCTTTGGCTTTCGACCGCTTTCAGCGGCATCAGCCGGGTTGATGATTTGAACGCAGCGGTTCTTAAGTTTGTTAATTACAAAACCGACAACGGCCTGGCAAGCAACAATGTTCGTTCGATAGCCGAGGATAATCTTGGACACATCTATGCAGGTACGGCTCGCGGCGTAAATAGAATTTCACCCGAAACCGGTCAAATAAAACATTATTCCACGAGTGATGGACTAGCCGGCGATTTTGTCAGCTCTGCCTTTTGCGACAGTGAGGGCGTTTTGTGGTTCGGCACGCCGAATGGATTGTCGCGACTTGTGCCGCAACCGGACAGAAAAACTGTCGCACCACCTATCTGGCTGGGCGGGCTTCGAATTGCGGGTGAAAACCAGGTCATTTCAGATCTCGGGGTAGCGGAAATTTCCAATCTCGAGCTCGCGCCTGCTCAAAACAATTTGCAAATCGATTTTTTCGGGCTTGATTTCAGTCCAAACAGATCTTTGCGTTATCAATATATGCTCGAAGGAGCCGACAAAGATTGGAGCGCTCCGACCGAAGAACGCACCATCAATTTTTCAAATCTCTCGGCCGGCAGTTATCGTTTTTTAGTGCGGGCAATCAATGCCGATGGTCTAATCAGTGAGAAGCCGGCCGTCGTCTCGTTCAAACTTCTCCCGCCGATCTGGCGCCGTTGGTGGTTCATTCTGGCAGTGGGAATTATTCTCGTCGGTTCGGTTATCACCTTGGATCGGTTCCGGGTATGGAAGACGCGACAAGTTAAAGTCGCACTAAAACAAACCACTGAGAGTGAAACGCGCTACCGCACATTGGCTCAAACAGCATCAGACGCAATCATTACGATCGACGAAAACAGTAAGATCATTTATGCCAACGAAGCCGCGGAACATGTCTTCGGATATACGGCTGATGAAATCATCGGCGAGCCACTGACCAAACTAATGCCAGAACGCTTCCGCTCGCGGCATGACGCCGGTTTGCATCGCTACATTACAACAAACAAGAAGAACATTGCGTGGACCGCAGTCGAACTTCCTGGCTGGCATAAATCGGGCGTAGAAATTCCGCTTGAGCTTTCCTTCGGCGAATTTGAAAAAGACGGCAACAGATTCTTTACCGGTATCGCCCGCGACATCACCGAACGTAAAGTTGCCGAGGCTGCGTTGGAAAAAGCGAGAGAAGAGCGCTTTCGCGAATTGGAGCGCGTCCGCAAACGCATCGCCACCGACTTGCACGACGACATCGGCTCCTCGTTAACGAAGATCTCACTGTTGAGTGAAGTGATAAACCAGCGCGCCGGCGACGGTGATGGGCCAATCACAAAACCGCTGGCTATGATCGCCGGCACTTCGCGTGAACTTGTCGATTCGATGAGCGATATTGTTTGGGCGATTAATCCGCAGAAGGATCACTTAAGTGATTTAACGGGAAGAATGCATCGTTTCGCAGCGGACGTGCTTACGGCGGGCAATATCACATTCACCTGGCGCGCTCCCGAGTTGGAAAAAGATATTTCGGTCGGCGCAAACGTGCGGCGTGAGATTTTTCTGACTTTCAAAGAGTGCGTCAACAACATGGTGAAGCATTCTCAATGCTCTGAAGCTCAACTGGAGTTAAGAATAAACAGCGACAGCTTGGAAATGTACCTGCACGACAATGGCCAGGGATTTGATAATTCGGCCGAAACCGACGGTCATGGCTTGCTCAGCATCAAGGAACGAGCGGCCGCTCTCGGTGGCGATCTAAACATCCAATCTCAATCGGGTCAGGGAACAAGCATCCGGTTGAAAGTCCCGCTCGATCAAAATTCAAGTGAGAGCAACGTAATTGGCTGAATCGATCAAAGTAGCCATTATCGAAGATCGGCGCGAGATCCGCGAAAGTCTATCTATGTTGATTAGCGGGACGGCGGGTTTCGAATGCGTCGCGGCTTACCGGTCGATGGAAGAAGCTTTGGCGCGCATCGGCTCGACGCTTCCGGACGTCGTGTTAACCGACATTGGACTCCCGGGAATGGATGGAATCGAGGGAATCAAGATACTTAAGGAAAACTATCCGAATCTGCTGTTGGTGATGCTTTCTGTTTACGACGACGACGAACGAATTTTTGACGCGCTTTGCGCTGGCGCGTGCGGATACCTCCTAAAGAAAACGCCGCCCGCTCGGCTTCTTGAAAGCCTGCGCGAAGCGGTCGATGGTGGCTCGCCGATCTCGCCGGAAGTGGCGCGTCGCGTTGTCACCTTATTCCGCGACATTCGCCCGCCTGAACGTGCCGAATACGACCTTACGCCACACGAAAAACGGCTGCTAAAAATGCTGGTTGAAGGACACAACTACAAAACGGCCGCGTTGGAACTAAATGTAAGTGTCAACACGATCTCATTCCACATGCGGCATATCTACGAAAAGCTACAGGTTCATTCGAAATCGGAAGCGGTTGCGAAGGCCTTGCGCGACCGGTTGATTATCTAAGTAAGAAGATCTCTCGCGCAAAGGCGCAAAGGCGCAAAGCGCTGCCGCGTTTCTAACGGCTTGCTTTGCGCCTTTGCGCCTTTGCGCGAGAAAATATCCATTCATTACGGTAGTCGACAGTCACCCGGACAGGTTTGCGTGTTCTCGCCCAGGTCGCAGACTTTGTTACCACAGGTTGGTCCACAATCGTTCGGCGCCGACACATAATTCTCGCCACGACTCACTTCACAGACGCCGTCCGATTCGTAAGGCATCGGCAGCGGCGGCGAGTTCGGCCAAAGCGACGGTGATCCGTGATCGCCGAGTTCGAAAGGGAACCACACGGTTAAGACCAACTGTGTGCGGTCAAACGTCTTGGTCCATCCCGGCGGATCGTTGAATGTGGCGCCAAGCGGAGTAGCAGCCTGCAGGGCGCCGACACTCGCGAAGGGATCCGGAGACGCGATACGGTCGGCGAAATAAACGAGCTGCGCGAGTTGCTCTTCCTTGTTGTAAAGCAGCCAAACCCCTGTCATCCCATTCGCTTCGGCTGCCGCCAACAGCGCGTGGAATTTCTGCTTGAGCATTTCTTTCTGACTTTCTTCCGGCACACTCCAGCGCTCCGTCCTGACGACTACCTGTTGCGGCAGGTCCTTAAAGTTGTGAGCGCCGATAACGCCCCACGAGTAGCAGGCGGGACTCAGGAAGTAGGGCCGGTCAAAGAAGTGTATGCCGTCGAGAACGAAGTCGTTCTCGACCCACGACTTGTATTTCACCGCATCCTGTTTGGTGTCGAAGAGATAGCGGCCGCCGCTCAACAGATTGCCCGTGGCGAAATCAATACCCAGCGGAATCTGCTTGCGTTGCATGCCGGGACGTTCGGCCATGTACATGCGGTCGCGCTCGATGATTGGAGCGACCTGGTCCAAAGGAAGATCGGCCGGAAGCGCAAAGTCACAAGTGAACGCGCCTCTGGCTTTGATGTTGCCGGGTCTTGACTTGAGTTCGTCGGAGTCGTCGGAGGCCGCGTTGATGGTTGACAGTGGGACCAGGCTCAATAGCAATAAAGGCAGCGCGATCGCGATCAGGACGCGCTGGCTGAACCTGGGTTGGGTTCGCGAATTTGAGTAGTTAATCATGATGTCTCCTTTTAACTGACGTTGATGAGGTGATTAATACGCCGTTGGAGGAGGAGTGTCGCCACTTGCATGAGTGGCAATTTCCCGTGGAGAGTTGCGAATCGCAGTCATTCCCCACCTGTTCAGGTGGTTAAGTAATCCTAATCTTTACCTCAAGAGTCATTGTTGGAGGAGGTCAGTACCGTAACGCGGTAGC
>DATEIS010000390.1:0-10739 GCA_035278765.1 Pyrinomonadaceae bacterium | reverse complement strand
ACCTCTGCGGACCTGGCAAACCTTAGGATACAAACGAAACGAAGCAATCACACTAAAGCATATGGCCACTGCCCTCCGCGACCTGGGACGACTCAAAGAGGCAAAGGTCAACATCGAAAAATCTATTGCGCTGATGGACTTCATCCGCGATCACGCCGGAAACCCTGGACAACAATCCTCCTTCATCGCCAACTTCTTCGAGTTTTATGAGTTCTATATCGATCTGCTAATGCGTCTTCACGCGGCCAATCCAACAGCCGCAAACGATCTGGCGGCGCTGGCTTTCACGGAGAAAGTTAAGCTACGAAGCCTCGTAGAACTGCTCGTGCACGCACGAGTTGAGTTGCGAGAGGGAGTTGACTCGCGCTATGCCACTCTCACGGCGCCGCAACCACTCAGCGTCAGAGAGATTCAAGAACAGTTGCTCGACGACAACACCATCCTGTTGGAATTCGAGTTGGGCCAGGAGCGAAGTTATCTATGGACAGTAACCCGGGATGGCGTGCTCAGTTATCAACTGCCGTCGAAAGCGGAGATTGAAACGCAGGCGCGCCGCGTCTATCAGTTGCTCACAGCGCGACAGCCCGTGGCTGACTTAACAATCGGTCAGCAACGCGCCCGCGAAAAGGCTGCGGATCTTCAATTCCAGAAAGAGGCACGCGTTTTAAGCAACATGCTGCTTGCGCCAGTCGCCAGTCGATTAGGGACGAAGCGTTTAGTGATCGTAGCTGATGGCGCTTTGCAATACGTGCCGTTCGCTGTGCTGCCGGCTCCCCCGGTAACGGAAACGAAGACTGAGCCCAGACCATTGATCCTGGACCATGAGATCGTGAGTTTGCCTTCGGCCTCAGTGCTCGCTGCCTTACGGCGCGAGCTTGCTAATCGGAAACCGGCCCCCAAAACCATTGCTGTGCTGGCAGACCCTGTCTTTGAGATGGATGATGCGCGCGTCAAGTTGAGGCTTGCCTCAGGCACGAGTTCCGGCAACACGCAAACATCCGCAACTACAGCAACGCTCAAACGCGCAGTCAGAAGCGTGAGAGGCGATGAGGGGAGCGTCAAGCTGCGACGCTTGCTTTTCAGCCGCGACGAAGCCGAAGCGATTCTTTCTCTGACGTCGAATCAGTCAAACCTGGAGGCGCTGGATTTTCGCGCCAACCGAAAGCTCGCGATGAGCGATGAGTTAAGTCAATATCGCATCGTTCACTTTAGCACTCACGGTCTGCTTGATAGCCAGCATCCGGAATTGTCGGGACTCGTCCTCTCGCTGGTTGATGAAGCTGGGCGTCCGCAGGAGGGATTCCTCCGGTTGCAGGAGATTTATACCTTGCGGCTGAATGCCGATCTGGTCGTCTTGAGTGCGTGCCAGACCGGACTTGGCAAAGAGGTCAGAGGCGAAGGCTTGATCGGACTAGTGCGCGGCTTCATGTACGCGGGCGCGCCGCGCGTGATGGCGAGTATGTGGGAAGTTGACGATGCAGCGACCGCCGAGCTGATGAAACGTTTCTACCGCGGCGTCCTGCAGGAGAAGTTAACTCCGGCGGCAGCGCTGCGAGCCGCGCAGATCGAGATGTTCAGGAAGAGTCATTGGCAATCGCCTTACTATTGGGGAGCATTCGTGCTTCAAGGCGAATGGCGATAAGCCAAAGTTGATTCATGGAACGGGAACTGACTGCGCAAGCATTCATCAGGCTACTGGAGCGTCTCGGAGACGACGAAGAGCAGGCCGCCCAGAATTATGAGGACTTGCGTCACACCTTAATCAGAACCTTTGAGTGGCGCGGAGCGCCCTTCCCCGAAGAACACGCTGACGAAACACTTAATCGTCTCGCTCGAAAGCTTGATGAGGGCGTGGAGATCCGCAACCTCAGAGACTACACGGCTGGAGGCAACCTTGTGTCAGGCCAGTTAGATCCGGCTGATGAGAGAGTGCTTTTTCATCTGGTGAATATCGACGCCCCCGGACAAGTAACTTTTGCCTTCAGCGTCAAAGCGACAGACGCCAAGGCTGGAGCAAAATTTGCTGTGCTTGAGCCCAAGGGAACCTTCGTTTTTCCGGCCCTCGAGGTGCAGGGCGGCGAAAGCGTTTCGAAGCCCATAACCTTCGACAAGGCTAAGACCATCACCATCCTGGTCCAACCAATTAAATTTCCCGACAACGGCGGGCGTGGCACATATTCCGTGCAGCTCAGCGGCCCGGTCACTGTTGTAATCAAGTGAGCAGGGCCATCCACAGATTACACAGAATCGGGTGTAATCTGTGGATGGTTTGATTTGCCACGCTGTTAATAGTTTGTAACAGCAGATTTATTGCATCAATTGCGACTGAAAGTACGCGAAGTCGAAGAAATTTCTATCCGATTGGATTTTTCCGTTCTCGTTGACCTTAATGATGCCGATGCCATCCAGGAAGAAGACATTTCCGGTCTTGGTCTTAATACGTAACCTCCATTTGACGGCAGCTTCCTGACCCCCGACCGTGATGTCAACCGTCTGGAATCTGATTTCATCGAGGAGCGTGGGAAACGTTTGCTGATAAGCAAGGATGGCTTGTGTTCCTTGTATCGGCGTATTCCCGACCGAGTCTTCGATCGTGCCGTCAGGGGCAAAACAGTCTGTGGTTCCCTGAGCATCGAACGCAGTAAATTTATTGTACATGTCCCTAACGATCGCTTCGATCTGTTCCGGGGTTAAATTGTTGGCCGGAGCCGCCTCAACGCGCACAACGTTCGAAACGACCAAAAACATAAGTGCCATCGCCAGCGCCGTCATCTTCTTTATAAACATTCTCTTTTCCTTTTAATATGAGTCCATCAGTGAGGAACATCGTATTGCCACCAGCTTCGATAGCGGCGATGATCCGCAAATTACCGTCGTACGAAGAAGTTGCTGAACCCTTCACCGTATTACTGCGGCGCAAAATTTTTCGTTTGACTCAGGAACGAAGGATTATTGAGCGGTTTGCCGGGATGGGCGACAGGTTTCAGTCGAATTTAACCTGAAAGGTGAAAGGGCTATTGAACATATTGGAAGACGGCTGTGAGGATTGTTAATCAATAAAATTGGTAGGCGCGTGCGGATTTGAACCGCAGACCCCTACCGTGTCAAGGTAGTGCTCTACCCCTGAGCTACGCGCCTAAAATCGTGAGATTTCAAAAACCCTAACCAAAACTCACATTTTCAAAGTCTCCATCTGTCCGCTATATCCGCTCCAGCCGCCTGTTCCGCACTGAATTGTGCGGGCAACTGTGCGGGCAAATGGAGCGACATAATAACATGTGATTTCAAAATTACGCACGTGTGTCGTCAGTATTAGTGTAGTGGATTAGAGAACCTCAACGATGGAGATAACGGCTATATCACTGGTCCTAACCCAAACTTCTGCTGGTCCAAGGTTGTCCGAACCTTGCGGTTGGCGACAAACTCGAATCGATCAAAAAGCCGGATGGTCCAATAATTGGGGAGGTGTCAAACGCCCGGAAACCTCTAGTTTTCAATGGCTGCTTTTTAAGGGACGCTTACATCGTGACGTTCACTGTAATAACTTAGGAATGTATCCAGCTCACGAGGCTTACCCTCAGCTATTCGCATTATATGAGTAAGGTTCTTCACCGGAACCCGTGGCCGAATATCCAGCATTGCGTAATCATTGATCGGAATGAGTCCGATGTAACGACCGGTTTTGAATACTTATTATTCTAAGCTGGCTATCCCTTTAGCTCCAAAAATTGTTAGGAAAGAGACCAATAAAGAAATTGCTTAACAACTCCTGACAGGGCTTGCGTCGGTTGTTGTCCGACCGACCAAGAGTACATACAGTTGCTAACAACTGGGGCAATTTGGTCCGTTGACATCTTCACCCTCCCGGCATATATTCGCCGCGTTCGATCCCCACAACCCCGACGAACATTTCACTCTCTTACAAACGGAGTAGACCACATGACTAAGAACGTATACCGGCGCCTCCTCATCGCGGCGATGATGCTGCTGATTATGGCGTCTCTCATACACACCAGCCCTGCACAACCGTTCCAGACCGACTGTTGTGCTGATTGCGAGGCGGTCCGGACAGCTTGCCGAGACGAGGGCGGATCCCGAAGTTATTGCAACAGTGTGTACTGGGATTGCATACGCTCCTGCAACGGCGGCGTTCCCGAAATATGTCCTTAAGTGACTTCTAGCTCGACATCTACCGATTAGACCTCACACTCATTCCGCAAGGAGAGACCGTGAGACGAACGCAAGAATGGCGGGAACTTCCGATGTTCCCAAACTTGCGGGCGCAGTAGTTTGGCACACAAGGCACAAGGTAGGCGCCTACGAGTGCAGCGTGTAACTGTGGTAGCCCAGATGAGACAATCTAGAGGTACCATAGCCGAGCCGGAGAACGATCAACATTCACGAGCACCCTCGGTTTGCACCCCAAACATTCTCAGACTAAAACAACATTCAGATGAAGATCTAAGTCGTCAAGGTCAGAGCCTTGTGCGTTGACCTGCGCTTCCTATCTAGAACTTCAATCGTGGAACTTCAATCGTTGACTTTTCCTGTCATCAGGAATAGTCTTCCGGCGCTTTACTCCAAGGCTGAACCCCGAGCCTCTGCGTCCTCGCACACTCGCTAAAGTGCAGCCTGTGCCAACCCAATAGCAGATTATTCACACATTAGGTATTTAGGCTTGGCATCGAAAGCATACTTGAGCAATACGACGGAAACCTCAGGCGCAGTGTTTCATAATCGAAGCAGCGAAAATAGGGTCTCATCCTCCTTCTTTCAGGAGGATTGCAGATCTGTGGCAGATGATTGATTCTCATCAAAGGAGATCATTGTTATGGCAAAGAAAGGTAAGGATCTCACGGGTACGGCGTGCACCGTGACGAGCGGCCCGAACAAAGGCAAGACTGGCACCTACACAACCGATGAGGACGGTAACCTATGGTGCGAGGGTACGTGGGGTGGCACGCAATGCGCGACTAAGTGCGCAGACGCAGCAGTTGAGAACGTCGGGCAGGTATTCGACTATGGCAGTGGCGGTGTGAAACATGAATATGACGGACTGTTCTCGAACGAAGCTGGCGAAGTATTTCATGTCCAAGCGGTATTGGACGGTAAGAGCAGAAAACCAACTCGACTCGCAGTAGCGCGAGTGCTACCAACTCCTCTTTCGTTCCTTCAGAAGTCTCAGTCAGTGGTAGATCGCGCGCTTGGTGGTGCCATTGAGGCGCGCCTGAAGAAACGCAAATAGAGACAACCCTGAGACAACTTTTTCGGAATTCTCGCGCCGAACACACGCTCAATCTAAGCGATTTCCGTTTCCTTATCGGGTTCGTTTGCCGGCTTCAAAACATAACTAAGCAGGTATCCGGCCCCACACCCGCCCGTTCACCCGAAGCCTAGCCTTGGCCGCATGCTGTAGATCTGGTGACAGTGGACCCTTTTATAACTCAGTGAATCGCAAAGGAAATGTGGAATGGATTGATCTGAGTACTGATCAAGTACTGGACTGGACCGCCAAGGCGAAAGTTGCTCAATTTCGCATGTTCGAACTCAACGTGGAAGGATCAAACTCTCACCGCGACATTTCGCCGACCCCTTGCTGTACTTCAGTTACCGACAACTCTTAGCAAAGTGAGAAGGCCGCCGGGGAGTTGGTCCGGTGGACTTGAGAATCTTGGCTCCCCACACTGGACAATCTTCGCAACTTCTTTTTGAAGCCAACGACGGAGATGCTTCAGTTTCTTCCCACGTGACATCAGTGTAAATCGATGAATGCGACACCGTGCGGCGAGTCCGCTGCATGCCATTGTTAGACGCGACCTACCGGCTGATCTCGCCGACGCTCCTCAACCCTGCTGAGCAACTCGTCAACTGAGATGGGTAGCACAGTCTGAGGTATGTTGAAGGGGGCCGGAGCAATACCCTTGTTCATCTTCGCCATTACTCTTTTGAGACGTGACTGGCGACGGAGGACGACTTCTTCATTCATAGGAATGATGCCTAACATCCGCTGCCCCATGAAATCGTACGCGAATACATCCGCGATCTCTTCCCACTTGAGCATCCCGGCACCAACGGCAGACGCATTATCAAAGATACCCTCATCACTAATAACCACCGCGGGCTTAGGCATCAACAGCCGGTAAATTGCATAAACCAAACACAGACCGGAGAAAGGAATACCTACATAAGAGGTGATAATAATGGCCTCCAAGGGCAATCCCATCGCCACACGATTCTGGGCAAAGTAGAAGCCGAGGATCACGAACAGCAATGCACCCATAGCGATGGCAAGCAGCTTCACTTTCTTCGGATATATGACTACTTCATTCAAGGAGTGTTCTCAACGCCTTTTGACAACACGAAGCGATAGTGGGGCTTCATTTCCAGAACTTCCATGACTTCTTCGGGGCCTCGATCCCCTCGGCTTTGGTTTCCAGAAATTGAATGTATTTTGGATCCTCCAACTTGAAGATCTCGGGTCCTCCTCCCATGTAAGCACGCATCAATTCGCCGACAGTCATGAGCACGCGTAACAGCTTTATTGCTCAATAAAGTTATATTGGATGGTGAGAAAAGAGAATTCTTTGCAGCTTCAACGCTTACGCCCCACAGTAAAGGATGGCCACTAATAGCGTGCGCGGTTATCACTTTCCCTTCTTCGTCTATCAATACTCCCACTACCACTGTGCCTGAAGCATGGCCTTCCTTGCAAGATCTGGATAACGCGGCGTGACTAGTTTCAGGGCCCGCTCGTTTAAGACGATGGGATGGCCACTCGAATTGTTGACCTAGTCGCTTCTTACTGGTGGCAATTGACCTTCAGCTTTCGCCGATGAAGGCGAGGTCTCTTGGTAGTCTTGTACAGACGCATCACCAGGATATAGTTGTTCTTCCTTATCGAAGTCGGCACGAGCGCGAGCTTCGTCGCCTTTTTGGGAGAAAGCAACTCCTCGATTGTAATGGGCGTCCTTTATTCGAGGGTTCAATTGGATGGCCCTATCGAATTCTGCAATCGCGTGGTCCCAGTCACCCTTTGCCCCCAAAGCAGCTCCTCGATCGTTGTAGGCTTTGGCTTTTTGTCGATCTAATTGAATTGCCTTAGTGAAATCTGCAATCGCGCGGTTATAGTCCCCTTTCCTAAAGTAAGCTTTGCCGCGCTCATGATAAGTATCGCCGAGACTAAAATAATCCAGCCACGGGCGCGGGTCCCGTTGAATTAACTCATGGTCCAGTTTTCCCTCTTTTAGGCCGGTAGCGGAATTGGGGGGAGCTCATTTCTTCCAAAACTTGCGGGCGCAGTAGTTTGGTACACCCAATCCGAAAACACTTGATTGGTTACGCTGAAGGGTGTATAACCCTGCCCGCTCTTCTCACCGCAGTCTAGGAGTTCTCACTAACTCGAAGTTCTCAAGCTAACCTTACCGCTTCATCATAGGTAGGTAAAGCCGCTTGAAGATGAGGATCGCCGGACAGACTGAGATACGGGCGTTAGAAGGTTCGCTTTGCAACACTTGTTAAGACGATCCTGAGCGAGATGCAGCCCATTAAGTTTTTCGCTCTAGATTTGGCTTATGCAAACCTCAAAGGATCTGATTTATGACAATTGTATCTGTGGTTATTGCGCTAATAGCGCTGGTCGGATTTGCCGTTGTCTGGCTCCGATTGCAGACGGTCGAAAAAACTGTGGGGGATTTAAAGGACATACATGAGCTTTCGCAAAAAAGTAGAGATATCGAACTCAAAGGGCTTCCTTTGTCCCACTTGCCGTTTTCTGACAAAACAACATCCAGGATCACGGCCCTAGCGGCAGAAAGCTTAATCGTTCTAGGCCATACGAATCTAACTATAGACTTGGGGAATCAACCTGACGGCAATGAGCATGGCGTTATTAAAGATGTCACAATAGAGACTCCTCCGGGTACAACCCATGTTGTCGCATCGCTCAATGGTTTCTTCCTAATGTTTGGCGGGGTGATACGTAATTCAAGTGGCGAAATAGTTGCCTTGAACGCTAAGGATCACCATCTTGGTTATGAAGCTCTAAGTATTGCTGTAAAAGAAGTCGGTATCGAGACAGCAACCCTTACTGTCGGAGGAGTATTAAGAGATAAGAACGGTGATGATAGCTGGAGTGGGACTCTGTTAACTACGATTCTCTTCCTGGGCCCACAAAATCCTTTAGTTATAACTTGAAGGCCGATCTATTGGCGGGCTTTTGGTTTCTTGCCACCTGAAATCAGCGCGCTAGTTCGCTAGATGTCGTCGATTGGGTTTTCACCAGCGCCAGATAGCGAACTGGATCAACTACGCGAAGCCTATCGCTCCCTGAACGACATCACGCGAAATCTCACTAGTGCTCAAAAGTTTTGAAGAAAGAGGATCTAAGGATGGCTAAGCATCACCTAAGAGCGGCTGGCGAAGGCGTTTATCAATTCTGAATCCGCCCGGACGATCTTGCTGCACGGCGTTTCGACTGTTGTCGAACTCAGCACCACCGCTTACTGACCGTGGGTTGTTTGCGGAATGTAAAAAAGAGCTTGCTACGAACACACTGGGCAAGAGAAAAGGCCGCCAGAAGTCCTTCCAGCGGCCCTCAAGTCGTGGCTCCCCACACTGGACAATCTTCGCAACTTTTTCTTGACCCAACCACAGAAGTACTCAATTTCTTCCGACAGTTGCGAGAAGCGCCCTATTTGCCACTCACTCCGAGGTCGCGAGCATTGGCGCGTAAGCGCCTGCGAGTGCAATCTGTAACCGTGGGTAGCCCAGAGTGGACAATCCTCGCAACTTCCTTTTGACGCCGACGGAGAAATGCTCAGTTTCTTGCGACAGTTGCGGAATCGCTCTAGTCACGAGCTCCGCCGCGCGATGATTCGAGTTGTGGGAAACGCCGCATCCAGGCTTGTACTTGCAGAACCGCGACCTGATGCAATTGGTAACCTTTGCTTGGTGACCAATCAGAGATAACAATGTCATTACTCTTCCGGCAAATGGAATGCGAGACGTACGATCTTCGAACCGGAGATTACGAAGTGCAATGCCATTACGAAGGGATCCGGAAGCCCCGTCTTGTCAAAATCGCCATCTACCTCCGCTGTAACGACGCTACTGTCACCGCTAATTGTAATGTCGGTGATTGCGAACGTAACGTTTGCCCCGATAAGTTTTTCATCACTCCATCTTTTTATGGCCGCAATTCCGCGGTACTCCTGCCCCTCGTCAGTCAGTACGGCCGCCTCCGCAAAGTTCGAAAGAAAGCGGTTAGAATCGTGATCGTTAGCTGCATTAATAGCAGAGTTGATGGGTTCCGGTATCAACAAATCGGTTTTCATCGTAATGGTCTCCTGAATGACTGCGCATAGTGGCGAAGCTGTCTTTACACAGTTGGAATAGTTCCGCCGTCAATTACAATTTCAGTTCCGTTTATGTAGGAGGACCGCCCTGAAACCAAAAACGCAATGAGTTCCGCAACTTCTTCGGGCTTTCCGGACCTATTCATTGGAATGCCGCCCAGTGAATCTATTAGCCCCTGCCGTGCAGTCTCAACATCAGTCTGGTTGGTCATAGCTAAATCTTGGATAAAACCGGCAGTAGCCTGAGTCTCAATAAAACCCGGTGAAACGGTTATTACTCGAACGCCTTTCGGCGACACTTCGTTTGAAAGATTCTTGCTGTAATTCGCCAGCGCAGCTTTCGCCGCCGCGTATGCAACTGTCGATTGGTAAAGGGGCAGAGTACGCTGAATCGATGCGACGTGTATTATGACTCCCGACCCTCTGGCGATCATTCCTGGCAGGAACGCCCTATCAAGGCGAACCGCAGCGAACAAATTGTCGTTGATAGCCTGTTGCCAATGAGAGTCGTCGAGGGCTAGTACACCACCGTTTGGTGCTGAACTACCTCCGACGTTATTGATAAGAATGTCGATATCTCCAATGCTGGAAAACACCTTCTCGGCAACGCATTTAACTCCTTCTGGCGTACTTATATCTGCCTGAACGAAGAGTTCCGATAATTCGAGGTTTTGCGGCAAGGTACGAGCCGTGGTCATAACGGTTGCACCCGCCTGCCTCAAACGCTTTACTATTGCTTCGCCTATGCCCTTTGTCCCGCCTGTCACGAAGGCATTCTTTCCAGAGAGTTCGTATGCTGATTTAGATTCCATTTAGGGTGACCTCCTGCCACGATTATCTTGAATCCGAATTCGGATTAAAATACGGATAACAGAATCGGATACGGACAAATTTATCCCGTTGTGGTCCAAACCTGGATGGAGCTGATTCGAGGAAAAATGTACAAACGTAAAATACCTGTCAATTTAAGCTGCGGGCTCGACCTCGCCAAAGAGGTGCTGTTGGGAAAGTGGAAAATGCACCTTCTCTACTTTATTGGTGAAGGAAATAAGCGGCCCAGCGAATTGCAAAAGAAGATACCTGGAGCTACGCGAAGGGTCTTGAACGTGCAGTTAAACCAGCTCGAAGATCATGGGTTGGTTTCAAAGAAGATCTTTGCCGAGTTGCCGCCGAAAGTAGAATATTTTTTGACGGACGTAGGCAAAAGCGCTCTGCCTGTAATCACGACGCTAGGACAATGGGGTGAGAGGCATCTTGATCATTTCCGCGATCGATTTGGCAAGAATTTAGCTTAATTCCAGAACGAGTGAGACTTAGTTTCTTACAGAAGCCACGACCTCAGAGTTGATCTCACAAAAATCAAGGCCACTTTCGCAAGTGGCCTTT
>DATEIS010000389.1:0-5485 GCA_035278765.1 Pyrinomonadaceae bacterium | reverse complement strand
CGAAGGCGAAGGCCAAGCCCGCAACCGGCGCATCAGGACAGTAAAGGAGTTAAGCAGATGAGAATGATTAAGAACAGAAGTAATGCAGCTGTCGCGCTGATCCTGATAATGCTCGTGTCGTCTCTGGCCTTTGGCCAGGGGGCGGCTCCGGCTGGTCAGGGCGGACAGACCACCAAGGGCGCAGTGATCAAAGGCAAAGCGCCTGTTAACAAAGAAGTGCTGAAAGTGAAACTTCCCCGCGCCGAGGAAGCGACACTGAAGAATGGTTTGCAGGTCGTTGTACTGCCGATGCACAAGGTGCCGACCTTCAACATGCAACTCGTCGTGTTGAGTGGCGGTCTTGCAGACAAGGCGGACTACCGCGGTCTTTCGAATTTCACGGCAGCGTTGTTGCGCGAAGGCACGACGAAGCGCTCGAGCAAAGACATTGCCGAGCAAGTTGATGCGATTGGCGCCACGCTGGCGGCAACCTCCGGCCTCTCGTCGTTGACGAGTGTGGTCAGCACTAGCGGCCTGGTCGAGAACCTGGACCAGACACTGGACTTGTTCTCGGATGTCATTCGCAACCCGACTTTCCCGCAAGCCGAAGTCGATAGATACAAAACACGCACTCTGGCCCAACTTCAACTGCAACGATCGATTCCGCAGTTTCTCGCAGCAGAATCGTTCCAGCGTGCGATTTATGGGACCAGTCACCCGGCGTCGTTAGTGTCGCCACCGGCCGAGTCGATCAAGAAGCTGACGAGCAAAGATCTCGCCGATTTCCACTCGACTTACTATCGTCCTAACAATGCCATTCTCGCGGTCGTCGGCGATGTCACGTTGAAGGACATTCTGCCGAAGCTCGAGAAGGTGTTCGGCGATTGGCAAAAGGGCGAGGTTCCGGTTGCCACTATTCCGCAAACGCCGGCGCAGACGGAGTCGCGCATTTACCTGATCGATCGACCAGGCTCAGTGCAGACGGTGTTGCAGCTCGGCACGCTCGGTATCGAGCGAACCAGTCCGGATTACTTTGCAGTCCTGTTGGCCGACCGTGTATTCGGTGGTGGTCCATCAGGACGTCTCTTCCTGAATCTGCGTGAAGACAAAGGCTACACGTATGGCGCGTACAGCAACTTCAGCAGCTCGAAGTTTCGTGGTACCTGGGGCGCCAGTTCCGAAGTCAGGACTGACGTTACCGAAGGCGCGATGAAAGAGTTCATGTATGAGCTCAAGCGCATGCGCGATGAGGTTGTACCGGCGGCGGAATTGGACGACGCCAAGCGAGCCATCATCGGCAGCTTTGCGCTTTCACTCGAGCAACCGGGAACGCTGTTGCAGAACATCATCACGCAGAAGCTCTACAACCTACCTGCGGATTACTGGGACACATATCCGCAGAAGGTTTCGGCCATCACTGCGGCAGATGTTCAGAAAGCCTCGCAGAAGTATTTGGACTTGAGCCACCTGCAGGTCGTCGCAGTTGGTGATGCTTCAAAGGCGCGAGAAGTTTTGGCGAAGTATGGGAAAGTTGAACTGTATGACGCCGAAGGAAAACTCGTAACCCCAGGTTCAGAGAGCAACAACAAGTAAGAAAAAGGCAATCCACAGATTACGCGGATTTATCTGTGTAATCTGTGGATTATTGCTTGGATCCCACGAAGTCGATCGCCTTCAAATCCTCAAACAACGTCGGAAGTGTTCGGTCCATCGGTGAGAACGTGAAGCCTTCTTTTGATGGAAGGATGCGATATGTTTTCTGTGACGGCGCGACTTTGAAAGAGTAGTTACCTTCGTTATCGGTCGTCGATGCCAGCACTGTTCCCGAAGGACTAATCAGGACTACCGTCACATTCGCCATTCCAACCTGATTCGAGTCGACAATACGCCCAGTGATCTTAATCGTCGTACGCAAACGTGAAGCAGCGTTCTTCAACGATTCGTCGGACGTGGGTTGAGACGATTCAGATGGAGGCGGCGCCGGTGATGGCTGTGGATCGGGCGTTTCTGTCTTGGGCGTTTCTGTGGGGACGGGTTCAGGCGTTGTAGTTGGCTTAGCCGCAGTCGTGGTGTCACCACCCAGAACTGTCATTCCAATATGTTTGTCGAGTCCATCGAGCGAGCCATTGATCTGTTTGTAAAGCTTCTCGATGACTGAACGTCGAACCGACTCAACTTTTTCACCGCTATAACTCTTGATGTAGGCCTCGAGCGCCTGTTCCTTCTGACCCGATTGCTCCAGCGCCACTCCGAGATGCCAGAGCGCATTGCGCCAGGCCGGTGTGTGCGAAGGCAGTGTCTCCGTAGCTTGCTTCAGTTGTGCGATCGCTTCCGGATACTTTTCCTGGTTGAAGAGCGCCCAGCCTTCAAGATCTTCCAATCGTCCTTTGAAAATTTTTGCGAGCACTTCGGCTGGCGCCGGCGCCACGTCCGGAACAGTGCCGGATGAGATCGCGCTCGCACGCATGTCTCGATATTCTTCCGCCTGGACCGCCAGCGTCAGCACGGGAACTTTGAGTGCTGTATCCGAAGCCTTACGTGCGTCGGCGATAAACTCCAGCGCCGTTGTTGCTCCGACGCCATTTCGCAGCAGACGATTGGCTGCGTATATCTGTCGAAAAGTGCGCATGCTGTCAGTGCCCGCGGCAAACTCCTTCGCCGCTTCAACCGCTGCGGTCTCGCTGATCTTTCCGTTATCACCCGGTGTGGTTGCAGTGCTGAAAGCAAGCAGCGCCTTTAGTGTTTTTGCATTTGCTGCGTTGTCGGCGGACTTTGATTGATAAATACTGGCGCGTCTCTCGGGTGCGAGCAATTCGATGAATCCTGATTCGCTCGCCCGTACAGTGCCTGCGAGATTAGCCTGAATCTGATCGTCTTTTATCGTGAACGATTCATTCAAGGCCTCGACCGCTTCATCGTAAAGTCCCATCGTCGCGAGTACGTTCGCGAGTTCGTAGCTAAGCGTCGGAAACTTTCCGTAACGGCGAGCGAAACGGATCGCACGCTCTGCATCCAAAGTGCTCCCCAGACCAAGGTACGCACGACTCAATGCGACCTGTGCCCACGTGTAACGCGGCTCGATCGCGATTGCCCTGCGTGCGAGCTCGAAAGCCTTCGGGTAATTCTCATGTGCCGCATACCAATAGGCTGTGCCCGCGAGTAACGGAAGGTTGCGTTGATCTTCCGCGAACGCTGCTTCGAGATCTTTGTTGGCTTCGTCTGCTCGCGAGAGCTCCAGCAGCGAGATCACTTTGCCGGCGCGAGCCGCTCTATCTTTTGGATCGGCGGCAAGTTGTTCGTTGTAGAGTGTGAGCGCGTCTTCGGCTTTACCGGAGGCGCGGTAAAGATCCGCGAGACTGCCGCGCGCAACTTTCAAATTCGGATCGAGTTCAAGTGCCTTTTTATATTCCGTCGCCGCTTCGTCGAGTCGCAGTGAGAGATGGTATCCAATTGCGAGTATTCGGTGCGCCTCGGCGAGATCGGGAGCCAGCTTGACTGCGGCCTCGCCGATGCGAACGGTTTCACTCGAACGTTCGATTCCGAGATAGAAGGCCGCCACTTCGAGCAGACGCTTCGGATTAGATCCAAACTTGTTTTCGACGTTCTGCGCAGCCTTTATTGCAGCGTCTCGCTCACCACGCAGATACAGGTTCGTCGGAATTTGCGCGATTACTCCGGAGAATAGTTTATCGGAGATAGAGACGTCGGCTTCGTCGATCGCGCGCCGTAGTTGTTCAACGCCGCCGATGGTGTCGCCGTTTTTCAACTTCTGATCGCCGAGTGCTGCGTGTGTGCTGATCAGAAGTTCGACGGCACGGGGTCGTGCTTTGGAAGTGGGATGCGTGTCAAGAAACTCTTTCAGCTTAACGGCACGTTCCGCGAGGGGCCTGGTTAGCGTGAGTTCGACTTCGTCGATCTCGTCGAGTTCTTCTTCCCTGATCTCTTCGGGAGTTTTCTTAACGACCGGAGTTTTGGTCTTGGCTGCTGCCGTGGTCGGTTTTACACGCGTTGTGTTTGACTTCTCGATCTTTGGCGCAACAACGGCTTCGGTCGTCGGCGACTCGGCCGGCGTTGGTTCAGACTTTGGCTCCGTCGTTGGTTCGGTTTTTGGCGACTCTGTTGGTGATGGTTCGGTAGTTGGCGTTTCGGCCGGCGACGGTTCCGCTTTCGGCGGATCGGCGGGCGGAGTCGCCTCCGCTGTTGCTTTGGGAGCATCGCTCACGACGCGCGGACGAGTCTTCGGTGTTTCCTTCGTGCTTACGAGAACCGGTTGCGCCGGATCTGCTGCGACTTCTGAAGTAGTCGCCGCAACAGTCGGCTCGAGTTCCGAAACCTTAAAGCCGACCTTTTCAGCGACTGCATTTGCGAAGACGTACACACCACTATTCACTGCCTCTGTGAAACGACCTTCACTCAAAGGCGTTTGCATTCGGTAAGTCATTTCACCCAGCACGCCATCAGGAAGCGCCAGTTGTGCGGCGCGGCTGAACCGTGTGAACGACGTCTTCGACGCTGCTGAAACGACAAGCAACAGACCTTTGCTCTTCGAGGTTTGAGTACCGATATTCCAATCACGCGCGAGCTGGTTGGCGAACGCCGAAACCTCCTGCGTGCCAGTAGTCTCGACTGTGACCACGTAAAGCTCGAATTTGCTTTTCTCCTTCAGTCGCTGCAGAAGAGTTTCGAGGCGTCCCTTGGTTTCACTGTCAATAACTCCGGCGAAGTCGTTGATGTGATCAGTGGGCGCCGGGAGCTTGGTTGACTGAGCGAACGGGTTTGCGTGCAGCAGGAGAAACAGCCCAACCGCGGGGATGACGGTCAAGAGGCGTTTTATGACTCGATATGATGGGCTCATTACGATGGTTCCGTATCTGGGATGTGGGGGGACAATTCGGCGCTCATGATACCATCGCCGAGCGAATATGAGCGAACTTGATGAGGCGTGGGCGGCAGTATTGTTGGAGGCGGAACGTCAGGCGCGGCTCGCCGGGCGCAGAGACATTGCCGACTACCTGTCGCTGCGGAATTCGAACGACCTGTTGCGGAAGGCTGGAGTCGATTGGTTGATTGCGGAGTTCACGTCTTTGGCCGGCGATGCAAATCGCGCGGGGGCCAGTATCCGGATTGCGACTCAGGATGGGCATCGATTTCGCACGGGCAATTCGACGATGGTCGGACACCAGCTCACGCTCAGCAATGGAGTACGCACGTTATACGTTGAAGCGGGCTGGCCGAGGACGCCGCGCGACGGTTTCGTGCGTGGCGGCGGACTCGCGTGCGCAAGTATTCGTCACCTCGGCATCCGCAATGCAAACGAGGAGTTGTTGTTAACAAAGTCCCCCACCGGTGCGCCGGCGTGGAAATCGTCTGAAACCAAACACGCCCTTCATCAAGCCGACATGCGCCGCCACCTCAAGATTCTCCTCGATCAATACAAGGCACGTTGAATTTAAATCGAGGGCGGCCACGGAGGGCCGCCCCTACAGTACGTACAACAGCGTCAGTT
>DATEIS010000388.1:0-3890 GCA_035278765.1 Pyrinomonadaceae bacterium | reverse complement strand
CGGACGTGGTTCGGTTTTCCTGCAAACCGCTGCTTCACCTCGTCATCAGCAAAAGGCGCCAGAATAATTTCCTGAGCCTCTTCAACACGCGGCGGCAGCAGTCTGACGTACTGGTCCAACAATTCCGGCGCGGCCTTGAAGAGAATGTTCAACTTGGCCAGGTATTCCTCGCGGAAAACAAAGAGCAGCTTGACCGGCAAAGATTCGTCCTGAAGGATCGAAGTCAACACCGTCAGAATGTTTGTCTGAATTGTTGATGGCGAATCCTTTGATGGAACCGCACCGGCTTCTTCAAAGAGCGTGATGAACTCTTCAAACTGGTCGAAGATCAGAAGGGGGCGAGGTTCATCATGGCGTTTGTGGCGAAGTCGATCGAGTTGTTTGTAAAACTCTTCGAGGGATATTTCAAAACTCAGCGCGTCGTCAGGTGCTGACGTGTCAACGAGATCCGAAGGAAGATACGGTGGACCATCGTCTGTTTCTGTCGAAATTCGTTCGACTTTGATCTCGCGTCCACGTCGCGGCTGTACGCGCAAACGATGAGCATACAAATTCTCTTTGATGGCCTCGGGGATCAAACCGGCGTTGATGAGTGACGACTTGCCTGATCCGGAATCGCCGTAAAGCAAAACACCCCGATTGATCAGGATGTTGCGTATCAAATCCCACGTCTCTTCTTCGCGCGAGCAAAACACTCTCTGATCGATATAGCGAAACGATTCAATCCCGCGATACGGAATCTCAGGCAGAGGTTTTACATCCTGCGCAATTGTCGTCACGGCTTGAATACCTTTCCGAGATCGGCATGCAGCTTGGGAATGCAGTCCCAGAGATTGAGGACGATGAATGAAACGTAACGTCGCTGATTTTCCCAGACGTCGCGAATGAGAACATCAGGTTTCTTGTCGACTGAGTAATTAGGCGGGATGCGCGCGGCATCCAGTTTCCAGCGCAGCGTTTTAAAAAGCAGACGCAGGTTGTAATCCATCAGACTGTAACCGACGAACACCGTGGGCCACTTCATCAGATGTGCCAGGACGTTGTTGCCAAACGGATGGTAAGGCGGCTTGTCGCTCATGCGCAGGACAAACTGTATGTAGTCTTCATCGGTGAGAACGATCGATTCCGGCGTATCTACGTCGCCGTGGATCTTGAGCAGATAAGGTTGTTTCGGATCGGGGTTGCGAGGGCAATCAAGCGTCTCCGTTTTGTTGGTGATATTCGGATTGTAGACGGCTACCTGATATGGCGTAGCGATGTTTTCTGCCTGGGCCTTTGCTTCGAGCGCTTTTTCGTAAAGGTGATCGTAGTTGGTGGTGATCACAATCGGAAACTCGAGATCTGCAAGCATACGCAGGATCGGAGACGGTTCGCGATTCGCATGAACGGCGTCTGTAATCTCTTCAACCAAACGAAACCGGCTCCGTGTTTCCGTTTCGTAGTATTGAGAAACTCGTTGCAGGTTCCACCAATCCGCGTTCGGATACGAACACTTCTCCGCCAGAATCTTTGAGAGCTGACTCCCTACCGGCGGCGCTTTCTCGGGCGGATAGGTGTACTGTGTGAGCTCGGGCGGAGGCGGCACATGAATCGCGGAACCGAGGAAGAGAATACATTCACGCGCCGCAATCCGCTTTTTAATGTAGGCAAGATCCTTCTCGTACGACGCTTGATCTGCGCTGAGTGGTTTAGCTTCTGTTTGTTGTTTCGGCTCACCTACTCTCGCACGGTTATAGGTATCCGAATGATAAGTGGGCTCGGGAATCGGGCGCTGTTCGTCAGTTGCTGATGCAAGCCACTGCGTCTTTGCCTGCTCGATGTCGGCCAAAGCCTCGGCAGCAGTCTTCGAGGGCTTGGAGAAGAGATCGAGATCGGGTATGTCGGCAACATAGCCCTGATCTTTCTCACTGTAGTAGATGTTGACGTGATAGTCCTTCACGATCGTTACCGGACGAGGAATCGTGGGAATCTTGTTACATCTTGGTAATCCTGTCCAGCAAAATAAGTCTCTTGTCTCCGGCGCGGCGAGTGACCTGCTCGCGATCGAAGAACTCCAGCAAAGGAATCGCATATTTGCGTGAGACGCCGGCGAGTTCCTTAAAAGCCGGCACATCAATCAAACGATCCGGCTCGTGTTGCTCAGCATAGGTCCGCAGCTTGGCTTTCAGCTCCTGGACCACTTTGGCATGCATAAACATCTCACCCTGGATTCGCACAATAGTTCGGTCGTCGATTAATAGTTGCAGGATTTTGCGCGCCTGGGCTCGTTGCGGCGCCGCCACGTTTCCTTTTGTCATTGCCTCATCGAGCGTGGGCGCTTCGACTCCGGCGGCCAGGTAAACTTGTTCGATACGTTTACTCAGCTCGGTTTCCTGTTCCGATAACCCCACACTGTGCTTGCTTGAACGAACGATATCCTTCTCAGAAACCACTTTGCTCTGCGTTTCGAGTCGCGTAATCACGCCGTTGAATAACTCGGCCGCCGAATGTGTAAACAACTTCTCGCGCAAAGTCTCGCGTAACATGCCGCGCGCAAGCGGTTCACGTTTGTGATAGCGCTCTAGTTCAGCAACGACCGCGTCACTGAGTCGATCTAGACTCGAACGCGCAATAAATAAACCGCCCACCTCGATCACCGAACCTGTTTTTTGAACTTCTGACGCCACTCGTGCGAGAACTTCGTTGGTCCAACCTGTCGCGGCAGCGAGATCGTTGAGTCGTAATCCCCGCTCGCCCGCGGTTTGAACAAAGGCTTCAAACTTTGCCGCACGCTCTTCACGCATTAAAAAACGTAGCACTTCGAGCGCGTGCTCCAACTCGCGGCCGCGATGTTTTGTGGCAAACGGATCGACGATCACTCCACCCGCGATCGTTTCTGCCGGCGAGTAACTTCGCAGAATAAACCGATCGCCGTGCACTGCCACCACCGGCGCTTCGAGTCGCAACTGGGCCAGGCCACTATTCCCCGGCCCGATCTGTTGAGATCCTTCGAGCACTCTCACTCGGCCCAACACCTCTGCGGCGCCGATGTGAAAACGAACCCGTGAACGCGATCGGACACCACGCGACACATCCGGCAACACATCAATCCAAACGTCGACAATTTGCGTGGGCCGTAAACGCCCGACCGGCGCCAATACCATTCCGCGTTCGATTTGCGCAGTATCAATACCCGCGAGATTCACCGCGGTTCGCTGTCCCGCATGCGCCTCGCGAACGGAGTTGTTGTGTACCTGCAACCCACGCACACGAACGCTGGTCCTCGACGGCAATAACTCCAGCTCTTCACCTTCGGTTATCTTTCCGGAGATCAGCGTACCGGTAACGACAGTTCCAAAGCCTTTCATCGAAAACCCGCGATCGATCGGCAGACGTGTCGCGAAGTCCTGCGACCTCGGCGGGACACGCCGTCCCATCTCCGTCAATTGCGATTTCAAATCATCCAAACCCGCTCCCGTGCGCGAACTCACAGAAACCAACGGCGCCTTCTCCAAAAAGGATCCGTTGACCAATTCGCGTGCTTCGTCTTCAACAAGCGCGAGCATCTCTTCGTCAACCAGATCCTTCTTGGTGATCACTACAAGACCATTACTGACACCGAGCAGACGACAGATATCGAAGTGCTCGCGCGTCTGCGGCATCACACTCTCATCCGCCGCGATCACGAGCGCGAGCAGATCGATACCATGTGCGCCCGCAAGCATGTTTTTGATGAATCGTTCGTGGCCGGGGACGTCGACGAACCCGATGCGCAGATCGTCGAGCTCGAGATCGGCAAAGCCCAGGTCGATGGTGATACCGCGACGTTTTTCTTCTGGAAGGCGATCCGGATCGATACCCGTCAAAGCGCGTACGAGTGCGCTCTTTCCGTGATCAATGTGACCGGCGGT
>DATEIS010000387.1:0-2048 GCA_035278765.1 Pyrinomonadaceae bacterium | reverse complement strand
TTCCAGCCGGTTTTGAGTTGACTCAAACCACGCGCCGTCGATCGTGCACTCGGAGTCGTATGCGGTTGTCGCGCATTCGATTGGTCCAGCAAACAGCGCTGCGGTTGCGGCGCCTCGCCTCCACACAATTCGTACGGTGTTAGTAAGGTTTGCGTTACAGCACCGCCGAGAGTATTGAGCGTGAGATTCGTGTCGTTCAGTAACGCGTTTACGTCCAATCTCCGGTTTGCCGGCGCATGATACGAGACAAACACATTGTTCGTTTGAGCGGAAGGTGGCGGCGGAGCATCGCCCGTCAGAATCGGAATGAATTGAGTTTCACCGCCAACATAAGCACGGAAGAATGCGCTCATGTAAGCGAGGCCGGTGCCACGTTGCTGCGCTTCAGTCAGACGCTGACTGGTCTTCCCGCTGCCGCAATGATTGTCGGAGTGCCCACCCGGCACAAACGCGAGCCAGTCGTTCGCAGCACCCGGGAACGGGCTCGACGGCGACCAGATCGTGTTGTAGAAATTGTGATTGGCGCCCATCACGAGCTCGTAATGTTTCGGGGTATTGTCGCCGGGGACGTTGTAACGCGCGTCGTCGTAGAAGTGCACGCCTTGCAGATCGGCTACATCGCCATCGCAGTAAGGCAACAACACGTTAAGTGCCGCATTGTTCACGGTAAAGCGATTAAAATCGACTGGCGCGAGCGGAAACACAGCCTTGATGCCATACGGCGCGCCCTGATCGTTATTCAATACATAGTGACGAACTACGCCCTCGCCGCCACGCGAGTGGCCCATGGTTCCCACCCGAGTCAAATCGAACTTGCCGACAAACTTGGTTCCGAACGGCGCGCCGCCCGTGGTGTTGAAGGTGTTCAGGATGTCGAGATGTTTCTGCATCAATTGCGCGCGCGCGAAAGCGCCGAGATCGAAGATCAAATTATCTACGGCGTTCACTCCGTTTGCACTCACCGAAACAACTACATAACCATTACTCGCGAGCGATTCAGCGACGTAATCGTACCCCTGAAAACTGGGAATCGGCTGGCTGCCGTTTGTGGAGCAAGGCCACTGTAGCAACTGGCTTCCACCTTTGAAGCAGGTGGCATGACGACCGTGCAGCAACACGATCACCGGATATGGACCAGCCAAAACAGTTGGATAGTGGATGGACGCTCGCAACTCCACTGGTCCGGGGAAATCAGTCGGTTGAAATGCAGTGTCGCCGAAGTTGTATTCTTCGCGCGTCACGGCTAATGGGCCCGGAGTTCCGGGGTCGGGTACCTGCGCAACTGCTGTATTGATTGCGAGAGTGACGAATAAAAACGAAATCAAAAACACGAGGATGCGACTGGTGGTTCTGGTTGTCATTGGTTTTCTCCTTCACGCTTCAGTTGGAGTCGGGGAGAAACATTCACGCGCGCATCTTTATCTTCACCGTAAGAGATCGAAATAACGCCTCCTTCACGTATTAACGAACTATCGAATGTGATGGCAGTGATCTGCGAGAGTGTTTCGTTCTCGATGCCGATGCCGGCGATCTGATCGTCAATCCAGATCACGGCGGGCATGGCGCGAACAGGAAATGGGCCACCATGGACGGTGACTCGATACGCTTTGTTGACTACCGTCTGTTGGCCATGCAATTGCACAGTTTGATTGCTCGGCAACTGCACTTCTTCGACACGATAACCGGTTAACTTCAGCGCTCCGCTTGGTCGCGCGGACTTTGCTTCGCTTACGACCTTGCCGGGTAGTGACATCAACTTTTTCATATTCGGGGTAGTTTGCGCGAAAGCATTTGCAAACAGAAGAGATAAGACTAAGAGCATGTACGCAGGTTTCATGACACGGATCTCCTTTAAGCCAAGCCTCTAGGCGAGAGGCGCAGCGGGGGAAGTCGATTCGGACGACTCTGAGCTGGGAGGTGATTAACTTATCGGGATGGAGCAGGCGCTAAATTAATCGCATTTGAGAATGCTGTCAATCGGGTACTGCGGAACGTACTGTAGGGGCGGCCCTCCGTGGCCGCCCTCGATTTAAATCAAAGGCTGTTGT
>DATEIS010000386.1:0-4342 GCA_035278765.1 Pyrinomonadaceae bacterium | reverse complement strand
AGAAATTCGATACCTTCAATGCCGGCTTCGATCATGCGATTGACGGCATTGCTGCCACCACCGCCGATGCCGATCACTTTTATCCGCGCTCCGGTGAGTGGCGGATCATCATCAATGAAAATATTAATGCCTGTTCCCGGTTGACGAGTGTCCGGTGTCATAGTTAGTTCCTCTCTCCCAAAACGGGATGGCTTCCAAGGACGCTTCCTTCTATGTTGGGTGTCTTGAGCCATCGGCATCGATATCTTGCGGACAATATCTTGTGCAACCGGGGCGCAAGCATACAACAAATGGTCAGAAAATACTACCGAATCTATTTCGAAATCGTGACACAAAATGTGTCAGCTTCCCTGTGGATCCACGCCTGCTGACGCCTGTGCGAATCTCCGCTGCCTGCGTACGATGTGCAAGCAATGCGAGACCCGCTGCGGCTGTCCACGCAGGACTCTGGATGTCTTCCACCAAACCACCGAAGCGATCTCGTTCGGGATAACCAATTCGCACCGGCGCATCAAAAACTTGTTCCGCGATCTCCGTCATGCCGTGCAGCAACGCACCACCACCGGTCAACACGACACCACTAGAAAGTTGCCTTTCCCAGCCTGCGTCTTTGATCTCGTCTGCGACGTGCATCAACACTTCTTCAGCACGCGGCTGAAGAATGTCGCAAAGGATCTGGCGTGAGAGTTGGCGTGGTGGACGGCCACCAACCGAAGGCACGTCGACCAGCTCGCCACGTTCCATCTCGCTCAAAGAACTGCTGCACGCACAACCAACCGTCCGTTTGATCTTCTCGGCTTCCGGAATCGGAGTTCGCAGACCGAAAGCGATGTCGTTGGTGAAGTGCGAGCCACCGAGTGGGAAGACTGCGGTGTGCTGAACCGCTCCACGCTGGTAGATAATGAGACCCGTTGTCTCAGCGCCGACATCCACGAGCGCGGCTCCAAACTCTTTGTCATCTTCAGTTAGCGACGCTTCGGCAGCCGCAAGTTGCTCCAGAACCATGTCGGCTACGACGAGGCCGGCACGGTTCACGGCGTTGATGGCGTTCTGTCGCGCAGTGACCGGACTCGTCACGATGTGAACCTTAACTGCGAGACGCGCTCCGATCATTCCCACCGGATCGTTGATGCCATCCTGATCATCAACGATGAATTCCTGCGGTAGTCGATCGACAATTTCACGGCCCGCCGGAAGTTGAATCGCACACGCTGAATCGATCGCACGACGAACATCCTCGGCGACGATTTCACGATCGCGACCGGAGACAGCGACGATTGCCTGGCCGTTGAACCCGAGGATGTGGGAGCCCGCGAGGTTGATCGTCACTTCTTCTGCCTCAAGCCCGCTCATGCGCTCCGCTTCTTCGACAGCTTTTTTGATCGCGTCGACTGCCGCATCAGGATTTACGATCACTCCCTTGCGGAGCCCGCGTGCTTCGGCTTCTCCGATACCAACCACTTCGAGCAAATTCCCTTCACCAGGTTCACCGGCGATACACGTCACCTTACTTGTCCCAATGTCGAGACCGATGGTGTGGTGTGTTCGCTTAGCCATGTCGGGTCACTATCCACAGATTACACAGATGATATTTTTAATCTGCGTAATCTGTGGATTCATTCGTTCTTTGCTTCTGCTACTGTGTGGCTCCCCGTAATCAGTCCAACAATCGCTCGCTTACCCTGTGTCAGGTCGATGTAGCTGATCAGCGGACCGCGTGACGTTTGACGTTGCGCATCGAGCACGCTCAACGCTTTACCGAGTCTCGCGCTCTGATCCTGTGATCCGAGTCGGACTTCGATCTGTGAATCATCGCCTGCGAGTTGCACGCGCACATCGCGCAGATCGAGCAGATTCACTTCACTCACGCGCTCCGATGTTCCCTGCGTACTCCAATCGCGTTGCAGTTCGAGAAACTTGCGAACGCGATCGCGATTCTCGGTTTGTGCTGCGGTCGACTCGTCTTCATTCCAGCCGCGCAGGAAGAACGCCGGCATCTGATCCGTCGAAGACATTTCGCCGAGATAAACGGCATCGTCGTCGACCCACATAAAACGTCCGGCTGCGGTACGCACTACAGCTTTCGGTTCACGCTCGGTGACGCGCACGCGAATGCCGTCAGGTAAAACACGCGTTACCACGGCCGTGCGCACCCACGGCAAACGCTCCAGATGCTTGCTAAGCTCCGGAAGATCAGCGCGCCAAACTCCGGTTTCACTCACGTCGCGTCGTACGACATTCTTAATCTCGTCAGCCGAAGCTCGTGACAAGCCTCGCGTTTCAACAGTTCGAACTTGAAAAAAGCTCGCTGACGCAGCCGCGCGATAACCGACAAAAGCTATCAACCCGATAATCGCAAACACACCGATACGTAACGCGAGTGGCACATAACCCAGCAGCGACTTGAACCGGGTGCCAATCGATTCATTGGCGCCACGTTTTGCCGGACGCTGGCCCGCGGCGGATCGGCTCTTGCCAATCCCGCTGCGATTACCGACTTTCTGAGCTACGATTTGCTCCCTCATAGCTCACTCATCCTCCTCTGTTGAATCTGTGGGTGGCTCTGCGCGCCAGAGTTCGACTTCGTATTCCAATTCGATTCCGTGTTCACGTTTGACACGTTCGCGAATCTCTTCAGCGAGAGCGAGCGCATCTTCCGCGCGTGCGTTCTCACCTTCCGTGACGATGAAGTTCGCGTGCACAGGCGAAACTACGGCGCTGCCGCGTCGCTGACCTTTCATTCCCATCTCGTCGATCATCTTGCCAGTACCGATCTTGCCCGCGGGCGGATTCTTAAAGAAACAACCAGCAGACCGCGAACCGTGTGGTTGCGTTGCTAGGCGACGGCTCTTCGCGTCGTCCATTCGCGCCTTGATGAGATTTGGATCATCGGGTTTCAGTCGCAATGTTGCACCGAGTAACAGTTCACCTTCTTGAAACGAAGTGTGACGATAGTTCCACTGAATGGTGTCGCCGGGAACTTCCACAACCTTTCCCTCACGAGCGACTCGCACCTTTTCAGTCACCGTGCCGATTTCATGATCGTAAGCACCGGCGTTCATCCAGAGTGCGCCACCGACAGTTCCCGGAATTCCGCCGAGCCCTTCGATTCCGGACAGTCCAGCACGCGACACATCAATGCAGAGTCGCGGCAGCGAATAGCCTGCGCTGACCGAAACAAGATCGCCGTCGATGTGAACTTCACCCTTCATGTTGCTCAAGTTCAAAACCACGTAGTGATGGTCACCGTCATCTGCGAGAACGTTGCTGCCTGAACCCAATGGTCTCCAGCCGATCTCGGCCTTCTCGAGTTCGTAAACAATTGCGGCGGCCTGCTCTTCGGTGTCTGGAGTGATCACCCAATCGATGGCGCCGCCGACCCTCAGGCTCGTTAAATCAGCAAAACGTTTTCCACGCTCTGCACGAATTCCTAATCGCGCTGCAATTTCTTCAATTGCCCGATCCCGTTTATCCGTTTGATCCTTGTCCAACTGTCTTCTCTTTCAACAAACCCAACAATTGCTCACTAACGCGACTTACAGTGCCGGCGCCGAGCGTCAGCACCAGATCGCCAGGTTGGACCGTTTCGCGCAGAGCGGCGGCGGCGTTTTCCAGTGGTCCAACGTGATTCACATCCTTGTGACCGAAACGTTTGATCGCGGCAGTCAAAGCTTCGGCCGTTACTCCTTCGATGGGATCCTCACTCGCCGCGTAGATGTCTGTGATGAACAGCACGTCCGCGTTATTAAATGAACGCGCAAACTCCTGCATCAGATCGTGTGTTCTCGTGTAACGATGCGGCTGGAAGAGAACAACGATTCGCCTGCCGCCCGAACCGAGCTTTGCGGCAGCGAGTGTGGCCCTGATCTCCGTGGGATGATGTCCGTAATCATCAACCACCAGCACACCGTCGACTTCACCCTTTGCCTGGAATCTTCGTCCCGCACCCGTAAAACTGTGCAAACCTTCAACAATCTTTTCAAAAGCCACTTCCAACTCAAATCCAACCGCTATCGCAGCCAACGCGTTGTAGACGTTGTGCATGCCGGGCACGCGCAGGATCATCTCGCCCATCACGTCTGTTCCGCGCCAGACTGTGAACGACGATCCGAAGTTGTTATCGTGCTTGATCCCGTGAGCTGAAACGTCTGCCTGTGCGCTAAAGCCGTAAGTAAGTCGGCGGCGTTCTAACAGCGGAATAATCGCCTGTACGTTTGGATCGTCGAGACACAAAACCGACGAGCCGTAGAACGGCACTTTGTTCACGAAACTCGCGAAGCACGCACGCACGTCGTCCATGTCGTGGTAGTAGTCCATGTGCTCGCGATCGATGTTGGTGACG
>DATEIS010000385.1:0-11826 GCA_035278765.1 Pyrinomonadaceae bacterium | reverse complement strand
GGATCCGATCCGTATCCGGCAGAACTTCAATGCTCTTGCAGTTTTTGCACCTTCAGTTCCCACAGATGCAAACGGACGTGCGGAAGTAAAGGTGAAGCTGCCCGACAACCTTACGCGCTATCGAGTCATGGCGGTGGCTGTTGCCGGTGGCAAACTGTTTGGTTCGGGGGAGTCGTCGATCACGGCACGAGTGCCGTTGATGGTGCGAGCTTCTGCGCCGCGCTTTTTGAATTTTGGAGACGCGTTTGAGTTTCCGGTCGTGGTCCAAAACCAAACAGACACCGCGATGTCAGTTGAGCTGGCGCTGCGTGCCAGTAACGCCCGAATGAGCGAATCATCAACGCCGGTGGCAGGCCGGCGTGTGACAGTTCCGGCGAATGATCGCGTTGAGGTTCGCATTCCCGTTTCAACTGCAACGGCGGGAACGGCGCGGTTCCAGGTTGCTGCTGTCTCAGGTCGTTGGTCCGACGCGACCGAAGTCTCTCTACCGGTTTGGACTCCTGCAACAACCGAAGCATTTGCAACTTACGGAGAAATCGATCAAGGCGCAATCAGCCAACCTGTGAAAGCTCCATCCGCAGTCTTCAAAGAATTCGGCGGACTCGAAATTGAAGCTTCGTCAACCCAGTTACAACAACTGACCGACGCCTTCTTATATCTTCAGAACTATCCATACGAATGTTCTGAACAACTCGCGTCGCGCATTCTCTCGATAGCAGCGTTGCGCGATGTCCTTCATGCGTTCAATGCCAAAGGTGTGCCGTCCCAAGCCGAGATCGAAGCCGCTGTAACTCGCGACCTGAAGCGTCTTGAGGGAATGCAAAACGATGACGGTGGTTTTGGCTTCTGGAAACGTGGCGACAAGGCGTGGCCGTTCTTGAGTATTCACGTCGCTCATGCGCTCGCTCGCGCGCGTCAAAAAGGTTTTCACGTTCCGCCGGTGATGTATGACCGGTCGCTGAACTACGTTCGAAATATAGAGTTTCGAATTCCGGCTGATTACGGTGTGGACGCAAAGCGAGCATTAAGAGCCTATGCGCTTTACGTGCAGGCACAGATGGGCCAGCGGGATACGAAAGAGGCTCGCAAATTCCTATCTACCTTGCGGCTCGAAAACCTTTCCCTCGAAACGATTGGCTGGTTACTTTTTGTCCTAACAGGTGATGACGCTTCGCGAAACGAAGTGGAACGGCTTCGTCTGAACCTTCAAAACCGCGTCACCGAAACTGCCGGCGCCGCACACTTTGTTTGTTCCTACCGAGACGACGATCATCTGGTACTCAATTCAGATCGACGTGCCGATGCAGTTGTTCTTGAAGCCCTAATCGCCGATCAACCAGCTAACGATCTGATTCCGAAGATCGTGCGCGGGTTGTTAGCCAATCGCACACAGGGACGGTGGTCGAGCACGCAGGACAACGTCTTTGTTCTCCTCGCCCTCGATCGTTATTTCAAGACTTATGAAAAGGTCACACCGGACTTCGTCGCGCGCGTGTGGCTTGGCAACACATACGCTGGCGAACAATCATTCAAGGGACGGTCGGTTGATCGGCAACGAGTAAATGTTCCGATGCGGTATCTGGCTGATACTGATTCTGTTCAAAACCTCGTAATCAACAAAAGCGGTGAAGGCCGGCTCTATTATCGTTTGGCGATGAATTACGCGCCGCGCAATTTTGATCTTGGGAGTGCTGATTATGGTTTTGCTGTAGAGCGCACATACGAAGCCGTCGATAATCCGGAAGACGTCCGGCGCGAGGCTGACGGCACGTGGCATATCAAAGCCGGTGCGCGCGTTCGCGTGCGTGTGACGATGGCGGCGCCAACGCGCCGGTATCATGTGGCGTTAGTCGATTCTTTACCGGCGGGCTTTGAAACACTGAATCCGGAGTTGGCGACGACTGAGCAAGTTCCAGACGACAAGAAAGACGACGATGCACAAGGCTCTAGTTGGTGGCTCTGGCGTAGCGTTTGGTTCGATCATCAAAATCTTCGTGACGAACGTTCCGAAGCTTTCACCACGTTGTTGTGGGGCGGTGTTTACAACTACAGTTACGTCGCTCGCGCCACCACCCCCGGCGTTTTCGTGGTCCCACCTGCCAAGGCCGAAGAGATGTACCACCCGGAAACTTTTGGACGCAGCAAGAGTGATCGCGTCCGGATCGATTAAACGGAAATGTTTTTCCCTCTAACTCCATAAGATCTGAAGGGTCTGGGATTTTAATCCAGACACAAATCAATTCAACTTAAAGGATCTTCCACGCATGAGAATGCTCATGGTCGTAGTGCGTTCGATCTCGATAACTATTTCTGTTGCTTTGCTGCGTCAAAGCTGCCGAAGTCAATCTTCGATCAAGCGTTTCAGGATGCAGCCGCCGATCAAATTAAGAAATTTAACGAAGGCCCTCCGAAACTCAATGCCTCGCTTCGTCTCGACAACTTTTGCAGATGCAATACGAAAATTTCGCAAAGCAGCTCACTCTGCTACGCGACGAACTTGGACCAGGCGAGCGTCTGCTGTTCCTTGAAATGCCGCAAACGATCAACGTGGCGCATCATGAGGCGAATGACAAATGGGCGCAGTCGTGGTGGAAGATTGCGGGGTATACGAGACGAGTGCGGAAAGGCGAGGTCGTGACTCTGCGTGATCGCCTTACAACACTTACAGTAACCACCGTGATAGCGCGCAAGCCACCAGAGTGAAAACAACTAAACGGAGAACACCAATGGCAACCGAAACCCGATTTCTTGACAACGACATCATTCGCATTCCGGTTTACAACCGTGACAGTTCCGGTAAGTTGGCAGGCAAGGCGCTCAGAAGAATCGTTCTCTTCTGGGGAGACCAGGTGAGAATCACCGGCAAACAGGATGACCAGTTTGTGGTCGAGTTTCAGCAACGCGAGTGGGTCGAAGGCAAGTACAAAACCGTGAAGTATGAAGGCCTGCTACCCAAAAAGACGATATTCAGAGACGGCTCAGTACTGAAGGCGAGATTTGTCGATATAGGCCAGGGCGATGGCGCAATTGTCGAAACTCCCAAAGGACAGATCCTGTTTATCGACGGCGGTGAAGAAGAGCATATGCGGCGCTACGTAAACGTCGCATACTCACACGTGCTCCGAACTAAACCGCTTCATTGCGCTGCTGTTATTGTGACGCACGGCGATGCCGATCACTTCATGGGTTTGACTCATCTGCTTGATTCAACGCGCAACTCCAATGGCGATCCAATGATCACTGCCGACCGTGTTTTTCATAATGGTCTGGTGAAAGTCGAGAATGCCTCCGGCGCAACGGCGTTCGGAAAGAATGTGAAGCAGGATGGCAAGACGTATGCGACGGAGCTCGAAGACGATCTCACGACAGTGCCGGACAGTCGTATGAACACGAAGTTTCGAGCATGGAAAAAGGCCCTGCTCAAACTCAAGAACAAGGCAGGCCAAAAGCCGTCGATCGAACGTATGGAGTTTGGCGACGATGCGAAGTTCGACTTCCTCGCGAACGAAGACATCAAGGTGCAAGTGCTTGGTCCAATCACAGAGACTATCAATGGTAAGCCTGCATTACGCTTTTTCAAGAAGCCTGGATCGTCGAGTGTTTCTGATTCACACACGGTGAACGGACACTCGATCGTTTTGAAACTGACTTATGGAAACGTGCGTCTCTTGTTTGGCGCCGATTTGAACGAAGAGTCGGAAGAGGCGTTATTGCAACGCGCACGCGCAGACAACATTTCTTTGGCGGCAGAGGTGTTGAAAGTTCCTCATCATGGTTCATCAGATTTTAGTCCGCGCATTCTGGAGTCGATCAGGGCAGTGGTGAGTATCGTATCTTCCGGCGATGAGAATTCGGCGAAGGAGTATATTCATCCGCGCTCCGGACTGATGGGCGCGTTGGGACGTTATTCGCGGGCGACGGTTGCTAAGCCCCTCGTATACGTCACCGAGATGGTGGCATTCTTCAGGCGCTATCCGGGTCTTAACAAAGTGGTAGCGGCAAAGGATGGTAAACAGCTGTACGAAGGCTACAACGCCTATTCGAAATCAGCTTTTGGAATTGTTCACGTGCGAACAGACGGTAATCGGGTCCTGGTCGCGACGCACAGCGGCAAAGAAGATCAGAAGGAAAGCTACGTCTTTCACGTCGACGAACGTGGCGACATCACGTTTGAAGACGAGCCGAACATGGTGTAGGTCTGTCTCAAGTCACGATGTGATGCTTGGACACGAATAGTGTCCAAGCAGCTGACTGTGCGTATAAGCCTCCAGAAAAATCAGCACTCACCCCATCTACGAACGTCAAAACATTGACATCGAGCTCTATTTAGAATAGAAGCCGCCTGAAGTTTCTTTCCCAACCCACGCTCAAAACCTGGCGCCGAAATGCTTCGTCTTCGGCCCGCATACTCTTTGGAAAACAAATCCGTTTCATCGATTGGAACATCCGTGGCCTGGTCGCGGAGGTGATCGGAACCAAAAGATGAGGATCCACCTCAGTAACCTTCGGTCAACGACGGTTGTTTATGACAACGGAAATGTTTCCCCCGTTATTTCCATCGTTGTTGTAAACAACCAGCCACTTTTT
The DNA here is from genome assembly GCA_035278765.1 of Pyrinomonadaceae bacterium. GTDB lineage: Bacteria > Acidobacteriota > Blastocatellia > Pyrinomonadales > Pyrinomonadaceae > PSRF01. Next base: position 7,239 of record DATEIS010000385.1, on the reverse strand, counting down.
AGAGCGGAGAACACCCATGGAAAATATAAAAAGCAATGGAGATGAAAGCGCAGGACAGAGTAGAAGCAGGCTTGCAAAGTTGAAAGAGAAAAAGAAGGTCAAATGGACCGTCATGGTCTACCTGGCCGGTGACAACAACTTAACGGCTAACTGCATAACCGTGTTACAGCAGTTGGAAGCGGTCAACTACGACAAAAAAGAAATTCGCGTACTCGCCTGTTTTGACTCCAACACCCCCTGGCCGAAAGGCTCTCGTTACCTTGCGGTCAACGGCAAATGGTTCCCGAACGACGATACAGTGAATTGGGAAATCTACAACGATCTTATTCTCGCCGAGGATCGAGGACACGGCATACAAGCGCCCGATTTCTGTAACGGTGTCATTTCCTCTCACGAAAACACATCAGCAGCGCCGTCTATGACACGGACGGATGTCGCCAAAGGATTGAAGCGTTTTATATGGTGGGCAAAGGACCAGGGTCCCTCAGATCGCTACATGCTCATTCTTTACGGCCACGGTCCCGTAGTGGCTGGTAATACATTTTTGGTCCGAGAGAATCCCCTCAGTTCGTTAAGCATGAAGGACCTCCCGGAAGTACTGCTACCGCACTTCGGGGGTGATAAACGCAAACTGGACATTCTGGCATTCCAAAACTGCGCGATGAATGGCATCGAAACCGCCTATGAAGTGAAGGATCACGTCGAACACATGATTGGATCGCAGGGCTTAGTGCTTGCCTATGGGTGGCCATATGACAAGATCATTCAAGCCCTGGCCGATAACCTCGACGACTCGCCTTCCAAGATTTGTAAGCAGCTCCTGGAAGCCTGCGCGCGTCACTTGATCGATTTCTCGGTAATGGACCGTTCGTCAGAGCAATCTGTGTGCGATCTTAGCAGGTTGGACGACGCCGAGAACGTAACTGACGCAATTACAGAGCTCAGCAAAGAACTGAAAGGGGCAATCGATTTCGTTCCTGCTCCTGACCAGAGAGACCTGCAAGACAAAGAGCAAAAAGTAGTGAGATATCCCGTCATATGTGATGCGGTGAGGCTCGCACGATTGGAGGCTCAAACTTTCTGGGGTGAGACTTTTGTCGATGTCTACGACTTCTGCGAACGACTTCTCAAAAAGTGCAACGAAGCCGTATTGGTGCAAAATGATCTGATAAATCGTTTAGTGACTATTCAGCGAGGCCACGGCATTCTAGAACCTTGCATTCGTGAAACGGACCTTCGTGAAACCTGCCTTGTGATAAAACTCAAAAAGCTTATCGAGTGTTGCACGAATGTCATGGACAGAGTCGAGGAAATGGTGCCCTACTCTTATTACATTGGCTCTGAGCTACAATACTCACACGGTCTTTCAATCTATTTCCCATGGAGTCGGCCGACGGAACCCTATACCTTCTACAAAGAAGGAAATGAACATGTGGTGGTAACCGCATTTGAAACCTATAGCGGTTACCGCTTCGTCAAAAATTCAGGGTGGGCTGATTTTCTTAAATATTTTTACCGCGCGACTCTCAGAAAAGTGCGACGATCAGATCGGGATTTTTACATGCGCGGCGCAGGCGAGAGTCTTGCTTTGGGCATGGTTCGCGAAACTTACAGGAAACCCACCGTTGTTTTGACAACAGAGTATCTCCAGAAGACGGAGTCCACTGGCGGTGGTGGTGATCCTGAGGTGTGGTCCAACGTTAAGAATTATCCCCGCCGTAATTATCTGTCTCCTTCGGATTGTCCGCGAAGGCCCAATATCAACCAGGAGGGCGAAGAAATCCACGAGACTTCCTTTACGACCGGCGTTTCTTATCTTGGATGGAACATTTGTGAGTTTGTAGCGGACGTGATCAAGAAAAAGGAAGTTAACGGTAACAACGGTTGCAGTGAAACGAAAGAAAGTTATCGGGAGGAAGCCGTCTCCGAGCAAATAGAGCCAGAGCTTGAACAAGCAGACAGCAGATAACCATGAACACGGCTTTTCGACTCTTCTTCTGTAGCCTTGTGGTACTTGGCAGTGTCTCTGACTTGTCTGTCCCGGCACAAGGCTCGGACGAGCTGGCGAAGAACTTCGTCACGGTAAAAGCTCGCCGTGAAAAACTGGCGCAATTACTCTCAGAGCGAGAACAACCTCAGTCACGGGACGATCGCATCGCGGTCGTCCAACTGAGTAATCAGATCACCAGGCAATACCTCAAACTGTGTGAATTTGACTCCGCTCTCACGGAATCGCAAAGATCTCTCGAGATCGCCCGCACTATAAACAGCGGCGGCGAAGGGACACTATTAGTCGATACGCTCCTTCTCGCCGCACGCGTTCACATCGATCGCACTGAAAGCCCGATTGCAAAGTCACTTGCCGGCGAAGCTCTGTCTCGCAGCCGTGAACTGGGATACCGCAACGGCGAAGCTTGGAGTCACCTCCGACTTGCGGAAGCTTATTTCGAGTTAGATAAACGTGACGATGCTGCCGGCAGTAATGACCAGGCATTGCAAGTCTTCCAGGAAGTCCAGGATAAGCGTGGCGAAGGGCTGTCGCTGGTAATGCAGGGGGATCTGTTGATGATGGCCAACCGGCCTGCAGAAGCTTCAGTCGCGTTTAAGAATTCTGAAGCTATTTGGCGTGAGCTCGCTGACCCGGTTGAGCTCGCAACCGCGCTCACCGATCAGAATTTTCTCGCCATTCGGCATGGGCAATTTCAAGACGCCCTGGCACTGCTCGACGAGGCGGACAAATTAATTGTCGAGAGGGAATCAGAACCGTATATCGCCGCGAAAATCGTGAACAGTTTCGGCGAGATTTACGAAGCTTACGGCCAGTTGGAGATAGCACTCAGCTATTTCCGTGAATCGCTGTGGCTTTTCCGCGATGTCGCTCACGACGTGAAAGGAGGAGCTACAGCCGGTAAACAAGTCGGACGCGTTCTGGCAAGTTTGCGAAGGTTTGACGAAGCGCAACAACAAATGGAGCAATGCCTGGCTGCTGCCCTCGTGACTGACAATGCTCTGACAATCGGAATGTGCCACGAGAATCTCGGAACCGTGTTGCTTCAAGCCGGCTCATATGAATCAGCACGAGGCGAGTTTCTAAATGCTATCTCTTACTTCATTAAAAGCAAGAGTGAGCGACCACGCGCGCGCGCCGAACTTTACCTGGGTCAGACCGAACATCTGCTGGGAAACCTCGCGAGCGCCGGCGCCGGCTACCAGAAGGCGTTGGCTTTCTTTACCAGGAACTCCGACTACGCCAACGAAGCGGCATCGCGCTTCGGACTGGGCAAGCTCGCGCTACAGCAAGGCCAGCTTGATAAAGCAGCGGAACATCTTCGTCGTTCAATTGATTTAACGGAACGCCTGCGTGAGAACGCTTCGAGTAAAGATCTACGGAGCTCGTTTCTTGCTTCTGTTCACGATCGTTACGAAACTTACGTGGAATGGTTGATGACGCGTTACACGCGAGATCGTAGTCAGCAATACGCAGTAGCAGCGTTTGAAGCTGCGGAATCTGGTCGCGCCCGGTCCCTGCTCGATTCGCTGTCTGGTTATCAACGAGAACTGCGAAAGCCCAGCGACCCCACGTTGCTGGTTGAGGAGGAAAAACTACAGCAAGCAGAAATGAAGTTCGTTGACGACAGAATGAGGTTGCTCAGCCACGGAGGCACAGAAAAAGAAAAAGCGGACGTCGAGCAGAAATTACGAGAAGTTCGAACACAGCTCGAAACACTCGAGGCCCGAATCAAGAGCGATGAGAGATTTAAGGATCTGCTGCGACCCACCCCACTAAGTTATGAGCGTATCCGGACAGAGATAACAGACGCAGATACGTCGCTACTTTCTTATTCTCTCGGCACCGGGAAGAGTTTTGCGTGGGTGGTTACAAAAGATGGACTGAATACCTACGAATTGCCTGATAAGAAATCTATTGAAGATGCGGCCAATCAACTGATTGATCGCCTCAAGACTCCGCCGAAAAACGAATCCGAACAAACCCAATTACAATCCGCCATCGATCAAGTCAGCCGTCTGGTTGTCGAGCCGGTATCGGCAAAACTACAGACCCAACGTTTGATCGTTGTTGCCGATGGCATCCTGCAATATGTTCCTTTCCAGATTCTAAAAGCCTCGGCGAATGCGCAAGAGCCGATGATCTCCAGGTTCGACATTGTGGACGCGCCTTCCGCTTCCGCTCTCGCGATCGTGCGGCGTGAAAGAATGAATCGGCACCAGGGCTCTAAGCTGCTGGTAGGATTTGGTGACGCTGTCTTTTCATCAGACTACTCCCCACAGCCAACGAAATCTGAGACAAATTCTTCGGAAGCAAGGTCCAAACAAACTTCAAGATTCCGCGACCTCCCTCGTCTCTTTTACGCTCAACGTGAGCTTCGGGCGATAGGAGATGCGGCCGGCAACGACTCCACGTTTTACTCGGAATACGATGCTACTCGCTACAAATTCCTGAGCGTCGATTTAAGCCAGTTTCGAATTCTACACGTCGTTACACACGGTGTACTCGACGACCAGCAGCCCGAGTTATCCGGTTTAGTGCTGTCACAGGTTGATGGGAACTCACGCCCGATCGACGGTTTTGTAAGTCTGGCTGATATCTATAGACTCCGAGCCCCGGTTGATCTGGTCGTGTTGAGTGCTTGTCATACCGCTTTGGGCCAGAATCTTCGTGGTGAAGGTTTGATTGGGCTGACACGTGGATTCATGTATGCAGGAGCTTCCGGCGTCGTCGCGAGTTTGTGGCAAGTTGATGATCGTGCGACTGCTGAGTTGATGAAGTATTTCTACACCAACATGCTGCAGCGCGGTATGGGACCGGCAGCCGCCCTGCGCGAAGCACAGAATGAGATCAGGTCACAACCAGAATGGAGTTCTCCATATTACTGGGCGGGATTTACGTTTCAGGGTGATTACGATCTGACGATCAGAGCAGAGCAACCGGTCGTGCGCTCTAGATATCAACAGTTGGTTGCGGGTGTGGGTTTGATTTTTCTGCTGTCAGCTCTCGGATATGGGTTCTTACGCTACCGCCGTTCAAGAATCGGATTGAACCAATAGCTAGTCGACGTTAAAAAGATAGTCCCCGGGAATTGGGCGTTCCCTCCCATCGGGCTCGATTGTCACAAGCTTCAAAGAATACTCTCCCCGCGGCAGTTGAGTTACGGGAATCACGACCCAGACGCCCTCACGATCATGCTCCACAACTTTAACCGGCTTAACCTCGTTCCTGTTGTCTAATTCAGCGCGATAATTTGCACCCGGCGACATTTCAGGGGGTAGTACCAGCCGGAATTTCATCTCACTGGCATTGGAAGGTATGCTGATTTTTGTCGGTAGAATTCCCTTCTCGCGATTTATGAGGGTGCTGGCAAGCGTAGGACCAATTTCTGTTTGGCCTGTCTGACGAGATAAGAATATAGCCGCGACTATCACGATCCCCGCAGTGGTGGCTACAGTTGCAACTACCCAGGGTTGTTTTAAGAGATCATTTAGTTTCTCCCAAAACGTGCGAGGACGGGGTGGTTTTGGCGCCGGACGTTTGAGGTGATCGAGGGTAATCGCCTGCGCGTACGATTCTTTTCCTTCAGGCGAGGCCAGAAAATTACGCTCAAACCACTGCTGTTCATCCCGACTGAGTTCATTCGCACGGTACTCTTCGACAAGTTCGCCCTTTGAGATCTCGAACTCCTGAAACAGGTCGTCTTCAACCATCAGCCGCTCTTCTATCTTCTGTTGCTCGTCGTCATTGAGCTTGCCTAGAAGATATTCCCTGATTCGTGTTTGGTCATTATTGTTAAGCGCCATCAGAACAACTACTTTCCGGCCGCCGGGGAGACCCTTCATTGACTATGTGCCCAGTGGCCAAAGCGTTTCACTCCTCCCAAAGTCGCAAACATTCCTTAATACAGGGCCGAAGACGTGCATGGATATGATGCACCTTTATTCTAAGTGCGTTCATGGTTAGTCCCAATTCCCCGGCAAGTTCCCGTCGGGCCTGAATCCTTTCCTGTCCTCCATCCTTCTCGTGATATCGAAGCACCAAACGCCGTTCTTCAGGCGTACAGACCTGTTCGAGACAGCGATCAAGACAACGTGATCTTCGTTCCAATTCGTCTGGGTCGGGAGTGGGCGGACGTGGAGGGACGGGCTTCGGTTTTTGTTCGAGGAAAATCCTCTTGGCAATCGCGTACAAATAAAGGGCCGGATCCCCGACGTAGTTCTCGAGAAGCCAGTCGATTTTGAGTGCTGCTACATTGAAGGTTTCGTCGGCGAGGTCTTCCGGATTACAACAACCTTTGGTGGTGAAGATCCTGATCAGGCGAAGCTGGATTGTCTGGTATTTCTTTGCTGCCTTGTCGCGATCAGGATCCAACCAGAGCAGTAACTTGTCGAAAGCTTCCTCATTTGGCGGCTCTCTTTTCTTCATCTGGGAATTTCAATCCTGAAGTCACGTCTCTGGGAAGACAAAGTTCATCAGTTGAAATGGCCTGCCTTTGACTTCAGGACAGAACCGAACAGTGAGAGGCACGGGCAGCGTAATCGCTTCATTAAGCGATGTCAATCAGGCACTTACCTGAACACGAGAGTTCAGCGGATCAAGTAGAACGCTGTTTGGCGTGGGCGGAACCACTTCATTCCTTCCCTGGTTAAGTAAGCATCGTCTTCCATCATGATCGTGACTTTCTGTCCGGCCCACTCCGGCACGGGTGTGCTCGTGTTTAGTTCGATCGATGTATACGAGCCTTCGCGAAATGGTGGTTCGGCGGGTGCTCCTTGTGTCGGGCGTCGAAAGTCGATGCTGGCGCCGAGGGCGTGTCCCTGGTTGCCGACTGAGTGTGAATAGATCATCGCTTCGATGCCCGCAGTTTTCATGTCAGCCATCGTCGCGTCATAAACCTCAAAACCCTTTGCGCCGGGTTTGATGTGAGTGAACAAAGCATCCTGAAGACGATTCGTATTTGTGAGCGCTTTCTTCAATCCCTCGGGCGCATCCTTTTCACCGGGACGTAATACGTAGGCCATCTTTTGCCAGTCGGTGCTCAGACCCATGTAGTTCAAACCGCAATCGATGTGGATCACGTCGCCTCGCTGGATGACCATCGACTCCTCGGCAACGTTGAGAAACTGCATCGTTTTACCCGTGTCCTGACTCTGTCGCTGAACGCGCAGATCGGGTTGGAACCACACCGTGAGGCCGAGGTTGTTCACCTGTTGCAGAAACCACCAGCG
>DATEIS010000384.1:0-8713 GCA_035278765.1 Pyrinomonadaceae bacterium | reverse complement strand
TGAGGTTGTAATGAAGGTTTGTGTGCGATTTTCAAGGTATTCAAGAAGGTGACTTATCCTTCCCTCATCCAGCTCCGCGTCGACATCGTCAATGAGGAAAACCGGATGGTCATTCGAGCCTGAATTATACAATGAAATCGCCGCTAAGTCTAATAATAACAATGCGCTACGTTGCTGTCCGGAGCTTCCGTAAATGCGGATTTCCCGGCCGTCCAAATGAATCTCCAAATCGTCTCTGTGCGGACCAACAAGCGAGTGACCGGCAGCGACTTCCGCGGCCATTCGCAACTGGATTCTGGCGCGGAGCAACGACTCGTAATCACTCAGGTCTCCTTTGTTCTCAAGTGACGAAACATAGCGCGTGGTAACTTCCCGACGTTCAAACAATTGCCGTTCGAGTGTGGTGTTCAATCCGGCGACATATTCTTCACGTGCCTGATGTATCAGAAAGCCCAGACGGACCAACTGGTCGTTCCATGGCGCCAGCAGATCTTCCACTCGATTTGGACCAAGATCGTTTTCGTTAGCGAGTTGCAGGACGCGATTTTTCTGTTTGATGACCTTGTTGTAGTCGGCGAGCGTTTTGAGGTATGCGGGCCTCAGTGATGAAACGCCGCGATCGAGAAAACGCCGGCGAGCTTCGGGCATACCGCGGACGACGTCGAGGTCTGCGGCCGTGAAGGAGAAGACCTGTAGTTGAGTGAGATACCTTGCGAGAGTTTCTCGTTTGGAGTTGACGAAGATCGTTTTGGAGTTGTCGTGAAGACTGACTTGTAGATCGCGTTCAAGTTCTGAGCCCGTGGTGACTTTGCCTCTGATAACCGCGAGTTCTTCGTTAAATCTAATTGCCTCCTGAAGACGCTGCGTGCGAAACGACTTGGTCCTGGCTAACAGATAGATCGCCTCCAGCCAATTCGTTTTACCGTGACCGTTGTTTCCGTAGAGGATATTCAGCCGCGGGCCCCACTCGATTTTCCCACTCAGATTTCGAAAATTAGTCGCTTCAATTGCAGCGAGCAGCATCAAGCGATACTAACACATGTATTTTCACCAGCTTTGCTTCAAACGCCGGACTTGTGCTTGGATGAGGTCAGTACCGTAACGCGGTAGCGTCGGGTCGGTGGAGTATAAGTATCTGAGGTAGATCATGACGAGATCGACCCGACGCTACCGCGTTACGGTACTGACTTCTTCCAAGCACCAATTTAAGTGCAAAAGCTATTGTTACCAGATAGGGTTGATTGCGGGAACGTCGGAGGCGAGTTTCATCTTGCGGATGCGTTCAACTGGAGAGCGCTCCATTCCGTAGCCGTACCAGATCGGTTGCAGGTCCGGACTCACAGCTCGCACGACACGAAATGGTCCTGTTGCAACATCGGCTGAGGTGACGTCGATTAATGCCACACGTACGCTGGCTTTGGTTAAAGCTGCCACACAATCCTGCAATGAGCGATTCACTTTCAGATCGCTTAAACGTGCTGACTCTTTGTTACTCCGCAGTCGATCGAATGCAGACGCACGTTCTTGCGGGAAGTAGTAGGCCGCATGATCGAGCATCTCTCGGACCGCAGTCGGATCTGCCGGTGTCGTCAAAACTTTTGACTGCATCATGCGTCGCAGGTATGGACCAGTTTGACCTAACTCAAGCACTGCTTGCTTCAAAGCCGCGCGTGGTTCGAGGTCACAACCGAGTCCAAAAGTAACTCCGGGATAATTCTCGCCATCCCCGAATGCGAGGCAGAGAACAGTTGTACCGATCCCGCTTGTCGGCAACGTATATACCTCCACGTTTGCGCCTAATCCTTCGAGGCCTTTAAGCACCTCGTGCAAGAGTGGATCTAAGGAGTCGTCGAGTTCGATGCGTTGTGCGCAACATCCCGTGAGCCAGGTAGCCATAAACGCGTCGCGTTCTACTAATTCCAGTATTGCTCTCAGCGACGCATCATCTTTATCAGTTGAAGCAGCCAGACCGTTTGAAGTTCCCTGACAAATCGATTGCTCCTGTCGCAGCTCAACTGTCAAAAAGGTAAAGACCGCCGGTATCCAAACCGGTTGCCCGTTCGACGCCCAACTGCCGTGCACCCATGGATGCTCAATCTCGGCATCAAACGGAACGTATGGAAAATCTCGACGCCCGTATTGCTCGTCGCTGTATAAACCACACAATCGTGGATCCAGGAATTCGCCATCTAGTTCCCGAGGACGTTTCCAAACGATCCTTTCGGCCTCAACTATTGAGGCCGAATACCTTTCGATTGCTTCACCAACTGCTGAGAGTACTGCTCCTGAAATCGTAAGACCTTTGCCCCAACCAAGTGGCAAACGTCGCAAGGAGCCATCTTTTTCAATCACGTGTGGCGGCGCCGCGGTCGCGATAATCGGCAAATCGATCTCCGGAGGTTCGATAAACAGATCGCTTATTACGCCTGTTCGAGAATCGACCCAGCCTGCTAGTGCTCCCAGCACAACTTCGGGAGGATCTTCCGGCGACAGAGACAACTGTTCCTGAGCTATGGATGAAAAAGCCGCAGCACCACCGCAAACTGAACAACGCGCTAGAGGGATGATCGTGTGAAGCGATTCGTCGAGAGTTTCCAGATCGACGAAGAGTGCGTGGTCCAACAGTTGTGAGTGTTGGGGATCAGCGATAATCGCCTTCAGCTCACGCACGAGGAGTGGCCCGGTTCTGTCCAGGTTCGTGGTCGAGGACTGTGCTGCGTCGTGTGTTACTGAGGCAGCAGTTAATCGTTCAAATGCACACCACCCACACCCCGGCCTGTCAGAAAGCGTTAGCGGACCAATGACGTCAGCGTCGTTTCGGATTTCGACATTCAACGCCGGGACTTCAGCCTCGTACGCCCACTTTATAAACGACTGCAAACCTTCATTGCTGCCGGCATAAATGCCGACCGCAATATCGGCTTTTATAGGAGGTAAGGTTGTGTCGGGGAAGAAAAGTACTTCGTCGAAGGCTTTTCTTAAAACCAATGAGAGCGCATCTTCAGGGCCCAAACCAACAACGCATATACTAGGGCCCCTGGAGAGATGCGACATGATTGAAAGTGCGGACGGCAGGTTGGCCCATCGATTCGCTAACCTCGCTTCGCGATTGATTGTGCCGTCGCCTTCAAAGCCTTGGTTTGCGCTTCAACAGCCTTAACTGAAGCCGCCAAATGGTCGAGCTGCGAATTGATGAGTCTCAATTCCACTGGCGTTGTGATGCCTTTAAAGATCTCCCAGAATCGCAGTCGATCAGACGAACTGCCTCCAAGAAGTTTGAAAAGACCTTCCGTGTTGAGCTGAACCGCTTTAGTTTTCGGGTCTGCCATTACTTCCTCCGTAAAATCAAAAACAAGATGGTAAAGATTTTCGAGGGGCGAAGTATCTGTTAACGATTGGGCCTTGTCAATACAGTATTTTCCGTCCTCAAAATCTTGCTCCTCTTAAAGATCGCGCATTCGTTGCGATAGCGGTGATGGTCCGAACGAGCAGCAGCATGCAGGATCGTTACTGCGACTTAACGCGTTGTTAGAAAGATGGGCGACCAAAGGTTCTGGCCGCCCGATGGGTAATTTCGCCGTCAGTTTACAGCTCTAAAGCAAGAGTTACTGGCCCTATTCTGAAGGCTTTCCGCCTCGAGAATTAGCGACCTTTTGTGCAATAGCGGTGAGTAAAACACATAGCCCTGCAGTTGTCGTGCATTGCACGGCCTTTAGGAACTCACCCTCAACCAAAAAGACTGCCGTGCCGGCCATACCACCAAGCTGTGCAAAACGAGCGAAGACCCTCACAATGGTCTTCAACATAGTGCCTCCCTAAGGCGAATCGCAGCCTTGTTTCGACACATCCCTTGGGTGTATGCTCGGAACCTCTGTGCACGGGAAAGAACGCAGAGGCCGAGCAGAATAGTCATCGCAGATGCGTATGACAGCTAGCCGATGTCCACCACAAACATCGGTCTAACACTGCTAGCGCGGGTAGTCTCTAACGGCTACCCGCATTTCTCTAACAAATCAAACCTTCGACACTCCACTCCATCTGTGAACGTAGTTATACCTACGCTCGTGAATGAGCAATAAGCTTCAGCTCCTTCAACCTGGACCTGGTGAACTTTACGCTAACCCCGAAGTCAATACTCATTTCCTCAATTGAGTAATTCAATTGGCAGGCTTTGACTACCGCTGGAACTGGCATCAGCAGAGCCTTTGCAAACCGCCAAGCCTGCCACTCCGGGTTTTCATAAAGCGGAATTTCGTCCTCGCGATACATTCGCAGGCCTACATCCATATCATCGTTGTCGACGAATCTCAGAAGCTGCTTTTTCCTTCGAAACTGCGGCACGTGCAAAATCGCATGGCCGATTTCATGCGCTACCGTAGCGCGGAAAAGGTTTGACTCTTCTTCAGCCAAACTCGCCGATACGACGGAAACCATTTCATCTGAATCCGTATAACCGAGAACGTCATAGCGAAGCGGCCGGTAATCAAAGTTGACGCCGGTTATCGAGACAAGGTCATTCTCGAAGAACCGCTCCACATCAAACCGACTTGGGTTTTCCAAAACCCAAGGCTGATAGTTTCGAACTATAGCCAAAGCCTGGTGGTCCAGTTGGTTGCCGCTCGTCGGGCTGGCCCTTACAACACTTCGCGCCATCAGTCGAGTCCTTCCAAAAAAGTGTCGTCACGTAGAATGTCTCGTTTCAGCAAGTCATCCAGTTCATCATCGGACAAACTTTCAATTCTCAAGAGAGCTTCTCGTAGTTTTGGACGCTGACTGACTCGCCGTATAAGATCCGACGATCTCGACGACCGCTGCTGTTTAGCCAAAATCAAAAGTTGGTTATCTTTAACTCCAAGACACTGTTCAATTCTTCCAACGGTCTCCAGGTCAGGTGCTCCCTTTCTTTTGTGCAGGACATCCGAAAGGTAACCTATGGACTTGCCGGTGAATTTTGATAACTCCCTTAACGTTGCCCGTTTGGCCGCTTTAGCCTTCTGAAAGGCATCGCCAAAATCCTCCATCGTACTTCCCCCTTTCTGGTTACTCACCTGGTGGAGTAATCCGATTTGGGCAGATTATACCGATAGAATAATGTCGTCAAGAGTTTTTACGCCAAGGGTGGCGTAAGTATTTTTTAACGGTTCTTTGGAATAACTAAGACTATAGAATGTGAGGATTTCATGGAGAATCTGATTGCCATTAGATACGCATCGGCATCACGACGTACTTATATTCGTAGTCGCCGTTTTCCGCAGGCTTGAGTTGAGCCTGTGAATTTCCGTCCTTGAATTCAAACGCGATCTTTGCATCGCCGATTACGTTTAGAAATTCCTGCAAGTACTGCGCGTTGAAACCGATGTCTGTTTCTTCGCCGGCGTAATCAGTTTGGATGGTTTCGTTGGCTTCGCCTTCTTCAGCGTTTTGAGAACTGATCACCAGTTGATTCGGCTCGAGATGAAATCGAATCGCATGCGATCTTTCGTCAGCCATCAACGCGACGCGTCGGATTGCATGATTCAGTAGACTGCTATTGAACTCGACTGATTTGTCGTTGTTCTTTGGCATCACCATTTCATAGTTTGGAAACTGTCCATAGAGCATGCGCGAAATCAACAGTCTTGCTCCAATCTGGAAATAGATGTGATTTTCATCCATACCTAAGCTGATCTCTTCATCGAAACCAGTCGTCAGCTTGGTGAGCTCGGCCAGTGTCTTACGGGGAATCAACGTGTCGATGCTTTGATTCGTGCCGTTTCTTTCGAGGCCTTTCTTTTCAACATACGCGAGGCGATGACCATCAGTCGTGACCATCCGCGCTCCTGTGTCGTCTAACACAAACTTGGCGCCGGAAAGTGTGTATCGTGATTCTTCCTGCGTGATGGCAAAGATCGTTCGGTCGATAAAGGTCTTGATAACGCCGGCGGCAAGCTTCGTCGGAGCAGACTTGAACGAAGGAACTTCCGGGAAAGCATCACGCGCTACGCCAACCATCTTGAATCGCGCGCGATCGCATTTCACCGTCACCCATTCGTTATCTTCCTTTTTGAAACTCACCGGCGCATCAGGAAGCAAACGAGCGATTTCGAAAAGTTTTCGTGCCTGAACACACATCGATCCCGGCGTCGTGATCTCTTCGGCGTCCATGTCGCAACGAATTGTTACGTCGAGATCCGTGCCCGTGATTCTGATCGTACTCTCGCCAACAGACTCGATGAGTATATTTGAGAGTACCGGTATCGTGTTTTTCTTTTCGACGACACCTTGCACGAAGCCAAGTTCTTTTTGCAGGTTCTGTTTACTCACAACAAATTGCATCGTCATTCACTCCTTCAAACAATCCACAAACCGCCCGCGCTATTCTTCTACTTCAGAATTATTATCTAATATTTATTTTCAGTAGTAGTAGTAGGTGCCTGTGGATATGTGAATAAAGACCTAATGCTACTAATCAAAGCACTTACGACGCCACCTGCCCTGTGGAAGCCTGTTGAAAGCTCCAGTCGCAGTTTCGGAAAATTTTAGAAGACGTGAACATTAACATATTTCCACAAAACATCCTTAGTGGGACTGTGCAAAACTCGCGTTGTCAGAAACTATTTTTGAAGCGATTCCGAGAGTTCACTGATGAGTCTCTGTAGAGTTTCATCGGTCGTGACGAGAGCTTCAATTTTTTCCACCGAATGCATCACCGTTGTGTGATGCTTGCCGCCGAACGCACGACCGATCTCCGGATAGCTATGTTTTGTCAGGTGCTTGCAGAGATACATTGCCACCTGGCGAGGATGTGAGATTTGACGGGCGTTGTTTTTCGAAATCAACTCTTCGTTTGTCAGCTTGTAAGCTTGTGCAACTGCTTTTTGAATCTGCTGAATTGTGATAACGCCTGACTCTTCTTCTTTAGCAATATTTCTAATCGCGTCCTGGGCCAAACTCTTGGAGATTGGTTCTCCGCGAAGAGAAGAAATTGCAATCAAACGAACCAGGGATCCCTCCAACTCACGAATATTGCTCTTCACTCGACCGGCTATAAACATCGCAACGTCGTCGGGAATCGTTACTCCCATCTGATCGCCTTTTCGTTTGACGATCGCGATCTTGGTTTCGAGATCAGGCGGCTCAATGTCTGCAATCAAACCCCATTCGAAACGCGAGTGAAGACGTTCCTCGAGCGTCGGTATTTCACGAGGTGGACAATCAGAACTGATCACGATCTGTTTTTGCTGATCGTAAAGCGCGTTGAAGGTGTGGAAAAACTCTTCCTGGGTGCGCTCTTTGCCCGCCATGAATTGAACGTCGTCAATCAACAGCACATCGACCGAACGATACTTCTCACGAAAACTCTGCGTCTTATCATAACGAATCGCGTTAATCAGATCGTTCATGAAACGCTCGGAAGAGATGTAGCAGAGTTTGAGATGTTGATTGCGGGATTTGATCGCATGTCCGCATGCATGCATCAGGTGAGTCTTGCCGAGTCCGACACCACCGTAGAGATAAAGCGGGTTGTAAGTGCGTCCCGGCGCTTCAGCGACCGCGAGTGACGCAGCGTGTGCAAACTGATTGCATGAGCCAACGACGAAACTGTCGTAAGTGTATTTTGAACTGAGTAAAGGTTCGGTCGGCGCCGAGGAGACTTCGGTAACAGTAGCCGGCGTAGAATCGGGGCTCGTAAGTTCCGGCTCAGTATTGACGGCCGGCAACGTGAGAGTTCCGGGAACCCAGTCGTTAACCTTTCCTACAACCCACCCAACGGAGTAACCCGACAGCCGAAGCTCGTTCAACGAATCGGCCAGCACCTTACCGTAGTTGGTGACGACTGTATCCTTGATGACCTGGGTTGGCGCACGCAAACGAATTACGTGCTGCGAACTATCCAGGCTCTCAAATTGGATCGGGCTAAACCAGGTATCGAGTGTTTGTTGATTTAGTCGGCCTTTTAGTGAGTGAAGGATTCTGCCCCAAACATTCGTAGTCTCTGCAGTAGCGCTCATCGAAAAACCTGTCGAGGGAAGGCCGTCAATTTGACTAAAGCCGCGTAATAGAACCGTACGCCGTGGTTTACCGATTCTTGCGCAGGACTCTAACCTTATCCTACCCCGCTATTCCTTATCAAAACACCAAAAGCCAGCCGCCGGCGGGTTTTCCACAACGTTTTCCACAGCAAGTGGAAAAACCCCACCGTGTTAAAGTAATGCTTTAAAGCCCTTGTCTATCAATTGTTTACGGGGCGGCGTCTTTCGGAGCGAGCGGAGACTAACATAGAAGTTTCAGACTGATCAAGGCCGAGAGGCGAATAAAACAAATCCCTCTGATCGCCGTTTGTCCAATCTGAGTTTTGAACAGTCGAAGTAAGATTCTGGTACACGTCATTGTTAAACGGAGCAGCCAATCGACTCGGGCTGATCCGCGCAAATCCGGTTTGGCGGATCCGTCAGATCCGTGCTAGTCTTAGCGTTTTCGTTTTTAAGGAGAATTCATTTCTATGTCGAAGCGCACATTCCAACCTAACAACCGCCGGCGCGCAAAGACTCACGGCTTTCGGGCCCGAATGGCCAGCAAAAACGGACGCCTGGTTTTGAAGAGACGCCGCGCCAAAGGACGTAAGCGGTTGACTCCTGCTCATTACTAAGATGAGTACTTCTGTGATGCATGCGGAAGTATCTGCGGGATAGTGGACAATTCCAGCACGTCTATCGGAACGGCAAGCGGTATG
>DATEIS010000383.1:0-16983 GCA_035278765.1 Pyrinomonadaceae bacterium | reverse complement strand
TTTGTGGCTGAACCGCATACAGGAATCTTTGGTGAGAATCAGGGCACGATCATGAACCTCGTCGATGCCAGGGCCGATCGCGCGCAAACCGCGTTGCTAGAGATTGCAAACGAGCATCCGGAAAAGACACTCAACGAAGCCCAACATCTACTTCGCCACCTGCGTATGCCTGCGCATCACCGCGTTCATGAGAAGAACATTGATCTGAAACGCCTCGGCGCCGTCCTCGCCGTCGCCTACGAAAAAGATCTTCACGACTTTGCAGAATTGCTGCTGCTCGAAAAGCTTGGTCCACGAACGCTACAGTCCCTGGCGCTCGTCGCTGAAGTTGTTCACGGCGCGCCGTCGCGCTTCAACGATCCGGCACGCTTCGCTTTTGCGCACGGCGGGAAGGATGGTCATCCTCATCCAGTGCCTTTGAAGACATACGACAAGTCACTAAACTTCCTGCGCAAATCGCTGGACGCGGCGAAGCTTGGACATACGGATAAAGTCGACGGCTTTAAGCGTCTCGATCGCTTTGTGCGCATGGTCGAGACGAACCTCAAACCCGAAGCCGACTTTAAAGCACTCATTCATCACGAAAATGCAATATCACGTTCAGTCGGCGGACGCACTGTTTTCGACGATAAGCGCAGGCGTTCGGTGAATCCACGTCAGGGCACATTGTTCTAATTTGGAAACAGCCTTGATTTTCTGAGCGCTTTTGCTAATCTTCTTCAGTTACCCCCACCAAAATTTGCCCCGACCTTAAAGACGCTTGCTGGAATGCAGTTGTGCATTCCTAATTGAGTATTGAAGGAGCAAAAACTATGAGCTTTAAGAGATTTCACCCATTAGCCATGGGCTGTGTTCTGGCCGTCTTGATGTCGGTAGCGCCGGTGGCTTTTGGGCAGGTTACAACTACTACTACACAAAACCCCAGTTTGAATGCTCGCTCGGTTCCGAGTGGCTCGAAAATGAAGTTTAGAGGCGTGGTTATCAGCCGTGATGCTGACGTCTTTACAATTCGCGATCGGAGCCGTGCAGACTATCAGGTTCTCATAACTGACAATACCAGTATTAAAACCCACGGAGGTTTCCTCCGTTCCGGCAAGAAATATCCGGTTACAGACATTCTGCGGGGCCTGATTGTCGAAGTTGAAGGTCGTGGCGATGCACAGGGCCAGCTCGTGGCCGACAAGATTCGCTTTAACGAGTCGGATATGCGTGCTGCGATTACTTCAGACACGCGCGTAGGACCAGTCGAAGCCAACATGGAACGTGTGGCGGGTCAGATGGACGAACTTTACGCCGTGGCTGCGGAAGCTCGCGCGGAAGTGAAAGCTGTTAACGAACGCGTATCAGCGTTAGACGACTACGACGTGCAGGAGACGGTTGCCGTCACCTTCCGTACGAACAGTGCAGTGCTTTCACCGGAAGCAAAGACGCAACTCGATGAGCTCGCCGGAAAGACACAGGGCGCGAGAGCTTTCATGATCGAAGTTGCGGGACATACGGATTCAACTGGCAGCGATGCGAAGAATTTCCGCCTCAGCCGCGCGCGTGCTGAATCGGTGATTCAGTATCTCGCCGTCCAGCATAAGATTCCGCTACGACGTTTTGTCACGCCGATGGGCTATGGTAAGACCGAATCAGTCGCCGAGAACTCGACTGCTGCCGGTCGCCAGCAAAACCGGCGCGTCGAAGTGAAGATGATCATCAATCGTGGATTAAACCAACCGGCGTCGTCATCGTCGTCGGTCCGTCCATAAATCGAGCGGCGCGTGCAGTATACAGGAGCAGGATCAGGCATTTGCCTCCTGCTCCTGCGTCTCCGTTGCCTGTAACGGATGACATATTCGTTGTCGTTACCTTGCGATTCGCCCTGCCCCTCAATTTGCGAGTTGCCCGCCAATACACGGTTTAAGTACCCCAGACCCGTTTTCGTGGAAAAACCTTAAAACTAACGCTGCAATTTCGCCATTAATGGGCATTTTTGGCGGTTTTTCGTGGCCCCGCGTTTGCTGAGCAGAGAGACATGACTAATACTGAGGTCTTCCCAATATTGCACGGTGGCTTGGTAGCCACGAAGAAATCTGAACTAGCGCCAAATTCCGATCTCGCGCTGGCGATGGCGGCCGGGAAAGGGGATATGGCGGCGTTTGAAAAGCTTTACGAACGACACAACCGCCGGGTGTATTCGTTGTGTCTGCGAATGACGCAGAATGCCGCTGAGGCCGAAGATCTTGCGCAAGAGGCGTTCATACAGCTATTCCGGAAGATTGGCAGCTTCAGGGGCGACTCAGCGTTTACTACCTGGCTACACCGGCTGACTGTGAATCAGTGTCTGATGCACTTTCGAAAGCGTAGTGTGAAGCTTGAGAAGACTACTGAGGAAGGCGAGACGCCGGTTCAGATCGTCAGTGGAACTGAGAATCCGAATTCGATGCCGGTGATGGATCGAATTGCACTCGATAATGCGTTAACACAACTGCCACCGGGATATCGCACGGTGTTTGTGCTGCACGACGTTGAAGGTCACGAACACGAAGAGATTGCGAGGATGCTCGGCGTGGCAGTTGGTACGTCTAAATCACAACTACATAAAGCGCGCATGAAGCTGCGCAAGATCCTTCGCGCTCGCAACGAGCCGATTAAGAACTAGCCACAAAAGGCACATAAGGCACAAAAAGCACAAAGAAGGAAGCACGGGAGCCAAACGAAGGTTCCTGTGCTTTTCTTTTGTGCCTTTTGTGCTTTATGTGCCCTTTGTGGCTTAATCTGTGGCCACGGAGAAAACAATGAGTGAACGCAGCGTAACCTTTTACCGCTGGAATGAAATTCCTCGGGAACAGCTTAGTGAAACCATCGATCGTCGTTTGGTAACCGGCGATCGCATGATGCTGGCCCACGTCTATCTGAAAAAAGGCGCGATCGTGCCGAGACACTCTCATGAGAATGAGCAACTTACTTACATTCTCGAGGGAGGTTTGCGTTTCTGGATCGGCGAGGATGAAGCACAGGTGATCGATGTTATGGCGGGCGAAGTTCTGCACATTCCTTCGCACGTCCAACACAAAGCTGAAGCACTCGCAGACACGCTCGATGTCGACATCTTCAGTCCACCACGACAGGACTGGCTCGACAAAACTGATGATTATCTCAGGCAGAAGTAAACCATCATGGATCTCGGATTAAAGAATAAAGTGGCACTCGTTGCGGCCGGCAGTCGTGGGCTGGGTCGCGCCGTCGCCGAAGAACTCGCCGCCGAAGGTGCGTCGCTGCTGCTATGCGCGCGTGATGCGCAGACGTTGGCCGAAACAGCGGCTGCTATTGCGGAGAGTTCGGGGGCGCATGTGCTCGCTGTCCCCGCCGATGTCACCGTGATTGACGACATTAAGCGACTAGTCGAAGCAGGAGTCGAGCGCTTCGGACAAATCGATATTCTGGTTACTAACGCAGGTGGTCCACCGGCTGGAACATTTGATAAGTTGACTCGCGAGCAGTGGGACGAGGCGATTAAGTTAACGCTGCTCAGCGCCGTAGAGCTGGCGCGTCAGGTGTTGCCGGGAATGAAAAAAAGACGTTGGGGACGAATAATCAATATCACTTCAATCGCCGTGAAACAGCCAGTCGATGGTTTGTTGTTGTCGAATAGTCTGCGCGCTGGTCTCACGGGATTTGCGCGCACGCTCGCCAACGAAGTCGCACCCGATGGCATTACAGTCAACAACGTGTTGCCTGGTTACACGCGAACGGAACGTCTTGAGCACCTGGTCGAGTTTATGGCTGAGAAGCAGGGAATTAGCGTCGAAGACTTCCGAGGGACCTGGGAAAAAGAAATTCCGATGGGCCGGCTGGGAGACCCGCGCGAGTTAGCGGCTACGATTGCATTTCTCGCTTCGGAACGGGCGAGCTACATTACCGGCACGTCGATCCAGGTTGACGGCGGCTGGATTCGCTCCTTACTTTAATCTGCGTAATCTGTGGACTAGAAAGGAACTGAAAAATGATCAAGGCAATTCGTGGTAGTACCATCTGATAACTCGATAAACGAGCCTTCGACGAACTCATTAGACCATACCGGCGAAGGAGTGATAATCGACATTGGGACGGGAGACGGGCGCTATGTGTACCAGTCTGCGCGCCGGAACCCGAACAAGTTCTACATCGGAATCGATCCGAACACGCGTCCCCTCGAAAAGATCTCGGAGAAGATCCATCGCAAACCTGCCAAGGGCGGCGCTCCTAACGTTCTCTTCATCCAATCCGCGATCGAAGATCTGCCTGAAGAATTGAACGGGGTGGCTAACGAAGTGCACGTGCATTTTCCGTGGGGCAGTTTGTTGCGTGCTGTGGCGACGGGAGATCGTGCGCTGTTGCAGAACGTGCGGCGCATTTGTGCGGAGGATGCATTGTTGGAAGTCGTGATCGGAATCGATCCGGTGCGAGATAAATCCGAGCTTGAGCGACTTGGCGTACAGCCGTTAACGCTTGAAACGATCGATACCGTTCTGGGTCCAAACTACGCTGCCGCCGGATTTGAAATTATCGAACGAGGAATAATCGCGCCTTCCGAATGGCCCACCCTCGAAACCTCCTGGGCCAAGCGGCTGCAAGGTAACGAACAGCGCCCAATCACATACCTCATCTCGCGTGCTATCTGAGTTTCGGTTTAGACAAGATTTCAAGATTTGCAGGATTTACAAGATGCATCTTGTTAATCTTGTAAATCCTGTAATCCTGTCCCTAACTCAGATTAGAAACTCTGATCGTCCGCGGATGGTCCGAAGATCGCGGGAACCTTTGCACCCATCAATCGCAGGTAGACGGTCATCTGGCCGCGGTGATGTGACCAGTGACTGATCGTCTCCTGAATTATCTCGTGTCGTGGTCCTTCCCAAACAACGTTCCCACGCGCCAACAATTTCCATTTCGTATTGAGAAACTCGTCGTCGGTCCCTTCGAGTGCGCTACGCGCTTCAGCCGCAGCTTCATCAAGCGCCTTTACTAAATCCGCACTCGTCTTCTTCGGCTCCTTCTTGGTCCCCTGACCTTCCGCCGGCGCGATATCCAAGTCGTCGCGATTAATCTCCATCGTGATCCAAGTGGGAATCGTCGCCACCATGTCGGCGAGGTATCCGAAGATCATCGATCTCTCATGCGGTTTCCAATCGTATTTTCCATCAGGCACTTCCTCGAGCGCCTTGCGCGAACGTTCAACTTCCCGGTCCAACTGTTCCCGAAAAAACTCCGTTAGTTTCATCGCTAAAACTATCTCCCTCCAAAAAATTAAACGTGTGAACACAGAATACGGCCGACCTGTCACATCGCTATGGCGAAAGCCTGATTGCATTGGTGTATTATGATTTCATCAATGCTCCTGCAAGCGAACTTCGCACATTCATTTCAATCGCCAGTCGTCCGCATTTTTCTCGTGGTTATCGCGATTGGATTGCTCTACGTTCTCGGTCGCGAAGTGCGAAAGATTCCAGCGAAGTTACTCACCCTGATGGCAACGGCCTTCATCGATATGGTGGGCGTGTTGATGATCTTTCCACTCCTGCCGTTTTACGTGAAGACCCTGGGCGGTCCAGGTGTTAACTTTCTTGGCTTTCACCTTGGTGTCGGCACACTCACGGCGATCATCATTTCGTCGTTTACCGTCGCACAGCTGTTAAGTGCCTCACTGTGGGGAAAATTCTCCGATCGTGTCGGTCGTAGACCAACGTTACTGATCGCTTTAACTGCATCAGCGATCGCTTACCTGATATTTGGTTTTGCGGATTCACTCTGGCTGCTGTTGCTCTCGCGCATCGTACAGGGCGCAGGCGGCGGAACGGTCGGTGTGATCCAGGCTTACGTGGCCGATTCAACCCCGCCACAGGATCGTGCACGTGCGCTCGGTTGGCTTTCAGCCACAACGAACCTCGGCGTCACACTTGGACCAGTGCTCGGTTCGTTCGCCATCACACTTGGAAAATATGATCTGATGCCGGGATCAACGACCTTGCAGATGGGTCATGCTGCGCCCGGGATCATCGCAGCCGCACTCTGCATCCTCAACATCGCGTTCGCCGCGCGATATCTGACAGAGTCGCGCGATCTGAGTGAACACGTCACGGTCGAGGGCGAAAAGAATCTGACCTCTCGGCAAGCAATCTTGCAGGTCATTTCTCACTCGAGCGCGCCCTCATCGCGTTTGATCTGGATCTACGCGATCGCGATGGGCGCATACCAGGGAAGTTTTGCGTTACTTGCTCTCTTTCTCAATGCACGCTTTCAAGTGACCGAACAGACTATCGGTTACTTCTTCATGTACGTCGGCTCAATCTCGGTGTTTACTCGCGTGTTGCTGCTGGGTCGAATGGTTGACTGGCTTGGTGAAGCAAAGCTTTCGCGTTTGGGCCTGGTGTTGTTGGCGGCAGGCGTGTTGGGAATGCCGCTGTCTCATAACCTCTGGATGCTTGGGCTAACTGTTGCCTTGATCCCGCTCGGCACAGCGTTTACGTTCCCATGCGTAACGGCACTCCTATCGCGAGTGATCAGACCAAAAGAGCGTGGACTGTATATGGGAATGCAACAGACTTACGGTGGCGTCTCACGCGCGATCGCGCCGTTCTTCTTCGGTCTGTGTTTCGATCGTCTTGGCGTGTCGTCGCCTTATTACTTCGCGTCAGCGTTTATCATCGCCACGATCTTCCTGAGCCCGCAGCTCACCTTAACCACTCAAAAGCCGGCGCTGTCTGAGCAGTCAGCAGAAAATGCGTCGTGACTTCTTATTTGCCGTTCACTTCCGGCGAATCGTCAATCGCAACCTTGTTACGCGGATTGGGAATGTGTATCGACGTCTGCACAACATTCGGGTACCGGTTTGTGCCTTCATCGAATGTTCCTGCGAGGTTGATCGTGACACGCACGATATAGTCGCCTTCGGGAATACCGGTGATATCGATCCACTGTCCGGTTAACTGTTTGAAGTACCAATCACCCCAACCGGAAGTTATTCCCTGAAATCCGCAGTTGTAACCATTGCTCTTGCCGCCGTCGTACTTGAACGAGTCTTCCATGCAGAAGCCCTGCTTATGTCCCGCGACCACGAGCGATCCATCCGGAGTGAGCAACTCATAGACGGAGAAGTCGCGAATGTGGAAATGACCGTGGCACGGCGCGAATTCAAACCACTCAGCGAAAGGGTTGTTTGGATCGCTACGATCGCCGACAACAAGGTCGCCGTCGCCACTGTTCATCACCACCGTATCGAAGCGCAGGATTCGCCGGTAGCCCGTTCCACCAACCGCTTCCTCTTCAATGGCGCAACTCTCTGCGGTGAAGAAGCGATCGACAATCTCCATTTGCGATGTGAACCGTTTTGGATCGACAACGAGGTCAGCCTTTCCACCATTGTCGTAAACGGGGAACAGCCTGGAGACGCTGGTCTTTTGTGAAAAACTTGCGGACGGCACCAGAACCAACACGACAAGCGTGATGAGAAGTAAGGTTTTTAGTTTTCGCATAGTGCGCGGAATAATACTGCAAACCGCGCGATCAGCAAGGCATTTGTGTGGCTTTTGGCGTTTTTATTCTTGCGGCGCGTGCTACTCGTTTAGATTGTCGAGTCCGGTGAACTTCCAGCCCGTTCGAGTTTGTTCGAAGTGATAAATCACGACTTCGTTTCCGGCGGCATCCGGGCAGGCGACGGTGAAGTGTTTTGGATTGTCGGCGTCGACTTCCGGTTTTGCTTTAGAGAAACAGGCCACGGCGTCAGTCTGTTCGTTGAAGACTTGTCGATAGCGTTTGGTTAGCTGTGCTTTCGTTTTTATTGCCGGTATGCCGTAAGACATCCCCAGCGGAAATCTTGAAAGGCGCGCGATAGTTTCCACGTCGCGTTTACTAACGGCAGTTTTAAAACTCTGCCAGAAGGTGTCGGTGGAATCGGCGCCGGTGATAAACACAAGCAGAGATAGCGTGATTATTGTTTTCATAATGTTACAATCCGCGGCCAATACTAAAACGAAAGGTGCATTTTTGCGATGCTCAAAAGGTTCGTGACTGCTTTGATCTGTCTGACGCTGGTTGTCGCTCTCAGTTCCTGCACAAAGAAGAATGGTCCCTCCCGTACTGCGGATGCAAACGCTCCGGTTGAAGGTGTGGAAAAGGTGAAGCCTGCGCCGGGCACCGGAAACGTGCAGGGAAAAGTGCTCTACAACAATGCTCCGGTCGAGAATATCGAGGTCAAGTTGTGCGAAACGTTCAGTCGTTTTCTCAGCGGTTGCGGTGGAAAGATTTATACAGCGAAGTCGGACAAGGACGGCGATTTCGTGATCACGAATGTGCCGCCGAAAGAGTATGAAGGGCTGACGGTGCGCGTTTTTGAGACCGACTCATACGTGTTTGCGACGACGGGCATCGCTGGAATCGCAGCGAGCAAATACAACGTCGAGGCTGATAAAACGCTCTTCGTGCGACCGACGCATCTGTTCAAGGGCGACATGAAAGTTATCAATCCGAAGGCTGGATCAACTGTGAGTGCACAGGGCCTTGAATTACAATGGGAAGCTTATCCGAATGCGGCGTACTACAAGTTCACACTCTATCCTGATAACCACCAGATCACTCCGCCGTACATGAACGAGCGCGTGGAAGCGGCGACGTTTAAGGTGAACAAGACGCTGGAGAAGGGAACTTATCGCTACACGGTTGAGGCGTACAACAGCGACGATAGGAAGCTCTCTGAAACTCCTGATGACATTCGATTTACTGTGAACTGATCGATATAGGTCCTATATGTTCTATAGGACCTATATCTTTAGAGCAAACTACTTCTGCGGTGTCTTCACCGCTATGATGTTCGAGAACGCCGAGTTGCCCGAGGCGTTGAATGCCCGGACGCGATAGCGATACCAGGTATTCTTCGTCAGCCCGGTATTCGGGAAGCTCGTGACGTTCGGCCCCGTTTGTGCAATCTGCGCGAAGTTCGTGCAGTTGTTCCCTGTGCAACGCTCAATGCGGAAGCCATCCTCGTTTCCGGAATTATCCGTCCACGACAAATTGATCTGAGTCGCTGACACGGCGTTCCCCGTCAGATTCGTGGGCGCGTTCGGTACTGGAGGAGGCGTCGGTGTTGGTGTAGGCGTGGGCGTCGGAGTTGGTGTTGGAGTAGGAGTTGGTGTCGGCGTCGGTGTAGGTGTAGGCGTTGGAGTCGGCGTCGGGTTACCACCACCACAAGTGGGGAACTTGAACGAACCGATTCGCGTGCGCCAGTTGAAGCTGGTCGTCGTGGCGTAGTACTCAGACGTAAACCAGAAAGTACAGTCATCTACCGGGTCGACAGTGAGTGACGCATAGTCACCCCAACGACTACCCGTTCCAGTTTGACTTCCGGTTCCCGCAAAAAGCGTTGCCTCGCCCTGGCCCAATGTATTCAAAGGATCAGTCGCAAGCCGTCCGGCATAACGTAACTGCGGGAAGATGGTCGCACTTGATGCGCTGTACCCGATCGCCAGGTTTCCATCGCGGTCCATTGCAGCACTGCCCATCCAACGCCAGGTAGCATCTGGTTGGTACGTGCTCTCCTGAAAGATAGTAACTGGACCATTCGTGACGTTACGCAACTCAAACCAACGAACTCCGGCGACACTATTCGCACTGACAGTGTAGTTGCCGACCAACGATTCATGTGTGCCAAAGTTGCGGTAAGCAAGTCTGAACATCAGCCGGTCTGCGATTCCGTCCAAACGCGACGTGGTCCCACTTTGCGGAACGCACGATCGAGTGAGAGGACAGAGCTGAGTAAATCCGGCAGCCGCGGGATTCGCAAAGACGGTGAAACTCGAATTTGCTGGCGTGACAAAGTCGGCGTGGAAGTGAAATGTCTTGTAACTGCCCGCACCAGGCCACTGCACAAATATTCCCGGCGCGCCGGAGGGCGGCAGTGTTGATCCATCAAGGTCGGCGGGAAGATAAGTTTCTTCCAGTGGACCACCTGTGATGCCGGTCGTTACGAACGTGGCCGGAAGACCGCTGAGCATCTTCGCGCGATCGAAAGCAAAAGGTTGCGGGCCCAGGAACGACGTGCCTGTCGAATTAAACACGTTCATGCTCATGTAATAAGCGTCGGGCCATACACTCAAGTGCGGATAGTCGAAGAAGTTGGAACCGAGATGAAAGTCGTAACGATGATAGGAGCCGGTCGCGTCACCAGTGGTTGAGACGGCCACACATTCATCAGTCGGGATTGAAACACCGGCAAACTGCGAGATGACCCAGCGATCGGCTAACTGGTCGTACATCACAACCGGGTCGCCGCTGCCATTGAACTCGCAAACGCCGCCAAAACCCTGCCAGATTGTTGAAATACCGGATGGTCCTAACAACGAGGCGCCGGTAGTCTTATCAAAAACCTGAAAACCTTCGTTGACCATCTGAACGTACTGCGTGGCGCCCACTTCGCCGTTTGTGTCGGGCGGAGCGCAGTTACACGAGACACCCGGAAACTGCATGCCGTTAAAATTCATGTCCGCGGTGGGCATGTTCGCGTCCGCGAACTCAGTCGCAGCGATCGATTTTTGGACCACGCGATCGGGAGCGTCTTTATGGAAGTGTGCAATCTTTGGGTTCGCGTTCGCCTCTTTCTTGGGCTTGAACACTGGCAACTGTTTGAGTTCCCGGATCGGCGGCGACGTGTCGTTACGAATAGACTCTCCGACCGTCACATCCTGCTTCTTTCCCTGAAGCGGGTTAGCGACAACTGAGTTTGATTGGGCATTGTCGCCGGATGACGACTTGGAAGCTTCGATAATACGGGGGACGGTAATGATCGCTGCAAAAAGCAGAACTGCCGTTACCAGGACAATAACTCTGACTCGCATTTATATTCCTCCAGGTGCAGAAGTCCAAAAGACAAACGGGGGGCCGCCTCGGGAAATACTGATTATGCTAGTAACTCTGGGCGACAGAGGCGTGAAAACACGTGCAAACTACCATATTGTTGGAGAAAACACCAAGAAAAATGGCCCATCGAGGAGGCCGAAACGGGCCAAAGTTGGCTCGGTCACCGGAAATTGTTTTAATACCGGCTATGACAAAAGCCTGCGTATTTCTCCTGTCTTTGCTCCTACTGGTGTCTGCGTGTTCAACTCCTGTGGAGCAACAAACGACTAATACTGTCAAAATCGGAGCTTTTCTTTCCTTAACTGGGGCGACGTCGGCTTACGGAATCTCGGCGGCCAATGCGATCAAACTCGCCACTGAGGAGACCAATCGCAACGGCGCCATCGATGGCAAACAGGTTGAACTTGAGATCGAGGACGATGAGTCAAATACGCAGGCCGTGCCGGGCATCGTCGAACACCTAATCAAAGAACACAAGGTCCACGCACTCATTGCTGAACCGGTGAGCACGAGAGCCATGATGGCGGCACCGATCGCTCAGCAAAATCGGACTGTGATGATTTCGTCTGCATCAGTGAAGCCAGAGCTCACGATGCAGGGGGACTACGTCTTTCGAGCGTGCTTTATCAGCTCGACGGAAGGCGAGGCAATCGCGAAGTTTGCCACCGATCGGCTTAAAGCTAAGAAGGTGGCAATCATTCTCGACGACAAAAACGATTACGCGGTGGTGTTGGCCGGGTTCTTTGCGGACACGTTCAAGAAACTCGGCGGCGAGATCGTCAGTCAACAGAAGTATGAGGCAAACGCCACGGATTTGAGCTCGCAGATGGAGGCAATTAAGACTGCAGCACCTGACGTCGTGTTCGCGCCCGGCTTCTATACGACAGCCCCGCTCGTAGCGCGCGAAGTGAAGAAGGCAGGCATCAAAGCGACACTGATCGGCAGCGACGGTTGGGACTCACCGAATCTGATGGACGGCGGCAGCGAACCTTTCGACGGCGTGTATTTTGCGAATCACTTTTGGGCCGGTAGTGATGAACCGATTGTGAAGAAATTTGTCGTAGACTATCGCGCGAAATATGGCGTTGAGCCTGACGCCGGCGCTGCTACTGCATACGACGCAGCGCGAATGCTCTTCGACGCATTCAAGCGTGCGAAGTCAACCGACAGTGCGGCAGTGCGAAATGCGCTCGCACAGACAAAGGATTTTCCGGGCGTGACCGGCAAGATCACGCTCGATGTAAATCGAAACGCCCAGGTTCCCGTATACATGCTACGGATTGAAAAGGGTGGTAAATTCACGTTGCAACAGTAATGCTTCTGACGCAGCGCTTTGCATAAGTCCTGAAATCCCGCCCACGGCAGTGGGCGGATTTGTTCAAGTCCTTGCTATATGAAAGGTAAACCGCGATCTTGAATGCCGCCAACGGTAGTTGGCGGATTGTTCAAGTCCAAACTGATTGTGGACTTGAAGTATCCGCCCACTGCCGTGGGCGGGATTAGAACATATTTTTTAGGGTTCGTTCGTAGAAAGGATCTGAACCATCCGCCAACTTTCGTTGGCGGGATTGATTGATACAAGCGTCGCTGAAACTTCGCATTCATCCCCGACGGTCGCAAACAAATTTAAGGAGCAGAAGAGATGAAAGTATTTCGCATAATTGTCGCCGTCGCAGCCTTCGCGGCGTTTACGATCCTCGCACAGACACAGACGCGACCGGCGCTTACGCCAACCACCGTCGCGATTATCGACTCGTCCGCATTCAGCGATGAGAAAGCAGGGATCGGGCGCGTGATGGTTGCAATGCAGCAGATCGAAACTAAGTTTACACCGTTGCGCAATGAGCTGCGCGGCATGCGAGACCGTCTCAGCACGATGAGATCCGATATTCAGAAGAAACGCCCGGTCCAGGACGCCAGCCTGACGGCAAAGCAAACCGAAGAAGCAGATCGTCTCGAGGTGGAGATCAAACGTAAAGCTGAAGACGCGCAGTCGAGTTATCAAAAAGAGTCAGTTGCGGCTCTCGATCCGTTGCAGAAAGATATCGGCACATCATTGACTGCATACGCACAGTCGAAGGGAATCACGCTGCTTATCGACGTGAACCGCGTTCCGGTTGTGTACGCGGCATCGCAAGTTGATATCACCAAAGACTTCATCGCCGAATACAATCGGACGCATCCGGCCGGAACTGCTCCTGCCGCAGCGCCCGCACGACCGTCGCCGGCGCGACCGACGCGTCCATAAACGCGAATGCTCAAAAAAATTCTCCTCCTATCAGCTTCCGCTGGCGCGGGGCACTTGCGCGCGGCTGACGCAGTCGAAAAAGCCTTCAAGCAGGCGAAAGGCGCTGCGAACAGGGAAGTGTTGCATGTAGACGTTTTGAACTACACCAACAAACTCTTTCGCCATCTTTATTCGAAAGCCTACATCGATCTGGTCAACAAGCTGCCGGAAGTGCCGGGCTGGTTCTACGACAAGCTCGACAAGCCGTGGAAAAACGAACGCCGGCGTCTCGCGTTAGACAAACTCAACACGCGCCCTTTCGTTAAACTGCTGCGCGAGTATCATCCGGATCTCATCGTTTGCACTCACTTCCTTCCCGCTGAAATCGTGTCGTGGCTCAAGGCTAAGGAGCGAATCGCAAGCAGGCAGGTCATCGTCGTTACGGATTTCGATGTTCACGCGATGTGGCTGGTCCATCATTACGAACACTACTTCGTCGCCATTGATGAGGCGCGTGTTTACCTCGAGGTGTTGGGTATACCGGCGGAAAAGATCACCGTCAGTGGAATTCCAATCGATCCGGTGTTCGCCATCAAAAAAGATAAACAGGAAATGCGTGCAAAACACGGACTCGCTCCTGATCGCACCACGATTCTGCTCTCGGCCGGCGGGTTCGGTGTCGGCTCGGTTGATGCGCTCGTGAGTTCGCTGCTTCCCTTGCAGCATCGCGCGCAGATCGTCGCGATCTGCGGTCGCAATGAAGAGTTAAAGAAACGTTTGACGAAACTGGCCGCGCGAACGAAAGCGAATGCCGCTGTTCTCTTGAAGCCTTTCGGGTACACGACGGAGATGGATGAGTTGATGACAGCGTCGGACCTCGTGCTAGGCAAGCCAGGTGGTCTAACAACTTCGGAAGCTCTCGCAAAAGGACTCGTGTTTGTGATCGTCAATCCGATTCCGGGGCAGGAAGAAAGGAATTCGGATCACCTGTTAGAAGGTGGTGTTGCGATCCGCTGTAATAATTTGCCGACGTTGACGTACAAACTCGATCGATTGCTGGGCGATCAGGCACGCTTTCAGTCGATGAAGACAAATGCGTTGCGCATGGGACACCCCAATGCTGCTAATGAGATCGTTGAACAATTAATGACTATGTTTGATTAAGAAGGCCCGAGAACAGAAAATGAAAATTGACCGACGGACATTTCTTGAAGCTTCAGCGCTTACTCTAGCCGGCTCTCTTGTTACGTCAGCCGGAATTCTTGAACCGCAAAAACGAAGTAGTATGAGAAGTCTCAAAGCGCACGATGCAAAGATTCGGCCGCTTCTGGTCCAGATGACACTTGAGGAAAAAGTGGGCCAGATGATCCAGGCGAATCAGGCGAGCCTCAAGGATCCGAGCGACGTCGAAAAGTATTTTCTGGGTTCACTATTGAGTGGCGGCAGCTCTGATCCAAAGACCGGAAACGGTGTGGTCGACTGGACCGATCACTACGACAGTCTGCAGTCGCGCACGCAGAAGACGCGTTTACGCATTCCGATTCTCTACGGCATCGATGCTGTACACGGACACAGCAACGTTCTTGGCGCAACTCTATTCCCGCACAATATCGGACTGGGCTGCACACGTAATACTCAACTGGTCGAAAGTGCCGCACGCATTACGGCAATCGAAACAAGGGCGACCGGAATCAACTGGACTTTTGCACCCTGCGTCACCGTCGCGCGCGACGAACGCTGGGGCAGAACATACGAAGGCTTTGGTGAAGATTCCGAGCTTGCTCGAACGCTCGGTGAAGCCGCAGTACGCGGATACCAGACAAACGATCTCAGCGACCCTTTAAGCCTGCTTGCATGTGCGAAACACTTCATCGCCGATGGAGGCACGAAGTACGGCACCGGGCGGAAGCTCAAAGAAAATTTACAAATACTGGATCGCGGTGACGTGATTTTGAGCGAAGACGAACTGCGCCGTATTCATCTCGCAGGCTATATCACCGCGATCAAAGCAGGCGTCGGCACTATCATGCCTTCATACAGCAGTTGGAATGGAGTGAAATGTTCCGGCAGCAAACGTCTCCTGACTGAAATTCTGAAAGACGAATTGAAGTTTGACGGTTTCCTGATCTCCGATTACGACGCCATCGACGAGATGCCGGGCGACTATAAGACCCAGATCGAGACCTCGGTAAACGCGGGCATGGATATGTTCATGGTGTCGACTAAGTATCGCGAGCTTTACGGATTTCTGCTTGAGCTCGTCCGCGAGAATCGCGTGCCGATGTCGCGCATCGACGATGCAGTCACGAGAATTCTGCGCCTTAAGTTTGCCACCGGACTGATGGAACCTGGTCGATCGCATCTCGCCGATCGAAAGCTACACGCGCGCTTTGGTTCAGCAGCGCATCGTCAAGTCGCACGCGAATGTGTACGCGCATCACTCGTATTGCTCAAGAATGAGAAACGCGTGTTGCCGGCCTCGAAGAAACTCAACCGAATTCACGTCGCAGGCAAGAGCGCGGACGACATCGGAAACCAATGCGGCGGTTGGACCATAAGCTGGCAGGGCAAGAGTGGCGCAAATACCACAGGCGGAACGACAATCCTGAAAGCCGTGCAGGAAACTGTCGCTCCAACAACGAAGGTCACGTTCTCCAAGGATGGAACTGATGCAGCCGGCGCCGATCTCGGAATCGTCGTCATCGGTGAAACACCATACGCGGAATGGATGGGCGACAGAGAAAACCTCGAACTCGCGGAAGAAGATGTCGCCGTAGTTGAGAAGATGAAACAGGCGGGAATGCCGGTCGTGGTGGTACTGATAACGGGACGTCCGATAATTATCGACAAGATCGTCGACAAAGCAGACGCTCTCGTGGCGGCATGGCTGCCCGGAACTGAAGGTCGTGGAGTGACTGACGTGCTATTTGGCGATTTCAAGTTTGTCGGGAAACTATCGTTCTCGTGGCCACGCTCGATGGACCAGATTCCGATCAATGTCGGCGACAAAGATTACAATCCGCTATTCAAGTATGGCTTTGGTCTGTGAGATGATCATTCGCAAAGCGACAATGGACGAGCGAGACGCGATTCGGGAATTAATTGCCACGTCTGCACGCCATCTCAGCAGAGAACACTACGACGATCAGCAAATTGAGACCGCTATCCAGACTGTCTTTGGTGTCGATACTGATCTAATCGAGGATGGAACTTATCTCGTTGCTGAAAGCGACGGCCAACTGGTAGGTTGTGGCGGCTGGAGCAAGCGAAAGACACTCTTCGGCGGCGATCAATACACGTCGAGAGACACTGGCTATCTCGATCCGAAATCAGAACCGGCAAAGATTCGCGCCTTCTTCATTCATCCCGATCACGCGCGCAAGGGAATCGCGCGCGCGATCCTTAATCAATGTGAAACAGAAGCAAGCGCTGACGGCTTTCGCGCTCTCGAGTTAATGGCGACGCTGCCCGGAATCGAGTTTTATAAGTCGTGTGGTTTTACGGAGACAGGGAACTTCGATCTGGATCTAACAGAACAAGTGAAGCTCGAACTCGTGCCGATGCGCAAAGAGTTGTTGTGAGGAGTCTCAAAAATCAGTCTTGGACGAGGTCAGTACCGTAACGCGGTAGCGTCGGGTCGACGTGGTGCACCAATGACCGAGGGATTTTGCATTTACAAGATTCACCCGACGCTACCGCGTTACGGTACTGACCTCATCCAAGAACGCGATCCTGACTCTTGCGACAAAGAATAGTTGTAACATGGACGCTAAGAGAAAACTGCTGAATCATTTCCTGGCCGCACTCGCTTATCGTACGCAAAAGGCTCTACGAAATGCGCCGGAGGATTTTGGCTCGTTTCAAGCCCACGAAGGTGTGCG
>DATEIS010000382.1:0-7317 GCA_035278765.1 Pyrinomonadaceae bacterium | reverse complement strand
ACTCTTAAGACACCGAAGAAGTTTCTCTCGACGTGCAGCGTTCGATCGTCAAACTTCACGACAGTCGAGCCAACAATCACAGCAGCTATACAAAGAACAAAGATCAACGGCCGGCGCCGTGATGTGTAAGCGAGGATCATCGGCAGCGCCAGCACCACCAGTAACCCCGATAATGAATTCGGCGCCAGCTTGTTGACTGCTATTCCAAGTGCCAGGGTGCAAATAAGAATGATGACGGGCTTCGCATAATCCTTCCAGCGTAGTTGGACCAAGCCGGATTCCCCTGGATCTCCTGGAAGTAGTAAGCAAGCCAGCAACACCATCAAAGGATATTCAACAACAGAGGTGAAAATGAGTGGGGCAAGCAGAGCGTTGAAGATTCCGCCAAGCACGCCACCCAGCGAAAACCACAAATAAAACTCCGTGAGATGTTTCGCGCCGGGCCGCAGTTCGGCAACACGAGTATGACAAGTCAGAGCAGCGAGGAAGAAATAGATAAGACTTAGAGCAATCATCCACGAAGGTTCTATTGAGATGCGCGAGAAATATACGAACAAAAATAGAATCGTTATCGCCGGCAGGACGATGGTCAAACTGCGCAGAGAAATAATTTGGCGTCTTGAGAATGCCAGCACGAGAGTGAACAAATAGATTGCGAGCGGTACAACCCACAGCAGTGGAAGCGATGCGATGTCCGTAGTTAGATAGTTCGTCACACCTAACATGAGGCTGGACGGCACAAACGCGAGCGCTATCCATCGCAGTCGTTTTCCCGTAGACGGAACGTCTTCGACGGAGCTCGCAGTGTTATCAGCATCCGCAAACTCGCCGCTCATCACTGTATGAGCCCGCGATCGCCACAGCATGAAAGCGCACACAGCGATCAGGCAAATAAGAAGCAGATAGCCGATGGCCCAGATCCGACTTTGCAGTTGCAGATTAAAGTTCGGTTCGAGCAACGCGGGATAACTCAATAAAGCAACAAAACTGCCGGCGTTTGAAGCAGAGTAGAGAAAGTACGGGTCTGTTGCGGATTTCAATCCCGTGTTCGAGAACCATTTCTGGAGCAATGGCCCATTACTGGAAGCGATAAAGAAAGGTAACCCCACCGTGGCGGCGAGACACGCCAGCAGCCAGAGAGCGGGATTACTAGTCGACGGAACAGAGTTTAGCCAAAAGGCCGACAATCCAATTGGAAGACTCACGCACGCCAGGACTAAAAGACCGAGTTGGAAAATGATCTGCTTACCGACGCTCCTCCTCGAAATGAACATTGCGTAGGCGTATCCAGCGAGCAACAAACCTTGAAAGAACACCATGCAGGTGTTCCAGACCGCTGGAGTTCCGCCTAACAAAGGCAAGAGCATCTTCGCCACCATCGGCTGCATTGAAAAGAGCAAGCCGGCACTCAGGAACAAAGTTAGACCAAACACAGCCGTGACCGCAGACTGCGTCAATCTGATCCTGCGCGTGAGTGGTGTGTTAGCTGAATAAGGCTTATCGGCAGCAATATCCATAGGTTGTAGAAACGGCTAATACAGATTTTTTGTAGGGGCGGCACTCTGTGGCCGCCCCTTTTTGGAAGCTCGCAATCCGGAAAGACCTGACTCGGACAAGGGGCGGCCACAGAGTGCCACCCCTACAAAAATCGTCGTGATGAAACTTTCGTTCCGCTGCTCGAGGTTTACGGATCTCTCAATAAATCATTCGACTAGTGCTCGCGGCGGCGATCAGCAACAGAGTGTTCTGCCACAAATGCTCGCCAGCGAGCAGTGTTGAACGTGAACAACACCGGGCCTTTCAACTCTCCAAACTCGAAATCACCTGCATTTACTAACGCTTTCATCCAGTGCGTTAGGCCACCCGGAGTTGGCATGCCTGTTGCACCCATGGCGGCGCACTAGAAATGTTGCCGTGATCGGCAGGAAGCGATCACTCAGGTTTCCTGAGATGACGCCTGCATTTCTAGTGAGATCTATTTGCCCGGACCGAGTGCGAAAGTACGGGCGCAAAAACCAACACCCAGAAACATAAGGAGCAAATCATGGAAATGATCAAGAACTTTCTCAAAGACGAGAGCGGTCTGGAAACTTTGGAATATGCAGTAATCGCCGGTCTCATCGCGATCGCCGCGGCGATTATTTATGCCAGCAGTGGCACTTGGGCTGCGACGATCAAGAACAGACTGCAGAACGCTGCAGCGCAAAGCTAATTGCTCACCAACGAGCAATGTTAACCAACAGTATGACGGGCAGGTAGTCGGATTAACTGGCTGCCCGTCAATACTCATTAGACTAAGACCAAGTGAGATAAGGACCCCCTGATGCTGACAACGTACACCGTCTCGATCGCATTAGTTTTAATCCCAATGGCGATCATGATCACTTACATGGATATTCGCTACCGGCGGATTCCAAACAAACTCGTTCTTATCACTCTGATAGGCGGCATCGCTGTAAATACTGTGGCGCGTGGGTCGTCTGGCTTACTTGCGAGCCTTGGCGGAATGGCTTTGGCGTTTGGTCTGATGTTCTTTCTGCATGCGTTCGGAACCATGGGGGCAGGAGACGTAAAGCTCTTCGCCGCGATCGGTTCGGTGCTGGGCGCATCCCTCGTTCCTTTAACCCTGCTTGTCGTTGCCGTTACGGGTGGCGTGTTTGCGATTGTGAAGATGATCCATGCGAAGCGGGTAACAGCCACGATGTTAGGCGTTATGCAATTTTTTATCGGCTTACTTCCAGGGCAACGAATACCGCGGTTCGAAATACCGGCTGACCGTAGTTACACGTTGCCATACGCACTGCCAATTTGCTGTGGCAGTCTCATAGCTTTTGTTGTGTTTCACCAATGATCTGCCGCTGCCCACCGCGTGGAGGCAATGTGCATTAACACGAATGGAGATTGAACATGCGAAATAGACGTCTCATCCTGGCTCTAACCGGCGCGGTTTTGTGCGGCCTGCTCGGTGTTACGCTGATCACTCGCTACTTAGCTAACGTCCAGGCCTACACCAGAGACCTTGGCGAAGTGGTGGTTGCTAAAACAGACATTCCCGTCGGCGAGAAGATAACGGCGGAACACCTAACTTTGCTTCCGATGCCGAACGGCTCAGTGCCTGAAAATGCTTTCCGGAAAACGGATGTGGTCGTTGGTAGAGTCGCAATCATCCCAATCGGTGTTCGCGAGCCCATCACCAACTCCAAGCTTGCACCTGAAGGTACCGAAGGCGGGCTGTCTGCCGTAATCCCAACGGGATATCGGGCCATGACGGTCAAGGTTGACGACGTAGTCGGTGTTTCGGGATTCATCATGCCCGGCTCATTCGTTGACGTCGTTGCGATCATCGTACCTCCCGGCGCCGGCTCGGACCAAAAAGGCCCGATCTCAAAAATCGTTCTGCAAAGCATCAAGGTTCTGGCCAGTGGTCCAAAGATCGATACGCCCGAGAATCAGCGCACCCCTGCCGAAGTAAGATCTGTCACTCTTCAAGTCACTCCCGAACAAGCCGAGAAACTCGTACTCGCCGCAAACGAAGGCAAGTTGCAGCTCGTTATGCGCAACTACTCAGACCAGGATGACGCTGACACTCGCGGAGCAAATAAGAACTCGCTGTTGCTGGGCGAATCCCTGATACCTCAACCAGAACCGCCGAGCGAGAAGACGGAGAAAAAACCGGTTCAGTCCAGACCACAACCGAGACGCGTAACTCCTGCCCCAGCAGTTGAAGCAAAACCAGCGCCATTACCCCTTGCCCGTAAGTCAGTCGAACTTATCGAAGGCTCAAAACGGCGCGACGTCGAAATTCCATAAGGTGTGATTAGCCAAAGTCGGTCCACCGCTAAATGCAAAGGTATCTTCTACAAGTAAGGAGTCAAAATATCATGAAGCCCCGTTCAAACCGGCTACTTGCGTTAATCGCAATAGTTGTCTTTTCCGCCATACCACTGAACGCGCAGGACCAGAGTACCAGCGTGATGTTTGGAACCAAGGAAGTTATTCCCGTCAACGTACTCGTTGGCCAGTCGAGGCTGATAACTTTCAATCAATCAATCGAGCGGTTCTCGGTGTCGAATCCTGATATCGCTGAAGCTGTCCTCGTGGCCGGCAATCAAGTGATCGTCAATGGAAAAGCGTTCGGACAGATCAATTTTATTGCCTGGGAAAAAGGCACCGACCGTTTCCTCGTGTTTGATGTTTACGTTCGCACGAACCTGTCACTCATCGATTCACAGGTCCATGCTCTGTTTCCGAAAGATGACATTCGACTGAGCCAGGCAAACGGCTCTGTAGTTATCTCAGGATCAGTGAGTGATCCCAGTATTGCTACTCAGGTTGATGCTGTTGTTCAGGCAGCGGGCTTCAAGACAGTCAATCTGTTGCAATCTCCGGTCAAAAACTCCACCCAGGTCCAACTGATGGTGCGTGTTGCTGAAGTTAACCGCACGCGAATGCGCGAAATCGGCACGTCATATGGATATCAGGGTGGTCCTGGAACTGGTGGATACCTTAATAGCGGCGGCGGTCCAAGCTCGCTGGGCGATGTAAAGGGCGGTTTGTTAAGCGGAACAATTGGTAGTTCGTTGAACCTGTTCGTGATGGGCGGCAATGCGTTGTCGTTCATTCGTTTGCTCCAGCAGCAAGGCGCCCTGAAAGCACTGGCGGAACCAAACCTGATTGCCATGAATGGGCAGGAAGCCAGCTTTCTGGCAGGCGGTGAGTTTCCGATACCAGTCGTACAGAGTGGTAGTGGACTCAGCAGCGTGACCATCGTTTTCAAGGAATATGGTGTTCGACTCAACTTCAAACCCACGATCATCGACGAAGATCACATTCGCCTCGAACTGGAACCAGAAGTTTCGACACTCGACTTCGCTAACGGCATCCGCATGGATGGTTTTGTCATTCCTGCCCTTCGCACTCGACGCGCAAAGACTGGTGTCGAGCTGCGCGATGGCCAGAGCTTCGCGTTAGCTGGTCTTCTTGACAACAGCGAGACGCAGCAACTCTCAAGAGTTCCCGGATTGGGCGATATCCCGATTCTCGGAAATCTCTTCCGCTCGAGACAGTTCCAGAAGAATGAGAGTGAGTTGATGTTCATCGTCACGACTCAAATCGTGAAACCCGTAAACCGTGACGATCTGCCTCGCATTCCTGCGGTCGAGAATTTGAAGAACGGTTCATTGCTCGGAGTTGAACCAAAGAGCACTGGTGGACTAACTGGACCCACCACCAGCACGGTCAATGGACCAACTGGATTTATCGTGACTCCAACTAACGAGCCCGCGGCTCCAGCCGGAACCACAACACAACCCAAAACCGCGCCAGCCGCAGTACCAACAACAACGGGAGAAAAACCGGTAACGGCGGTGCGTCCGGGTTCGGGCACTACTCCTTAAGACTGAGAGACGATTCACCTGAGACGGATACTCATTCATTGATGTATCCGTCTCAGCGGTTGCGGAGACTAAACGGAAGTTCAGGAGAAGATGACGATGGTCTTCAACGGAACAAAACTAAATGATCGAAAAGGAGAGCGGGGCTCCATAACGATCATGACGGCAATTTTTGCGTTGCTTTTATTGCTGATGGTCGGCCTGACCATTGATATCTCGCGTATCTATCTGGTCCGGGCCGAACTTCAGAACGCAGCGGATGCGGCGGCGCTAACAGCGGCTCGCGAATTAAACGGAGGGACCGGCGGCATTGATGACGCAGTCACCCAGGCTACTACAGTGATCGCCAACACTCAGGGGCTTCGAGCAAAAACAAATGTGACGATCGCGTCGGTAGAATTCGCTGTCAACCTGAACGATAACCCTTACATGAGTGCTACGGCGGCCAAAGCGGTCGCTGCTCAAATTCAATTCGTCAAAGTTACTACGGCGGCAACTTCCACGACGATCCTCTTTGCGTCCAGTGCACTCGGAGTGTCGAACACGCAAACACGTGAGGCTGTGGCCGGAAAGTCGGTGGAACTCAGTGGAATCTGCGACTTCTTCCCTGCGGCTGTTGGTCTAACTAATACGAGCCCGACTCCCGGCACCATCATGACGTTGAACTTTGCTCAGGGCTCAGGAAACACCGCCCAAATCAACAATTTTGATTACATCGTCCTTGATGTGCCTTGCATTACCGGCAATGGCGACGTTGAGACGGCGAGGCTTGCCGCTGGTGAACCGTGCGCGTGCAACAGTCTCGGCGGCAGTATCAACATGACGCCGAGTTCGAATTTCGGCAATGGAGGAAGTGCTGCGGGCGATGGGATGAATACCCGTTTTGGCGTTTACGCAAACGGGTACGGAAACAGTCTCACTCCCGCCAATTACCCGTCTGACACCAACGTCTCTGAGACCATCACATACCAACAATATGCGAACTCGTTTCCATCAGCCGGCAACGAGCGCCGCGTGGTTATAGCACCCATCATTTTGGCCCCAGGCAGTTATCCCGCCAACACCAACGAACGAATTGCGGGTTGGGGGAAGTTCTTCCTGAAAACAAAAATGTACGTGGTAAACGGCAACTGCGCGAACAACCCGCCTTGTGGCTCGATGACAGTGGAGTACATCGGCCAGGCAAATTTCGGAGCCAGCGGACCCGTTTCGTGTGGTTCAGGACTCACTACGGCGGTTCTCTACAAGTAAGGGGACGAACATGCACCGATTCATGATTTTAAAGTCCCTGAAAGATCGACTTAGGCGAATAACGCAGCGCGAAGATGGTGCTTCAACCATTGAGCTCGCGATCATTTTTCCGATACTGGCGATCCTGTTTGTTGGAACCGCCGAGTTGGGTCGCATGTTTTACTACTACACGACACTTGCCAAGGCGACTAATGTCGGAGCGCGCTACCTCTCGACCTCAAGAAACGCCGTCAACGGTACCGCTGACGAAAAGACGGAGGCCAGGAACGAAGCACGGAACCTGGTTGTGTGCGGCATTAAGAGTACCTCCTCAACTGCTTGCGACGGCCAGACGCCAGTCATCCCTGGGCTCACAACGGCCAACGTTTTGATTTGCGACAATTTTTCAACGCCGTGTTCGCCAGTCTTAGCCGGCGGGTCGGTCAAGTACTTCAAGGTGCAAATTTCAGGTTACACGTACGCGGCAGGAGTTTTTAATCTTGCCAGCAAGACAAGTTTGGGATCCTCGACTTTTTATTTCCCGCTTCAGCCGGGCACTGAAACACGCTGGATGCAGTAGTGGATGGTCCAAGACAGGGGTTTTCGAAAAATGAAGCAGCGCAGGACTAAAAAAGAATCTGAAAGCGGCGCGGCCATTGTCGAATTTACGCTTACGGCCGCGGTCTTTCTTATG
>DATEIS010000381.1:0-31497 GCA_035278765.1 Pyrinomonadaceae bacterium | reverse complement strand
CAGTCAAGCTAAGCGAGGAACAGACAGGTTGAGTGAGCAGCAACAGCAGGCACGAATTCTGATCGCAGAAGACGAGGCTAACCTCCGACTTGTTTTGCAGAAGGAATTGGAGCGGCTGGGTTATCGTGTTCAAGCCGCGCCGGACGGCGAGGCCGCGTTACGCAAGCTCGAAGAGAGCAACGTCGACGTGTTGTTATGTGACATCAACATGCCGCGCATCGACGGCATGGAATTACTGCGACGCGTTCATCAGCGGCCGAATCCGCCTGAAGTGATTATGTTGACAGGACAGGCGACGGTGGAAACTGCTGTCGAAGCGATGAAGCTCGGCGCCTACGACTATCTCACGAAACCCTACAGCATTACTGAACTCGACGTTCGCGTGAAGCAGGCTGCTGATAAACGCAGGCTGCGAGTGGACAATACTCGTCTGCGTGAACAACTCGCACGGCAATCGGCGTTGCCGGAGATCGTTTCCGTGTCGGAGGTGATGAAGGAAGCGATTCGTTTGATCGAGCGCGTGGCGCCGTCGGAAGCGTCAGTGCTGATCACGGGCGAATCCGGAACGGGAAAAGAACTCGTGGCCCATGCGATTCACCGGCTGTCGAATCGTGCAGATGCTTCGTTTGTTGATCTGAACTGTGCTGCGTTTCAGGAGTCGTTGCTCGAGTCGGAACTGTTTGGTTACGAGGCCGGAGCGTTCTCAGGCGCCAAGGGTAGAAAGCTTGGTCTCATTGAACTTGCCGACGGCGGAACGCTGTTTCTCGATGAAGTAACCGAGCTTCCGGCGCAGTTGCAGGCAAAACTTTTGCGAGCGATCGAAACGCGCACGTTCTTCCGTGTTGGCGGTGTCCGCAAGGTTGAAGTCAACGTGCGAATTGTCGCGGCAACTAACCGTAACCTCGACACTGTGGTTAACGACGGCGTGTTCAGATCCGATCTGCTATATCGAATCAACGGATTTCAGATCAGTCTCGCGCCACTGCGAGAGCGACCCGAAGATATCGAGCCGTTGGCGCGACACCTGCTCAAGCAGGTCGCCGGCACTCATCCACCAGAGTTGAATGAGGATGCATTCACGGCGTTGCGTTTGTATCACTGGCCCGGCAACGTGCGACAACTAAAGAACTGTCTTGAGCGGGCGGTGATCCTTTCGAACAACGGACGGATCACGCTATCGGAGTTGCCACCCGAAGTTACACGACCGGCAGTCCCTGCGCCGGCGATGACGAATGTCGTGGCCCCGGCTGTGAATGGTGAGGTTCCTGTCGCAGCTCAGCCGGCCGCATCAACACCTGGCTCACTCAGGGAAGTTGAACGGCAACAGATCCTCGCGGCGTTGGAGCAGACAGGTTGGCACAGAGGCAAGACCGCCGAGATCCTCGGAATTTCGCCCTCGACGCTTTATCGACGACTTCGGGATTATGATCTCGAACGCAGAAGGTAATCTGTGGTTAAGTTTTTAGTTTCTTGCGATCGATCTTGCCGCGATCGTTTTTGGGTAGAGAGTCGACGAACTCGACCCAGCGTGGGTATTTATAGATTGCGATGTGGTCCTTCACGAATTGTTTGATCTGTTCGGCTAGCTGATCTCCACGTTCAAAACCCTCACGCAATACTACAAACGCTTTCGGTTTCACGAGGCCTTCAGATTCATGGCCCACCACTGCGCACTCCAGCACTGCTTCGTGTTGCAACAGGCAATTCTCAATTTCAGCCGGTGCAACAAACACGCCTGAGACCTTCAGCATGTCGTCCGTGCGGCCGTGGTACCAGTAGTAACCATCCTCATCAACATGAAACTGGTCGCCTGTGGTACACCAATCGCCGGCGAAAGTCTCTTTTGACTTCTCGTGAGCGTTCCAGTAGCAAAGTGACGCTGAGTCGCCTTTGATCTTCAGCGTTCCCATGTCACCGGTTGCGACTTCTTTTCCATCTGCATCGACAATCCTTGCCTCATAG
Source organism: Pyrinomonadaceae bacterium (assembly GCA_035278765.1). GTDB lineage: Bacteria > Acidobacteriota > Blastocatellia > Pyrinomonadales > Pyrinomonadaceae > PSRF01. Next base: position 29,535 of record DATEIS010000381.1, on the reverse strand, counting down.
CCATCAACGATGCGGCCGAGACTTCCGGGCTTGATGTCGCCGGGCCTGTTAGTGATGTAGATATGAAACATCTCCGCGGAGCCGATACCGTCGCAGATGTCGATGCCGAATGCATTCATCCAACGTTCGTAAAGTTCTTTCGGCAGTGCTTCACCCGCGGAGTAACAGAAACGAAGACTCGAAAGATCGTCTGCTGAAGCGCCCGGCACGTTCAGCATCGAGTTGATCATCGTGGGAACGGTTGTCAGGATTGTCGGCTTGTAGCGCTTGATGACCTCAAACATCTTTTCTGCCGTCGAGCGTTCAGCAAACAATGCAGTTGCTCCACCGACGGCAAACGGGAAAAGCAGATTGGTGCCGGTCGCGTAACCGAAGAAGAGCTTCGGCACTGACACGGTTAGATCGTCAGCGCTGACTCCCATCGTTGCTTTGGCAAACACTTCGGTGTTGTAGGGCAGATCGTGCTGAAGGTGGACCGCGCCTTTTGGATGGCCTGTCGAACCGGATGTGAACAACCAGATCGCGATATCGTCACGGCGCGTGTCAGCTGGCGAACATTCTTCCGCGGAGCCGTTTACTGTAGCCTCGAACGAGGCCCATTTAATGTTTGTACTCGCGGGCAGCTCCGCGTCACCAACAACCAGCACGCCTCGCAAGTAGCGCGCACTTGCGGCCGCTTCGGCAAAAGTCTTCAGCACTGAGTGATGAACAATCGCGACTTTTGCTCGTGTGTAGTCGAGGTAATACTCATAATCCGCGGCGGGCAGCAGCGGATTGACCATCGTTATCACTGCTCCGATGCGCGCAGCTCCGAACCACGTCCAAACAAACTCAGGACAGTCAGGCAGGACCATCAAAACGCGATCTTCAATGTTCGCACCTAACTCACGCAGTGCGTTACCGGTTCGATTTGAGAGTTGGGCTACTTCTCCGTAGGTCCACTTTTGTTCTTCGAAGTACAGACAGACTTTATTCTCCCGACCTTCCTCGAGATTGTGATAGAGGAAGTAGTCGGCCATGTTGAAGCGTTCTGGAAATGAGGTGTGCAATATGAGTCTCTATGTCGTCTTCTGGCCTTGCGATTGGAAGAGGCCTTCCAAATACTTCGCCAGTACGGCTTCGTCTTCCGGACTACTGGAGTTGAACTTCAACGCGAAACCAATTTCCGACGCGGAGTCAACAACCTCAGCCCAGAAGTGGATTGCTTGATCGGGGAGTTGAATCTCCAGCGAGACGAGTTCTTTCACTTCAACCTTGCCGCCGGTGAGCACGAAACACCCGTTGCGGCTGAGATCGGTAACCGTTGCTGTTTCGCGCGAAAGCACACCTTCCCAGCGAGCGGGCAATTTCACTCTAACGCGCGGGGCCGATCGTCTGTCTCTCTCCATCAACCGTTCCTTTGATCAGTGTGCAAACGGACAACCGCCCTCACCGTGACCGACGTCGAGATAGGTGCGCGCTTCCCAAAGCTCAGGGTAGAATTTTTTGTCGAGAGTAGTTTTAAGATAACCGATTCCCTCGGATCCGCCCGTGCCGCGCTTTGCACCGACCATGCGCTCAACCATCTTGATGTGATGCGAACGCCAGAGCGCGAAGTATTCATCGTGTTCGAGCAGTGCTTCGGCGAGCTGAAACTCTTCGTAGCGTCCTTCGAAGTGAGTCACAACTTCGAGTACGGCTCGGGTGCGCAGTTCGTAATCCTTTTTCTGTTGCGCCTGGTCAGCGTCCGAACTGCTTAGCGGAGCGCGAAGGCCACGTCGCTGCAACACACCATAAAAACACTCTGCGAGGGACGGACGCGCCATGCGTGCGTGGAGACGTTCGTGAGCAAACGAATCATTCTCGAACTCACGCATGATCCCTTTGTCCTTCAACCCGGAAGAAAATTCGATCTCACGAAACTGCATCGACTGAAAACCGCTGGCGGGATTTAGTTGATCGCGAAACGCGAGAAAGCTGATCGGCGTCATGCTTTCGAGAATGTGAATCTGGTTCACGAGCAGCTTTTCAATCTCGACGACGCGCTTCAACGCACGCGTCGCGGCCGGCACGCGATCTTCTTCGAGAAACTGTATGGCGGCGTCGATCTCGTGCAGGATCTGTTTGAACCACAGTTCATACGCCTGGTGAACGGTTATGAACAAAAGCTCATCGTGATGTGCAGGAGACGAAAGACAGTCCTGAAGATTGATCAGATCCTGAACACGAAGATATTTATTGTATGAAAGAAGCGGATTGTCGCCGTAGTTGTTGGGCATTTAGAACGCTGCCCCCGCTGCTTCGTGTTCGCGATAACTCTCACTGTCGCCGATCTTCTTCAGCTCTTTGATAGCTAGCTGCAGCTCGTCGTCAGTCGTGTAGAAATGTGGTGAGATGCGAATGCCGGCACCGGGCCGGTAGTCGACAATAAACTCGCGGCGAATGAGTTCCTTTGTCACCGCGCCGGCGTGCTCATGAGCTATGGTGATCGTACCTCCACGCTGGCTGACGTCCTTTGGACTTGTGACTGTGAAACCGGCTTCTTCTGCGAGATTAATCAGATACTCGGTTTGACCCATGCTCTTCTCGCGGATCTTCTCGACTCCGATCTCGTTGATGATGCGATAACCCGATTGCGCTGCGTAGAGCGCCGGAATCGCAGGCGAGCCGTGCAGAAACCGCGTGATGTTCGACGCGTAATGAAGCTCCGTGTCAAAAGCAAACGGGCTTTCATGGGCCATCCAGCCCGTGGTCTTCGGCTCGAGTGTGTTTTGCAAATCAGGTCTGACGTACAGATAACCGGCGCCTGGTCCACCACACAGCCACTTCACTGATCCGCCTGTCGCAAAATCCGCGTTCAATTCTTTCACGCTAAACGGCACTGTGCCGGCTGACTGGTAAGTGTCGAGCACGACCATCGCGCCGACCTCATGTGCCCGGTCGATGATGGCCTTCGCATTCTGAAGAAACGCGCTCTTGAAGAGCACATGAGAAAAGGGAACGAGCAGAGTCGTCTCGTCTATCGCGGCGAGCAGTCGTTCGAGTGGAACAGTCATGCCGTCGTCAGATTTAACCACTTCGATCTTGAGACTGCCGTCACGCGCGTGAGCCTCGTAGACGTACATTACCGACGGAAAGTTGAGCTCGGAATAGACGATCTTGTTTCGCTGTGGTGTTGGATTCAGACAGGAGAGAACGAGCGATTGGCAGATGGAAACGTTCTGGTGCATCACCACGGTGCCGGGATCGGCGCCGATGATGCGCGCGACTTCGTCGCCCACGGTGACGGGCATGTCCCACCAGCCTTCTGCCCACGCACGAACACCACGGGTCGCCCAGATGTCAGCGTATTCCTGGAGCCGTTCGTGTGTTGCTCGCGGCATCGCCCCAAGACTGTGCGAGATCAGATAAACGGCTCGTTCGAGGATGGGAAACTCACTGCGCCACTTTAATAAATCGTCAGACAAGCATCGACCTCCTGCTTTGGCTAATTTAACAGATTACGCATATCTGTGTAATCCGTGTAATCTGTGGCAAGAGAGATGTGGAAATTTAGGAATCCAATCAAACACCCAATACTCGAGACTGTTTGGCCCACGGCTGAAGAGGCCGCGCGTTCTCGTCTGTTTAGTCCTGTGGCCATCGGAAAACTTGAAGCACGAAGCCGGACGTGGGTTCCGGCGATGGTGCCCTGGCGCGCGACTGAAGACGGTTTTGTCACGCAGCAAAACCTGGACTGGTACCAGCGTTTTGCCGAGGGACGGCCGGGAGTGCTGGTCGTCGAAGCCACTGGAGTGCGCGATATACCGAGTGGCCCTTTACTCCGAATCGGCGACGATCGATTCATTCCGGGGTTGCGCAAGCTCGTCGATGTTGTGCGTGAAGCAAGTGACGGGCAGACGCTGCTCTTTATTCAGATCATCGATTTCCTCTCAGTCAAGCGACGTCCGGAGAAGATGAAATATTTTCAACGCTTTTTAGTAGTAGACGATCATCATCGTCGTGCATTAGCCGAGGCCACGGAGCACACGGATTGGCTAACCGAATCGGATACAGACGTACGCGACTATTTGCAGAACGCGAGCGATGAGATTGTTGAATTCGTACTTAGGGCGCGTGAACTCGAAGCGCTTCGGTTCGGATATCGTGAGCAGGTTACTGATATGCACCTGCAACACATTCGCGAGTTGCCGCAGGAACTGCCCGGAATCTTTGCGGCGGCCGCGTTGCGTGCACGCGAGGCTGGTTTTGATGGCGTTGAGCTTCACTATGCGCATGCTTACACGATGGCAGGGTTTTTGAGCGCGCAGAACGATCGTACGGATGGCTACGGCGGATCGCGCGAGCATCGCGTGCGTCTGCCGCTCGAAGTTTATCGGGAAGTGCGAAAGCGTGCGGGAGATGATTACGTCGTTGGTGTGCGGTTTTTGGCGGATGAAGTTATTGCCGGTGGAAGTCGAGTCGAAGACGCGATCTATTACGCGAAGGAGTTTGCCGCCGCCGGCTTTGATTTCTTGTCACTTTCCAAGGGCGGGAAGTTTGAAGACGCGCAGGAGCCGAAGGTGGGCCAGGCTGTTTATCCATACACCGGGCAAAGCGGATATGAATGCATGCCGACAGTGCTTTCCGATGCGACTGGTCCATTTGGACGAAGTGTTCCGCTCGTTGCGGCGATCAAGAAGGCTGTGAAAGACGCTGGGTATGCGCCACCTGTTGTTGCAACAGGAGGCATCTCGACGTTCGATCATGCCGAAGAGATTCTCCGACTGGGGCAGGCTGATATCGTGGGCATGGCACGACAGGCCCTTGCCGATCCGGATTGGTTTCTAAAGGTAAAACTTGGTCGCGGCGATGCGGTTCGTCGCTGTACGTATACGAACTATTGCGAAGCACTGGACCAGGCGCACCGTCCGGTGACGTGCAAATTGTGGGATCGTTTGGATCTTGACGAAGAGGGAATTGCGACGGCAGATGAGGGACGCCGGCGTCTAGAGCCTCCGCATTGGATTGGCTGATTCATATTGCTCTATGAACTCCGGGGCACGACGTTTCAGATCGTCGTAAGTAACACGGCCACTGCGCGTCATTAAAACGTATGCAAGCTCGATCGGACTCAGGTTCATGTGCGACGCTGCGTTCTCAAACCAGCGCATACTTTCAAATGCCGCTGACTGGTAGTCTTCGATTACTGGCCGGCGCGTTTGCGTGAAGTGCGTCAGTGCTTCGGAGACACTGGCTGTTTGCTGGAATGATTCGGCGAGGGCGATTGCATCTTCCATGGCCAGCTTTGTCCCTGAACCAATCGAAAAGTGTGCTGTGTGAAGCGCATCTCCAATGAGCGCCACGTTCTCGAAGAACCAGTTTCGGTTCTTAACGAGCAGAAAGTTGATCCACTTCGAATTATTCGAAAGTAGTTTGTGACCGTTGAGGTCTTGTGCGAAAACCTCGCCAAGGTACTCCAGTGTTTTATCCGCGTTCATCTCTTTAAAATCCGCGTTATCCCAAGTACGCGGATCGCATTCGACAATAAAGGTGCTGGTGGTCTTATTGAATTTGTATGAGTGTGCCGCAAATACGCCGGCGTTATTCTCGCGGAACGTGAGGGTTAATCCGTGAAAGAGTTGATTTGTGCCGTACCAGATGTAGCGATTAGCACGAACGTCGAGCTCGGGCTGAAATTGTTCCGCATAACGCAGTCGAACTGTGCTGTTTACACCATCGGCGGCGAGTAACAGATCGCAGTCCTGGCGTAGTGATTCGATATCCTGAATCTCACTGTGAAACTTGATCTCAACACCTAGTTGTTCGGCACGCCGTTGCAGAATCTTCAGCAACTGAAGTCGTGCAATTCCGGAAAAGCTGTTGCCGTGAATCGAAACCTTTTCGTCACGGTGAACAACATCAACGTTGTCCCACGCTTCAAACTCTTTAGTTATCTCGGCATGTGAGACTTCATCCGCCGCGCGCAGATTAGCGAGCGTCTTTCCGGAGAACACAACTCCCCAACCAAACGTATCATCCGGCCCATTGCGCTCATAGATCCTGACTTGATGCGACGCACTGGCCTTCTTCATCAGTATCGCGAAATACAACCCCGCCGGCCCACCACCAATGATGTTGATCTTCATCGTGCCTAGTCTTCTTTAACTTCCGCGAAAGCTCTTTGCAATAATTCCCTCAATCCAAGCTGGCTGGCCCATGTTTCCAGATACGTGAGATTCAGACTGTTGCGGGAGGTCGCTAAAACGCCCAATACATCATTCCATTGAGTACTCGAAGTTTCGTTTCCAGCACGATACCACTGAAGTTTAGCCAAAACCGTATCTTCAGCAGTTGCGACATACACCATTTCATCTTTGTCTGGCGACAGTTTTCTTAAAACCCTGCGATTGAGTTGTGCGTTCGCAAATTCGTCGGATCCGGCTACAAAGATGTCTATTTTGAATACTGAGTCGAAGTGAATAGCGTTGAAGGAACGCGACTGAGTAACGGCGTCACGCATGGTGTGTTCGTCAAGATAAAAACTCTCGCGCAAAGCCTCAAAGAGAGGACGAACTTGGTCCGACTTGATATCTGCGAGGATATCGATGTCGGCTGTGGACCTATACATGCCATGTAACGAGCTAGCAAAGGAGCCGACCAGGATGTAAGCAATGCCTTCTTTTTCGAGAATGCTTGTCACTTGCGACAACACTGAAAGCGGCAGATCCATTAGAGTTCAAAACCCCTCCGCTTTGGGATCAAAGCCGTAAGCGCGGATCACGTCATGCCGAGGCAAAACGCGCGCGATAAATCTGCGTCTGAGTTCTTCAGAGTCTGCTTGAGGAAACCGGTGCCGTAAATCTGCCAGGACGAGCTGGCGAGTGGTATCAGTGAGTGCAAAGGCCATCGAGAGTCTTTGCTCAGGGGAAAGCCGCCGCATTAATTCGTAATGTTTGCGCTGAGCATCCACAGTTGTATCTGGCGAAAGCGGCTTCATCGTTATTCCTTGAGCAGTTGGCCGGCGATGACGAGTTTTTGGATTTCAGAGGTGCCTTCGTAGATGCGCAGGGCGCGGACGTCGCGGTAGAGACGCTCGACGACTGTGCCGCTCACGAGGCCGGCGCCGCCGTGAATTTGAACGGCGCTATCGATGATTCTTCCCGCAGCTTCCGTGGCGAACAATTTTGCTTCACTCGCTTCGCGAGTCACTCTGTCGCTTGTCGTATCGCGCGTATAGGCGGCGCGATAGACGAGGAGTCGTGCGGCGTCGAGCTCTGTGATCATGTCGGCGAGTTTGGCTTGGACCAGTTGGTGCTCGCCGAGTAAACGTCCAAATTGTTTGCGACTAGAGGCGTAGCGAACGGAGTGCTCGAGAGCGCGACGCGCCATACCGCAGGCTGCCGCTCCAACACTCGCTCGAAACGTATCGAGGGTCTCCATCGCCAGTTTGAAACCATCGCCTTCGTTTCCAACCATGTCTTCGGCAGGCACCCGGCACGCATCGAAAGCGATCTCTCCGATCGGGTGCGGCGCGATCATCGAAGTTCGTTCGACTACACGAAATCCCTGCATCTTCGATCCGACTACAAAAGCGGAAAGCACGGGCCGACCATCTTCGCGTGAACCTGTTTTAGCAAACACGGTGTAGAAGTCGGCGATACCGGCGTTAGAGATGAAGCGTTTGCGGCCGTCTATAACATATGTTTCGCCGTCACGACGTGCGGTAGTTTGAATCGACGAGACATCAGAACCAGCGTTAGGTTCCGTGAGTGCAAAGGCCGCGACTGCTTTTCCATTTGTAGCACGCGCGAGCCAGAAGTCGCGGACGTGATCAGGCGCGGCGCGGGCAATCGCATAGGTCCCAAGACCCTGCATGACGAAAGCGAGGTCGGCGAGTGACGAAGAATACGCCAGCGCTTCGCGGATCAAACAAAGCGAGCGAACGTCGAGTTTCGTCTCCGCAACTGCGTAGTTCAAGAGGCCGGCTTGCGCCAGCAACTGGACGAAATCTCTAGCCAGGCCTTCAACATCTTCTTCGTCGGCCGCACGTGGCTCAATCTCCTGGGCCACAAACTGCTCGACACTTTGCACGAGATTGCGGTGTTCGGGAGTGAAGAAGGGAAGTTCTGTGATCAGGCGGTCCATTGGCTATCACTTAAACTTTGCTTCGCGCTTCGCTACAAACGCCTCGTACGCTTCACGGTAATCGGGATGCTGCATGCAGATGGCTTGAGCCTGCGCTTCACTCTCGAGAGCGGTTTGCAAATCCATGTCGAGCTCGCGATTGAGCATCTCTTTTGTCTTGCCAAGCGCGAATGCTGGTCCACGAGCCAGTTTTTCCGCAAACGCTCGTGTGGCGGACGATAGTTCTCCCGCCGGCACGACGCGATTGTATAAACCGATTCTTTCCGCTTCGGTTGCGCTCACGAAATCCCCCGTGAACAGCATTTCGGTCGCTTTCGAAAGTCCAACTACTCGCGGCAGCAGATACGACGCGGCCATGTCAGTACCGGCAAGACCGACCTTAACAAACAGGAAAGCTATCTTTGCTTCTTCACTCGCAAAGCGTATGTCTGAAGCAAGTGCAATACATGCGCCGGCGCCCGCGGTCGTCCCATTCAAACTCGCAATGACAGGTTTCGGCAGTGCACGAATATTTTGAATGAGCTCACACGTCATACGCGTGAACTCGAGCAGGCCTTCCATGTTCCTGCTAAACAGTTCGCCGATGATGTCGTGAACGTCGCCACCGGAACAGAACGCTCTGCCCGCGCCGGTGATTATCACAACTCTGACTCCGGGCTCATCGCGCAAAGCCGCAAACAAATCTGTCAGCTCGCGATAGACCTCAAAAGTCAACGCATTGAGTCGCTCCGGGCGGTTCAATGTGATCGTCGCGATGCCTTGTTCGTCCTGTTCGTAGAGAAACGTGGTTGGCTGTTTCATGCCGGCAGCACCGCCATGCCTTCGATTTCAACCTTTGCGGCATCGTCGAGTAATCCTGCGACCTGGACCAGGACCATCGCCGGGAAGTGCTTGCCGAGATGCTTGCGATAATGCTCGCCAACTTCCTTCGTTCGTTCGCGGTATTCGATTTTGTCGGTGACGTAAATTACGAGCCTTGCGATGTGCTCCGGTTTTCCACCTGCTGCACTCAAGACTGTGACGACGTTTCCCAGCGCTTGATCGAATTGTTCAACGAAGTCGTCGCTAACTATCTTTTGCTTTTGGTTCCACGCAATCTGTCCGGCGATAAAGAGCAGTTTTCCGCCAGCATCTGCAACGACGCCGTGCGAATAACCATTGGGCGCGCCGAGAGAGTCGGGATTGATAAGAGTGAAAGCCATTGTGAGGAGAGGTTATCAGATCTGCGTTCATCCGCGTAAATCTGTGGCTGTTTTTACAGAAGCTTATCGAGCCGGGAAGCAAGTTGGCCGGCGAGGTTTCCCTGCGGATCGAGACCACCGATTGGTCCACCTGACATATTGCCTTCTTTGTCGAGAATCACTATGGACGGCAACTGGTCCACGCCGAACTTCTTTGAAACCGCACCGTCGTGATCTCGCAGTACTGTTACCTTCAAACCATACTTCTCAGAGAACCCGCGCAGTTGTTGATCACTGGCGAAATTTTTCGACTTCGGATCATCGGACTCAGTGCTGACCCAGTAAACAACTACGCCGCGATTGCTGTAATCGTCGGCCAGCTTTCTCACGCCCTGAAGTTGTGTTTTGGACAATGGCAACCACGAGGCGCCAAATGCGAGCACCACGATTTCACCGCGAAGACTTTCGGTTGTAACGGTTTGTCCGTCGATAGACCGCAGTGAGAAGGCCACCCGTTGGCTCGGGTTCTGCGCAAAAGCCGTACAACCTGCCAACACCACCATTAATCCGGCCAGAACTCGTTTTCGGTTTCTTCGAACCATCTCTCTCCTTCGCCGCACGCATCTGTTGGCGTTCGACTGGTGCATTAGATGAATGCGTCCAGAGTTTCGTTGGTCTAATTCTGCGGGGGCTCGGGCGCCGGTTTGCCTGTCGCCTCCAAATGTAAGGCCCTGTAATCATCCCACGTATCCATGTCGCGAGCAACGAACGGCGAGTTGACTGGAATGCGCCTGATTGCATCCCGGTGCGATTCGAAAAACGCTCTCAGACCGCCGCTTGCAGGCAGATTCAACAGTTCCGGCCTGAAACTGAGATCGACGAGCACAGGATGGCCGCCACGACCTTCCCACGTCGGAATCACGATGCGAGCACCTTGAGTCCATTCTTCGATGATCGTCGAGACGACTGTTGCGGGGACTGCCGGGTGATCTGCAAGCGCGATTAAGGTTGCCTGGGCGTCATCAGGAAGTTTGCGCACACCGGCGGCGATCGAGGCTCCCATCTCGCTGTCCGGATCCGGGTTAAGTGCGAATGTGACGCCGGTCAGTTTGTCGCGCAAATCATCCGCACGATGACCCACAGCAACAACGACTGTTTCCACGCCAGCTTCGCGAAGTGAATCGATGCAATATTCGATGACGGTTTTGTTTCCGAAGGGGAGGAGCGGTTTGAACGCGCCCATGCGGCTGGAGCGACCGGCGGCGAGGAGAATGGCTGAACAGGATTTACAAGATTTCACATGATTAAGTTTGGAGATCGCGTAGCGCGCGGAGCGTGTACTGTCGCGCCATTTGCTTGCGCCATTGAGAGACGAAGTCTGTGTTGTCGAGTGGCCGAGCTTTGATGTATGCGGCTTCGGCGGCTGCCTGGATTGGTTCGTCAGTTAGCGGCTTTCCGATCAAGGCGTTCGCCGCTTCTTTGATCTCCACTGGAGAAGGCGCGATGCCGCCGAGCACGATGCGAGCGTCTGTCACTGCATCGCCTTCAGTTGAGATCCACGAGGCCACGCCAAGCACTGGAAAATCGAAAGCGCCACGACGACGTAGTTTTTGATATGACGCACGCCAGCCGTTTGTTGGTGGGAGTTGAATGTCGACAAGGAGTTCGTCCGGACGCTTATGCAGGTAATCGATACCATCGTCGTTGTACAGACCGGCAGCGTCGATCACGCGTTCACCAAGCGTGGAAGCGAAGCGTAACTTCGCGCCGATCGCGACCATTACCGGAACGAGATCCGACGACTGAACCGCCCAGCACTTTGAACTTCCCGGCGCGACCCAGCAAACGTCGCCGTCTTTCTTGAGACAGAAGTTGATGCCTTTGCGCCACTCGTAATTCTGATCGTAGTAATTGCAGCGAGTATCGAGCAGCAGGTTACCGCCGATAGTTCCCATATTTCGCAGTATCGGCGTCGAGATGGTGCGCGCGGCTTTGGCGACCACCGGATAGTCGCGATTGATGATCGGGTTTTCGCAGATTTCAGTGAGGGTAACTGAAGCACCGATGCGCAACCCACTCTGTCCGTCTCCCGTGATCTGGTTGAGGTCCGCGAGACGCATCACCGAGATCACTGTTTTTGGCGTCTGCTGCCGTCGCTTCATATTTGGATATAGATCAGTTCCACCGGCAACGAACTGCCCAACAGGCCCAGCGTCGCCCATAATCCTCACCGCCTCCGCGATGTTCTGCGGAACGTGATATTCAAATTTGGGCAATCGCATCATAGGCTAGATGGTTTATGCTGCTTCGCGTACGGGCCTAAATCGCAGTTTAACTATGTGCAAAGGATCAACGATATCAGCCAGGGCTTGAGTAGCTCCTGATTCTTCAATGAATTCGACTACGAATCCACCTGGATGGTTTGCTGTAGCACTGAAGACGTGTACTACGGTACCAATGTCTCCCCTACGCAATCCTTTGTCAGGGCGATCGACCAGTAGAGCAACAACGTCATTCTCGCGAATTTCATCCATAACCTATCTCCTATCTTACATAACAACTTGTTAGACGTGGAAAGTCGGTCCCGAATTCAACTATCCAACTAAACCGGACTAAGGCTGTCTTGTCTTTGTATATGATCCAAGCATCTATGACGAATGTGTCACCGAAAACCAATGTAGGTCCTTGGGTAGCTTCACCGGTAACGGCGATTTCAAGTGCTCGTTCTCGTAACCATGCTGCTTGGTGTACCGTTAGACCAAGGGCGGCTTTGAAAACTCGTGCCTTGTGACCACCGACTGCATGATTCAAGTTCAAGCTATAGTCTCGGAGTTTTGCAATGTCAACCACTGCCTTGTGAGGATTAGGCAACTTCATATCGTAACTTCTTTCTAGAACCTAAGAATGTACCGCCACTCTCGGCATTTCGCTTCCGTCTCCCCCTTCTGCAGGGGTTAAGACTTTCAATGGGTCGGGCCAGGTGACGGGTGGGACGGAGTCTGGTCCGTAGCGACCGTCACGACCTCGTGATTTGTCTTTCAAGGCACGTAAAACCTTTTCGGGTGTGATCGGCACTTCGTCGATGCGAACGCCGACAGCATTATAGACAGCATTAGCGACGGCCGGTGGCACCGGCAACAACGGTCCCTGGCCGACTTCCTTCGCGCCGTATGGTCCATTCGGATCCGGATCTTCTATGAGGTATGTCTTAACGTCGCACATCTCCATCGTTGTCGGACTCTTGTATTCAAGCATCGACGGAAACTTGTGTACGACGTTGCGATTGTCGCGATAGACCATCTCTTCCATCAGAATTTCGCCGAGACCCATGTAGACGCTTCCTTCAACCTGCCCCATCACGAGCATCGGGTTGATCGAACGACCGATATCGTGCGCGATCCAAACACGTTCGACGACGACGATGCCCGTATCAGGATTCACATCGACTTCTGCCACAGCCGCCGAGTAACTGTAAGCCGGCGATGGTCCAACTCCCGATCCTTTAAACTTGCCCGGCGACCGAGGCGGCGAGTAAGACCCAACTGTCCCGATCGTCCCAAACTTCGACTCCGCGAGCACAATCGCTTCCGCAAACGAAACACCGACCTCAGGATTCTCGACGTCAAAAACGCGACGCTCAGCGAGCGAAAGATTCTCGATGGGAACTCCAAGCTTCTCCGCCACAGCCATCACCAGCAGCTCACGCGCACGCTCAGCAGCCTGAATAGCTGCGTTGCCAGTCATCAAAGTGACGCGACTCGAATAACTTCCGAGATCGACCGGGGTCAGATCTGTGTCCGCTGTAATGACGCGAATATCGAATGGATCTATCCCGAGAACTTCAGCGACGATATAGGCAAGAATCGAATCCGATCCCTGCCCGATGTCGGTCGAACCACACATCACGCAGACGCCGCCTTGTCGGTCGAGTCGAAGCTGCACACCCGATTGCGGCATGTTGTTCCAGTAGATCGGGAGGCCCGCGCCGCAGATGTATGAGCTGCACGCGATGCCGATACCTTTTCCAAACGGGAGCTTACGGTTGTTCGGATCCCACGAGAACCGCTCGTTCCAGCTCGAGCCCTCAGCAACCTTGTCGATGCAGGCGCCCAAACCCATGCTGCCGATGCGCAGGTAATTCGCAGTTACTGTGTTGGGCGCAACGAGATGCTTGCGCCGAATCTCAACGGGATCGAGTTGCAGTTGTTCGGCAATCTTGTCGAGTTGGACTTCGAGCGCGTAACGCGGCTGCGGTGTACCGTGTCCGCGTTTTGGACCACACGGCGGTTTATTCGTAAAAGTGCGCAGGCCCTGAAACTTATAGCGCGGCACGTCATAAGTGACCGTCTGCAACGCGCCGGTGTAGAACGTGCTCGCTACTCCGTAACTCCCGTAAGCACCGCCATCGAGATACGACTGAAAATGCATCGCCGTAATCGCACCGTCGTTCTTCACACCCGTCTTGACTTTCATCAACACCGGATGCCGGCCACGATGACAATAGAAAACTTCTTCGCGCGTCAGCGTCACTTTCACCGGACGCCCTGTCATCATCGAGAGCTTGCAAACCACGACTTCGTGATTAAACGGATCGCTCTTGCCGCCAAATCCGCCGCCATTCGGCGTTGCGATCACCCGAATGTGACTCGCGGGCAGTCCGAGAACTTTCGCAAGCGCGCGATGAACGTAGTGCGGAGTTTGCGTGGAGCTCCAGAGCGTTATCTTTCCGTCCGAATCGAAGTGCGCAACAGCAGCGTGTTGCTCCATCGGCAAGTGCGTGTTGCCTTCGTAAAAGAAAGTGTCTTCACGAACGAGGTCGGCTTCGGCAAATCCTTCGTCAACGTTGCCGAACTCAAGCGACACTTTTTTATGAATGTTGCCGACGTCGCCATAATCGTGAATACGCGGCTCCTCGATCAGCACTGCTTCTTCGATAGTTGAGATCGTGTTGAGTAGCTCGTATTCGACTTCGATCAAATTCATCGCATCGAACGCGACATCTTCATCGATTGCCGCGACAGCCGCGACCGGATCGCCGATGAAGCGCACTTTGTCGACGCAGAGAGCGTGCTCGTCCTGACTCACCGGCAGAATGCCATACGGAATCGGGAAGTCCTTCCCGGTTACTACAGCAAAAACGCCGGGAAGCGCGAGAGCTTTGGAAACATCGATACTCTTGATCAGCGCGTGAGGCAGGTGCGAACGAAGCATCTTGCAGAACAGCATCCGTGGTAGAACGATATCGTCTGCGAACTTCGTTTGACCGACACACTTCGCGCGAGCATCGACTTTGCGGAACGGCTTACCGACAATGTTTAGTTTCTTATCCACAGATTACGCAGATTTACTCAAGGCCGAAGATACTTTCCTTCGGAAGTTCCATTTCTTCGCCACGCATGCGTGCGGCAGCAAGCTCGACGGCCTCATAGATTTTAATATAACCGGTGCACCGGCACAGATTTCCCGACAACGCTTCCTGAATTTCAGTGCGCGATGGATTCGGCGACTTCTGCAACAACTCCTCAGCCACCAGCAAAAAACCAGGCGAACAGTAACCACATTGCGCGGCGCCAAGATCCGCAAACGTTTGTTGTAACGGATGCAACTCTGCGCCGTCAGCCATTCCCTCGATCGTCTTCACCTCACGATCTTCAGCGTCAAGACCGAGCATCAGACACGAAAGAATCGAACGCCCATCGACGAGCACCGCACACGTACCACATTCACCGAGCTCGCAGCCGTGTTTTGTGCCGGTGAGATTCAGGTCCTCACGCAAAACTTCGAGCAGCGTCTTGTGCGGTGCGAAGGCGACCTCTGTTTGTTCGCCGTTGAGTGTGAAACGGATGTGCTTCTTACTGTGGAGCGCCAACGTCTTTCTTCTTTACCTTATTCAAAATCGTATTGTCGATCAGTCGCGTTTTGCCGACGTACGCAGCAAGGGCAATAAGTGTCGGACGATCGTCGATTCGGTCCAATTTTTCCAGTGTCTCTGCATCAGAAATAGTAACGTAATCGAGGCGCGCGCGTGGCTCCGACTCGACAGTCTGTCGAATCAGATCGGTAAGACGGCTCGCATTTCGTTCACCGTCCTTGAAAGCCTGCTTCGCCTGGACCAACGCTTTATGAAGGACAGTCGCCGACTTCTGCTCATCGGTATTCAGATAAAGATTGCGCGACGAGATCGCGAGTCCGGAATCCTCACGAACGATCGGTAGTATCACTATCTCCGTGTCGAAAGCGAGATCCTTAACCAGACGACGAATAACGAGCGCTTGTTGCGCATCTTTCTGTCCGAAGAAAGCAAAGTCAGGTCTTATTGTGTTGAGCAAAACCGTCACAACCGTCGCGACTCCGCGAAAATGACCCGGACGCGAAGCGCCCTCGAGCTGCTCGGAAAGTCCTTCAACGTTCACGTAAGTGGAAAAGCCCTTCGGATAGATCTCTTCAACTGGAGGGGCAAAGATGTAATCGACGTTGTAGTCCGTCAGCAGCGCAGTGTCTTTCGTCAAATCGCGCGGGTAGTGCTCGAAATCTTCGCCTGGTCCAAACTGTGTCGGATTCACAAAAACGGAGACGACCACCACGTCGCACATCCGTCTCGCTTCACGCACGAGACTCAGATGCCCCTCGTGCAGAGCGCCCATCGTCGGCACCAGGCCCACAGTTCGATCCTGTTCACGACGGATCTTGCGCGCGACGGAACTCATGCGCTGACGGCGATTGATGATCTCCATAGTTGAGGTTGGATTAGGACTTCTCGGCCTTTGAGTCTCTCGATGGGATCTCTATATCGAGTTGTTCGGCAGTTTCTGCGGGCAGCCCATACGACTCCGCTTCTGACGGGTACGTGCCATTTCTCACGTCATCCGCATAGCGAGTCACGGCATCAGTCATGACCTCGCGCAGATTTGCGTAAGGTCGAACGAAGCGAGCCTGTTTGCTAAACCCAAGCCCAAGCATGTCGTGCAGGACCAACACTTGAATATCGCAATGAACACCGGCGCCGATTCCGATCGTCGGGATGCTTATGCTCTCAGTGATCATCTGCGCTATCTCACGAGGCACGACTTCAAGAACAACCGCGAACGCGCCAGCATCTTCCATGGCCTTCGCGTCGTCGATCAACTGCTGCGCCGCCTTGGCAGTTTTACCTTGCACGCGATAAGCGCCGAGTTGGTTGATCGATTGCGGTGTCAGGCCGATATGGCCCATCACGCTGATCTCCTCGTCCACTAAACGCTTAACGAGGTGCACACGCTTGTGACCACCCTCTAGTTTGATCGCTTCCGCACCGCCTTCCTTTACGAGACGTAACGCATTTCGCACCGCGTCGTCGTCACCGGTATGAAAAGTTCCATACGGCATGTCCGCGACCAGCAAAGCGCGTTGTACGGCTCGTCGCACGGCTTTCAGGTGAATCAGTATTTCCTCGAGGGTAACTGGCACAGTGTTGCCGTATCCCAGCACGACATTGCCGAGGCTGTCGCCGACAAGGATGATATCGATGCCTGCTTCGTCAACGATACGCGCAGTTGGGTAATCGTATGCTGTCAGACATACGAGGCGTTCGCCGCGTTGTTTGCTTAATCGCAAAGACGGTGCACTGACCTTTTCGGGCCTTTCCGGTTTAAGGTACGGCATGTTTCAGCTCTCTTTACACCACGATGTGTGGACAATTGGATTGCCAGTGAAACGAGGAGTTTTGAAATTTTGTGGGCGTGCTAACAAGTGGGGGCATTATAGTCTCCACGGATTACACAGATCAATCTGCCCGATTCGGGGTCCAGCGGACCACTGTTGATCGATCTTTAGTCTGTGACAACAATTCGCTGAGCGGTTTACCGAGCACCGGATGAATCAGGGTGGGGACAAGTTCAGCAAAAGGAACAAGAACGAAGCGACGAGTCGGCAGACGCGGATGAGGAAGCGTCAGAAATTCCGTATCTGACTGGTAATCCCTGAAGATAAGCAAATCGAGATCAATTGTGCGTGGTCCTTTCGGTACGTTGCGAGTGCGGCCCAACGCATACTCGATCCGCAACAGCCTTGCCATCATCTGCTCTGGCGCGGGCAGCGTCGTCCCGCGCACCTCCGCGACCATGTTCAGAAATGGCGGCTGGTCTTCGTGATCGAGTGGCTCAGTTTCGTAAATGCTTGAGAGTCGAATAACATCCAAACCGGCGTCGAGCATTCCGCGAACGGCGAGCAGCAGATAGGCCGCGCGATCACCGAGATTGGAACCGAGTCCGACGTAGGCGTTTTGGATCATTGTCGAGCTTGGTGGCTTAGTACTTAGTGCTTGGTCATGCCCCAAAGTACCAAGTACAAAGAACAAAGTACAAAACAAATGTCTCAACTTCTCACCTTAATCTGGCTCAAGTGGCGACTTTTGCGCAACTCGCTTCGCTCGTCGAAAGCAGTCGTTAACAAGGTCGCGTCGATCCTGGGAATGCTTTTGGCCTTTTCGTTCGCGCTCGCGTTTGCGTTGCTTCTGGGGTTTGTTTCGTACGCGCTCGCTCAACCCGAAGGCCTCGGCAGCGCGTTACAACGTACTGTCGCGCGCGATCTTCCAGAGGGCGCTTCGACGGAGTTTATCTTCTTTTCCATTTTCGGAATTGTTTATCTGATGTGGGCCACGGTCCCTCTGAGTCTTGGTGGTGGCAAGCAGTTTGACGCCGGCAAAATGCTGATGTACCCGATCACCCTCCGCAAACTCTTCGCGGTGGATTTCATCAGTGAATTTACAACTTTACACTCAGTCTTTCTTGTACCGGCTGTGCTGGCGTTGTGCATCGGTTCAGGACTTGGCTCAGGTAATCTTTCGACTTCGCTAATCGCTGCGGTTCCTGCAATTCTCTTTGGTGTGGCATTGGCGAAATGGCTTTCGACGATCATCGGTTCAATTCTTCGACGCAAACGTTCACGCGGCGAAACCATCATCGCCATGATTGGCGCCATTGTCGGTCTCGGAACTGCGGTGGTTAGTCAATTTGCGCCGATTCTTTTCAAGCACGCCGAATCTTTTCGTTCGTTGCGTTGGACTCCTCCGGGAGCAGCGGCGTTTCTCTTGATGGCCGACGTCGCAAACGATCCGCTTCCTTATGCCGTTGCATTTGTGACGCTCAGTGCTTATGCGATCGTATTGCTCATCGCGACTTACTGGATCGCGCGCCGAGCGGCGCTCGGTATTGAACGACGGCAAAAGCGAAAGACTTTAGTGCGGGCTACCGACAGCGAAGGTTACTCGGGTTGGCAAGTGCCATTTCTGCCGCCGGATCTCTCCGCGATAGTTGAGAAAGAGCTTCGCTACGCGTTGCGTAACGCGCAAGTGCGAATGATGGCATTGATGCCGTTAATCATCATCGTCATTCGACTGGTTAACCGGCAAAGGTTTGGCGGCACTATGCAGCGTGGCGTTTCCAGTGGGTTTTTAACGTACGGTTCGGGCCTGCTTCTGATCGGGGGATTGGTCTACGTGTTTATGATCCTTTCCGGACTCTCGTCGAATCTATTTTCATTCGAGGAAGGCGGAATGCGCACCTTCATTCTTTCGCCTGTCGATCGACGCAAGATTCTTTTGGGAAAGAATCTCGTTCTAACTCTCATTGCGTTCGTGTTTGCCTCGGCACTGCTGATTCTCAACATCATTATCTTTCAGGATGTCACGCCCGATAACCTGTTATTCCTGTCATTAACGTTCATTATTTTTGCAGCGATTAGTTCGGCTGTTGGCAATTGGGTCTCGATTCGATTTCCGAAGCGCATGAAGTATGGTAAGCGTGCGAATTTGTCGGGTGTTGCCGGGCTTTTTCTTATTCCGCAGGTTGGGCTGATGATGGTCCTGCCGGCGCTGGCTGCTTTGATTGGCTATTCGACGAGCAGTCTCATTAACGAATACCTCGCGCTTGCAGCATTCGTACTGCTGGCATTGGCTTTCTACTCAATCATGATCAACTGGCAGGGAAAACTACTCGCCAGGCGTGAGATTGAAATACTGGATGCCGTGCGCGAACCGCCGGATGAATGAAGAGCCATCCACAGATTACACAGATGGTCTCTGTGTAATCTGTGGATGGTTTTTGTTACACTAACACCCGGCACTTTGAATCCAGTGATGCTTAGCGGCGTCCGGGCGGGTTTTGAGCCCCGTCAATACACAAATGGCTCGTAGAAGATTTCGCAGCAACCAGCGGCACGAACCCACCACGGAGCGTTCCTTTCAGGAATACATCCTTTCGACCCCAGCACCGCAAACATCACGAACCGAGCTACTGCGGCTCATCCGCGGTGGTGAAGACACGTTTCTCGAACTCAAAGTAAAACTTTCAAACACGGAAAAGATCGCGCAGGAGATCGTCGCCCTCGCAAATACCGGCGGTGGCGTGATTGTTTTTGGAGTTAACGATCAGTTGCGCGTTGAAGGTGTTGACGATCCGGAAAGAGTTCAGGAAGACCTCGTGCGAATCTGTCGTGAAGAGGTCCAACCGCCCCTCGTCCCATTCATCGATCGCATCGCGCTCGACAACGGCCGTCGCATCGTCGCGCTTGATATCGAGAGCAAGCGACGCCCGTATCGAACACGCGATGGACGCTTTTATCTGCGCATCGGGGCAGAGAAGCGTGAAGCGTCGCGCGAAGAGATCTCGACGTTGTTGGAGGAGGCAAGACCGCTTCGTTACGAAGACGTTCCCGCGCTGGGTGCAACTATTGCCGACATCGACGAGGCTCACTTGTGGAGCTTCTTGCGCGAGTTTGAAGGCGGAGCATTTGAAGAAGCATCTTTCGTTGGCTATCCAACGCCGGAAGTGCTTGAGCGAGATCTTTTGCTGGCCACAAACGACGGGCATGAGATTGTTCCAACAGTCGCGGGATTACTTTTGTTTGGTCGCGATGAGCGTGTGGCGGAGTTGCAGCCGCGTGCTGCTGTAACTGCGACGAGGTTTTCCGGCGATTCACAGCAGTCGCCGATCATCGAACGCGTCAAGCTGGCAGGTAACTTGTTCACGCTTTACGAGGGGCTCACGAGTTTTCTGCGTCGTTACTGCGATCTCACGGAAATACGGCCGAAGGGTTTTTCTGAAGACTCACCGGTGCAAGCGCGTTCGAGTTATCACCGTGGCGTGGTGGCGGAAGCGATTACAAACATGCTGGCGCACAGAGATCTTGCTTTGCGAGATCTGCCGAGCCGTCTGCATGTTTTTGATCACTCGCTGGAGTTTGTGAACTCGCGCCGCAGTGTTGGCTTCTCGCCGGTGGCGCAAAAGGCGATAAGGTATGGAATGCCGGAGCGATTGAATCCGCGTTTGCAGTCGGTGTTGACGAACTCTGCGTATGGATTGAAACTCAGCTTACAGGGATTACCGGCGCTGTTGCGTGAGGCGAAGCGATTCTCGAATCGAAAGGCTGAGATCGTTTCGTTTAATGATGAGTTTCGATTAAGAATTTACGGAAGTTTTTAGCCGCGAATTTACACGGATAAATCCGCGGCTAATATTACTTCTTGCTGCCGTCAGGTTTTGGTGAGTTGTAGTACTGCCGCGCCTGGACCACGAATTCCTTGTCGTCGTAAGTGCCATCGCCATTGACATCTACCTTCACTTGCAGCTTGTGCTGTTTGCCGTCGCGCACGTCTCCGGGATTGAAAGCGAGACTGTACTGACTGCGCAACAGTGAGTTGATGTTGCTTAGCACTTTCGGCAATTCACCTTCGAACGTCACCGGAAAGTACGCGCCACCAGTTTCCTTCGCAAACGTCTGTAGCGTGTTGTCAGCCTGGAGCCACGTCATTCGCCCGGGCATGCCACCGAGCGTATCTGTTGGCGGCAGGTTGTCGCCGTACATCTTCTTGAACAGGTTCGCGGTGCCGATGATGTACACAGGAACGCCCGAGTTCTGAAGCACCTTGCGCGCGTCGCCGTAGTTGATCTTACTGAACGTATCGATACCTGAAGCGACGAGGATCACCGCACGCCTGCGTCCCTGAACAGAAGCGAGACCGGCGTAATCTGCTTTATCAGATTTCGAATCCTCCAGAACAACCGCATCGCCTCGACCTCCAACCAGCACAAACTTCAACGCGTCAAACAAATTCGTTTCACGAAACGCCGGCGTGTTCCTCAGCAGCAGAGTAATCACTTGATTCAGTCGGGTCGGATCATTTGTGAAGTCAGTTAAAGGAGTCGGACGAATATCAAATGCGACTACTGAAACATAATCATCGGGTGGCTTGATGAATTGTGAGAGAAACATCGCCGTGGGTCGAATCACTTCGTAAGTGCCAGGCTCGTAGCCCCTGCTACCATAAAGCCCGAACATCTCTGACCACTTGCTGTACTCAACCACCATTGCCACTGTGATCGGCGCTTCCGGTGTGGAGAAGTTTGTAATCGTCTGCTCAACGCCATCGGCAAAGAGGGCGAAGTTGATCTTCTTTAAATCCGTCACGATCTGACCGCTCTTCTTGTGATAGACGACGGCATCGACGTTGACGATCTGAGTCGAGATTGTGACCTTTTCAAGTTCCTGAGTCTTGGCTGGTGGTTCCAGGTCTTTGGGAAGAGGCTCCTGATCAGCGGGTTTCGTAGTCTCGCCGGGTCGTTTGTTCTTCTTTTCGTTGGATTGGGGCGGTTGGCGTCTGGACTGCGACCACCCGGGGTTAACACTTGCGCCGAGCAGCAATAACGAGAGCGCAACAGCAAAAAACCGATATGAACGTTTAAATCTCATAGTTTCGACTCCCACGGACATAAGCGAGGAAGGGCACTTTATTGCCGATTGCCGATTTCCAATTGCCGATTTTGTGGATGATGACCTTACTTCACTGATTAATTGGCAATCGGCAATCGAAAATTGGAAATATTACTTTAAGTGGTCTGATGCGCGGGCGTTGACCCGAGTTTACCAAACTACTAACCGTCTAACGGCCGCTGGCCTCTGCCTCGATTACGATATCGTAACTTCCGGTATTATCCGTCAAATCGCCCTCATTTACACCCAGAAACAGCACACCATCGCGTTGCGCGACAAACTCCCGGCGCGGTCCGATCAGGATGAACTCGTCGTTATCATCGCCAATAACGGCGATCAGGGCTCCGGTAGCCTCATTGCGCATCAGCTTGTCCCCGTCCTGAATACTCGTCAAACCGCCTGGAGTCGAAAAACGTCCTCTGCCAAGTGAAACGCGTCCGGAAGCGCTGATCCGCAACCGCTGCCCTTTACGGACGACGAGGCCGCTGTTTGTCCAGCCGTTGTTTGAGTTGTCGGCTTTGACACCGACTTTAATCGTAAAGAAAGTCGGAGTTGATGACGATGCCGGCACTGTGGCGGGTGTCCGATCTACAGTGGTGTTATCAGGCTGGTTATTGGGATACGAAGGCCTTGATGGAGGAATGTTGTTTCGAGCGCTACCGTCATCGGTGGCGCTTGCGTTACCGGAGTTCGCATCAAACTCGATGGATTCAACGTCCTCAACATAAACGGTGGTTTGCCCGCGTCTGCCTCTCGCGTTGCCGCCGATCAGAATCGTGAATTGCTGGTCCTTGAATCCGATCACCTGGCCACGAATAACGCTTCCGTCCTTAAGACGAATCGTGTCGGCGAGCAGCGGCGTTGACATTGAAACCAGCAGTAATGTGGAGAGCAGAAGGTGAAATGTTTTCTTCATGATACTTCTCCTATAAAGAGGGCATTCCGTTGACGAGGTTTAACAAGACTCTGGTGCTTTTGCAAGCGGGAGAGAGACAGGAATAGCCGGGTGTCGGATGCGCGAGGAATTAGAAAAGGTTGCGAATAGGAAACAGGACTGAAAAGGACTTATTTGGCCCAGCGCCGACCGGTTGCGTAGATAACGTTGGCTTCAAGTTCTCGGAGCGACGTGCGTTGAATGAAATCGAGGTTCGTGTGGCGCACGCGCTCGCGATCCTCAGGCGAGAGTTGCTCAACCGTGCCACGGTAGCCTGAACCCATGATCATGGCCCACCAGTCTTCCGGTTCATTAACCGTCTGCGAGTCAGATTCAGCCACAGCTTCCGTATCACTGAGACCTGCAGCGGCTAGCAGTTGGAGGACAGCATCAACTTCCGAAATACGATCCCATGGATTAAAGCTTTTGTAGAGATCGGGTCTGACTTCGCGAATTGAGTTCCAAAAGAAAGCGGTCGCAGGCTCGAAGAATCGCGGTCCCCACGTCGTGATTGCAACTCGGCCTCCGTCGCGCACGACACGTTTGAGCTCAAGCAACGCCGCTTCCATGTCAGGCACAAAAAATATTCCGAACACACACACCACCGCGTCGAAACTTCCGTCTACAAAAGGCAGGTGCATCAAATCGCCGGATTGAAACTGAATATTCGTGAGGCCGCGTTGTTTCGCTTTTGCGCGTGCAAGTTCGAGTAAGTTTGCCGCCAGATCGACACCAACAACTGCGCCGTCTACGCCAACAATTTCAGCCGCCGGAATGGCCGATGCGCCGCTTCCGCAGCACACGTCAAGCACACGTTCTCCGGTTGCGAGTCCCAATCGCTCGACGGTCCGTCGCCCGTATCGTGCCCAAAAAGTATTTGCCGGATGATCGTAGTAATCAGAGGCAGCGTTGTAGGTCGTAGCTGCTTTCTTCTTTGCTTCTTCCAAGTCACTCATTGAACGACACACATTCTTTACAAACGAGTTCGAACGAAAAACGAGGGTGAATAGTAAAGCGAACTCTGCAACACGTCGTCAGAAGACCCGCAACATACATTCTTTCGTACGTCAGTGTGCATTCAAAATTTTGTGTTGTCTGTTCACTCTATGAAAGAAATTCATCAACTTGTAAATAATCCGAATTTCTCAACACGCGTGCATCGCGACAATGGAAATTACAAAAGCATGGAGACTCGTCTCATCGTGGGGCACACACTTTGCACCTTCCACTTCGTGTTGTTCAGTTTTACCTGAACAGCAGAAAGAGGAAGCCGGAGTTTAATCCGAAAATATAGATGGATGTAAGGGCAGATGTCTTCACTCAAGTCTTATGAGTCTCTTTAATCACCGGCTTTCAATAATGAGGTTCGACACAAACACGTTTGCAAAGTTGTGTCGAATCATTTTCATCAAAAGGTAACGCCATCAACCAGGTTTGTAGACTCGGTGTCTACGAACCAAAAACAGAGTTAGGAGAAATACAGACATGACGAAATTTACATCGTCACTGATCGTCGGCGTTTTCTTACTTCTCTTGCCAGTCGTGAGTTTTGCACAAACGACCTCCTCGACCTCTGCTGTCACGGGCACCGTTACGGATGCTCAAGGCGCGGTGGTAACAGGAGCGACCGTGACACTCGTCGACTCCAAGACTTCGCAAGAGAAAACGACGACCACGAACGATCGGGGCGTATATTTGTTTGCACAGATTCCACCGGGGCAGGGTTACACGCTCAAGTTCAGTGCTCCCGGATTTGAAGGCCTCGAGCTTTCTGGAATCGTGTTGGGTGTAGGAAACACCGAAACTCACAATGCACAACTGAACGTAGGTCAGGTGACCTCGAATGTTGTGGTGACCGCTGAAGCTGGCGCAACACTCAATACAACAGATGCCAGTATCGGCAACGTAATTGACGAGCGGCGTTTGAAGGAACTCCCGATTCAAATTCGCAGCTCGCCGGCTTCGCTGATTGGCCTCCAGCCAGGCGTCGTCGGAAATAACGTCGGCACGGGAGCGACTAACCGCGTCGGTTCAGTGACCGGCGCTCGTGCGGACCAGGGCAACATCACCGTTGACGGAATCGACGCGAACGATCAGGCCACGGGCCAGGCGTTTGCAACGACCGGCAACGCACCGATCGACGCTATTCAGGAATTCCGCACAGTGACGGCGAATCCCGCCGCGTCAGAAGGTCGCAGCAGTGGTGGTCAGATCGAACTCATCACCAAGAGCGGTACCAACGAGTTTCATGGTTCGCTCCGCGAGTACAACCGTACTGCCGCCACTGCAGCCAACAGCTTTTTCAACAACAAGAACGGAGTGGAAAGACCGCAGCTTACGCGTAACCAGTTTGGCGGCAGCATCGGTGGTCCAATCTACCTGCCACACTTTGGTGAAGGTGGTCCAACTTACACCAGTGGTAAGGACCGAATGTTCTTCTTCTTTGACTATGAAGGTCGAAGAGATGCGCAGGGCCAGACTTACACCCGCATCGTTCCACTGCCGCACCTCCGCGCTGGCGGTCTCGCGTTCGTCAACCGGAATCCAGGTTGTACCTCGCAGGCCAAGCTGGCAACGGATCCGCAGTGCATCACGATTTTGACGCCACAACAAGTTGCGGCGAACTCCGATCCGTTACATATCGGACCAAACCAGGCGCTTTTGGATTTTGTTAATCAGCGCTATCCGCTGCCGAACGATTTCACAGTCGGCGACGGAGTCAACACCGCCGGTTTTCGATTCAACGTGCCTTCGCACCGTGCCGACAACACCTACACGGGTCGCACCGACTTTAATATCTCAAACGTGCAGCGTCTCTTTGTGAGAGCAAACAAAATCAGCGCCGTGCAAACGGACACTGTTAACTCCGTAGCGGCACAGTTCCCGGGCGATCCGGAAACGTCTCAGATTGTTACTGGAGACTGGGCTGTTGCCGTCGGCCACAACTGGACACTCACTCCGAATTTTGTGAACTCAGCAACAGTGGGTATCACTAAATCGGTTCTGAATTTTCCAAACTTCTTCCATCCTACGTTACCCAACTCCTACTCGTTCACGCCGGTGTCGGATCCATTTGCCGACTTTCGCACCCAGGCTCGCGACGTTCCCGTCTGGACATATCGCGATGACGTGACGTGGAATAAAGGTAGTCATGGGTTCTCGTTTGGTGGTTCACTCAAAACTATCAACCAGCAATCAGTTCTGAAAGCCGATTACAACTTCCCGACAGTCGGACTCGGTGGTAGTTTCCCGACCAGCCTTGGTAGCGCCACTTCTCCTGCCAATGCGCTTCGTCCGAGCACCATTCTCAACAACGCCACAGTGCGTAATAATTTTGACTCCGCGTTGACTTTCCTTTTGGGCACAATCCCATCGGTGTCGACGAGGTTCAATTACGATGCTGCTGGAAATGTCTTGCCATTGGACACCGGAAACATTCGCGATTGGCGTTACGTCGAATACGAGTTTTATGGTCAGGATAATTGGAAAATTCGCAACGATCTCACCTTGACGTACGGAGTTCGTTGGCACATCTATCCTGCGCCGTATGAAACTCAAGGGCGCCAGTCGATTCAGAATCTGGATTTCGACACTTTGTTCAATACCCGTGTTGCCAACGGTCTTGCGGGCATCGCAACTCCGTCTTCCGAACCGTTCCTCGTTTAC
Source organism: Pyrinomonadaceae bacterium (assembly GCA_035278765.1). Lineage (GTDB taxonomy): Bacteria > Acidobacteriota > Blastocatellia > Pyrinomonadales > Pyrinomonadaceae > PSRF01. Next base: position 2,901 of record DATEIS010000381.1, on the reverse strand, counting down.
GATCGCGGCGGTAAAGGAAACAATGCGCGTGATTTTTATCCGATTGACTGGAACAACTTTGGACCGCGTCTGTCTTTTGCCTGGAATCCCTCCGTCAAGAGTGGTTTGTTAGGCAAAATTTTCGGAGACCGGAAGACAGTGATTCGCGGCGGCGGAACCGTACAATATGACCGTCCCGGTGGTGCAATAACGTTCCTTCAGGATCAAAGCACCTACATTCTGGACGTGTTCCTGAGTAACGATTTCAACGCGACGAACGGATTACTTGCGCTTCAGAACTTCCCGCGTTTCACAAGTCTCAACACCGTGCCGGTGCAAAACGTTGCTCCTCCGGTGGTGGTTCCTATTACACCAAACGTAGAGAACGGCGAGGGAATTGGAAGCCAGATCCGTTCCTTCAACTACGCCGTGGATCCCAACTTCAAGATCCCGTACTCGCTCCAGTACTCGTTTGGCTTCCAGCGTGAATTACCCGGCAACTTCATCTTTGAAGCATCGTATGTGGGCCGACAGGCGCGAAAGCTATTCACGCTTGCAGACGCAGGCCAGATCGTTGACTTCAAAGATCCGGCGTCTGGTCAGTTCATGATCTCTGCTATGAATCAGCTTCAGGATCAGATCAATGCTGGTGGTGCGATCACGCCGATCGCATGGTTCGAAAACCAAATGAACGCGAACTCGCTCGCTACGTTTGGAGTGCCCTGCTCCGGTCTTGGATTCGGTCCAAGCTGTACCGATCTGGTAGCTGGATTCACTGGATTCGAAGTGTCCATCGGCGACACGGCAGATACCGTCGAGGCTCTGCGCCGCAATAGTCTGCTTGGTCCCAACGTCGGACTTAGCTCACAGTTTGCTACGAACGCTTTCGTCACCAACAAAGGCTCGTCAAGTTACAACGGCATGTTGTTGAGTTTGCGTAAGCGCTTCTCCAAGGGCTTCCAGTTTGACGCGAACTACACGTGGTCACACTCAATCGATAATCAGTCAACCGTAGCAAACACCACCACGGACGGCGGTCTCATCTGTGATGCGCTCGACCTTCGCGTTTGCCGCGGCAACTCGGATTTCGACATTCGTCACCTGGTGAATGTCAACGGAATTTGGGAACTGCCTTTCGGTCGTGGCCGCTTGATCGGCGGTGACATGCCGGGCTGGGCGAATAGTATTCTCGGTGGCTGGCAGATTTCCGGCATCTTCACCGCTCGTAGTGGACTGCCATTCAGTTTGGCGACAGCTTCGTGGCCACGATCATTCATCTTCGACGGAGCTAACGGAGTTCCCGCGATGCTCTCCGGAGACCTGAGTGTTCTGCGGGCCTCGATTCACGACACGGCGAATGGCGAGATCCAGTTCTTCGCGGATCCCAATGCAGTTCACAATCTTGACGACGGATCGGGTGTTGGGCAGTATCCGCGTCACGGTGTGATCGGTAGTCGAAACGTACTTCGATCACAGCCGTACTGGAACGTCGATGCGGCTCTGTTGAAGAACTTCAGACTGCCGTGGTCAGAGAGTCAACGCATTCAGCTCCGCGCTGAGGCGTACAATCTGTTCAACCACAATGTCTTTGGTGTGCCGGACATCGACATTGGTTCAACAACCCTGGGTAGCATCACGACGGTTCAAAGCACCGCTCGTGTAATGCAGTTCGGGTTGCGTTGGGAGTTTTAGTTTCAACTTTGCTCGTTCTGAGTTTGTGGGGCTCCCGAAAGGGAGCCCCTTGTTTTTTGTGTAAAACTCTTGCAATGTCCGCCGTTTGATGGACAATACGCGCATGAAACTCCACCCGAAAATGCTCGTGCTGACGGTTTTCATGATGGCATTGCCAGTGATGGGTCAGAGTGGCTATACGCTGTGGGGTGATGTAAAGCTCGACGACAGCAAGGCAGCAAGCCCGGCGCCTGCGAGTCTCACAGTCGTCTTGTATGATCAATCGACGAAGATCGTTGGTCGCCAAACAATCGGCGCTCAGGGACGTTATCGCTTCTCAAATCTACGCGCCGGAGAGTACGACATCGCCATCGAAGCAACTAGTGGTGAGATCACGCGTTTGCGACTGACTATAACCGGAAATCCGACTTCCGATATTCGTCAGGATTTTGAATTTGTGTGGAAAGACAAACCGGCTGCACGAACAAATAATGCCGGCGTCATTTCCGCAGCGGATTTTTATGATCGTCCCGCAGCTAATAAGGCGTTGTTCGAAAAAGCACACGCCGCGACCGAGAAGAAGGACTATGCAAACGCAGTCAGGTTGCTCAATCAGATCATTGAGAAAGACAAGAACGACTTTCAGTGTTGGACGCTGCTGGGAACTCTCTACCTGGTCCAGGAAAAATCCGAGGACGCTGAAAAAGCTTATTTGACTGCCATCGAACTCAAGCCCACTTATGCTCTCCCATTGATTAATCTCGGCAGGTTTCGATTGACACAAAAGAAATTCGATGAGGCTGTCGATCTATTAACACGAGCTGTCGACCTGCAACCGCAGTCGCCTGATGCGAATTTACTTCTGGGCGAGGCTTACCTGCGTTTGAAAAAAGGATCCAAGGCGATTCCATACCTGAACGAGGCAGGGAAGCTGGGGAAGATCGAAGCCCATCTCGATCTGGGCTGGCTCTACAACGCTGCCGGACTTAAAGACAAAGCCGTTGTTGAGTACGAAGAGGTAATCAGAAAAAAACGTGATTATGCCGATCGAAAAAAGCTCGAGCAGTACATCAGCGAAAACAAGAAAAATTAGCCGCGGATTTACACGGATGAACGCCGATCAGAATCATTTCATGTAAATCCGCGGCTAAAAACTCTTAACTCTGTCTTAGTGGCGGCATTGGAATAGGAATGCCGTACGTAGTGGCGCCGACTCCTACACCACCTTCACAGGAATTCGGTGGCACAGTA
>DATEIS010000380.1:0-12934 GCA_035278765.1 Pyrinomonadaceae bacterium | reverse complement strand
GTGATGCGTGTCGTCGGGTATCACCATCTCCTCGTACGTAACCCCAGCCTTTTCCAGTCGTCTTACCAGATCTGTTGTTTGACTGAAACGAACGTTGCGATCGTCGTCACCGTGAATCAGCAACACCGGAGACTTCCAGGTAGCGATCGAAGAGACTGGTGACGATTGCCACGCGACATCAAGCGCTCGCTGAGCGTCAGGAATTTTTTCGTAACGATTCTCCAACAACCCCGCGGCACGTTCGGCGGTCCAATTGTGTACGCCGTGAATATCAACACCCGCTGCAAACAGTTTTGAGTCGCGAGCAAGGGCGAGGGCCGTGAGAAATCCGCCGTACGAGCCGCCGTAGACTCCGATCCGCTTCGGGTCAATCTGCGGGAGTCGCTGCAAGTATTCGGCGCCGGCTTTGACGTCGAGATATTCAGACGCGCCCTGTGCTCCGGCATTTGGTGGTCGATGAAAGTCGTAGCCATAACCGATTCCCAAACGATAGTTGACCGACAACACGACGTATCCACGACTGGCGAGATACTGGTTCAGCGCGTATGCGTTTGTGTAGTAATCGGAGTAATGCCAACCGAGAAGCATCTGTCGCGGTGGTCCACCGTGAACGTAAACGATCGCAGGCTTCTTCCCGTTGCCCCCTGTTGCTTCGAATAACTGCCCGTGAACTTCAATTCCATCGGACGCTTTGTAGATGACTTTCCTGGGTGTGACCAGTTGCGCAGTCGGAAATTTATTCGGAACGCGATCTTCCGCGAGCGTCATCGGTTTGCCGCCGGTCGCGGGCATCACGGTTGGTAGTGGTGGGCGTTGTGCAGTGGCGGCAATGTAAGCAATGTATTTGCCATCGCCAGTGACGAACGGCGTCCACTCGAGTCCTTTGCCGGGAGTCAACACGACCGGTTCGGCGCGATCCACTGGAACCTTCACGATGTGACGGCGATCGATGTCGTCAGTGTCCGTTCCTGCATTTCCTGCGAAGAGCATGTAGCGACGATCGTTGCTGATCGAAATGTATTCGGCCATGTAGTTGCCGGGCGTCAGCAGCAAAGGCTCGCCGCCGTTTTCTGAAATCGAATAGAGATGGGGCCAGCCGTCGAGGTACGAGAGAAAGACGATGCGACCCGCTGCGGCCCAGTGCAGATTTGTTCCGCCGTGTGTGCTTGGTGGAGAGCCGCGAAGTGTGAATGGACTCTTCCAGAGTTGTTGTCCTTCACCGGTTGCGGCGTCGGCGGTCCAGATGGACCACGCCTGTGCGCGTTGTTCGAGTACTGGCTCGGGAGCACCGCCGGTTCCGGGACGTCTTACGAAAGCGATGCGTTTACCATCAGGCGACCAGCGCGGACTCGAATCGCGTGAAGTCGACGGCGCGAGATACACGATCGGCGTTGTGTCGTTTGTGTAGATGCCGATGAAAGAGTGATCGCCGCGGTTGGATACGAATGCGAGACGAGTGCCATCAGGCGACCACTCCGGCGAGCCGCAGTCACCGCGTGCGTAGAAGTAACGTTTCGCCGGGGTTGAGCCATCAATCGGCACGGACCAGATGCCACGTTCTTTCACGAAGACCACACGATCGCTCTTCGGTGAGATGAGTGGTTCGTCGCCTTCGGCGAGGAGTTTTGGTTCGCCACCGGCAAATGGACCACTCCAGATCTGGACCTTCATTGCGGTCGTAGTGAGTCCGGGATTGACGCCCACTGAACTGTCGAAGTTTGAGCCGTGATCGCCGCCGCGAACGTAAACGACGTATTTGCCGTCAGCGGAGAGTGCGAGACTCGTCAGTTCCTGACCATCGTCCGTTTCGTAATTTGTCAGACGGCGTGCTTTGAAATCGGGACCTTCGGCGACCCAAACGTTGCGAGCACCACGCTCGTTGAATGCCCATGCGATGCGCGAGCCGGTTGCGGATGCAGTCAGCTCGTTTGGAAACGGATAGCCTTTGATCTGCTCCAACGTGAACGATTGCGCGGCTTCTTGTGATGTTGAAAAGAATGCAGCGGCAGTCAGAACAACTGTGGCCAGAACTAGGATCGGACGCAGAGACCGGCGCTCGAAGGTCAATTGCATGGAAAGTCCTCCTGCTTTTCGGCGAGATCCAACTGATTGGAGCGCATCGAATCACAGTCGCGGGTTTTCTGGCAAGTCGGCTGTCATATCCGCGCGTGATGCGGTGTTAGTTTTGACAGGATTTCGAAGATTTTCAGGATAAACAAGATAGGAGACAGGCGGATGAAACGGTTCGTATTGATCGTGTTGTGTTTCGTCGTGTTTGGGGGATCGGCGAGTTCGGCCCCGGTGATTGATTTCAGTGAGCTCGACAAACTGATACCAGCGGAGCTCGCCGAGAGGAATACTCCAGGTGCCGTAATCACGGTTATCAGTGGTGACAGCATCGTCTATCAAAAGGCGTTTGGAGTCGCGAACGTTGAAACCAATGCTGCGATGCAAACGGAGATGCTGTTTCGTCTCGGCTCGACCACCAAGATGTTCACCGCCGCTGCCATGCTCACGCTTGCCGAAAGAGACAGAATCAAGATGAACGAACCGATTGGCAATCGTGTCAAGGGATTGAACCCGAAGCTGAGCCAGCTAACGCCGCACTATTTGTTGAGCAACTCGGCGGGCATCCGAGATTTTGCTGCCCCTGTGATTTCCAACGAGGATGCCTCGCTCGGAAACATGGTGCGTGGTTGGAAAGATGACGTCTTCTTCGCCGATCAAGGTGAGATCTATTCTTATTCGAGTGCGGGCTTCTGGCTGTCAGGATTTGTAGTCGAAGACCTTTACGGCAAACCTTACGCCGATGCGATGACGGAACTGTTATTCAGTCCGTTAGGAATGGAGCGAACTACCCTGCGACCATTCATGGCGATCACCTATCCGTTTGCAACCGGCCACGCCGTTGAAGGCGGCAAGCCAACCATCCTGCGGCCGATGTTCAATAACGTTGCGATGTGGCCCGCGGGTTCTATCTTCTCGAATGCAAAGGATCTGTCGCGCTGGGTGATCGCGCTGATGAACGACGGTAAGGTCGAGGGCAAGCAACTGCTGTCGTCTTCACTGATCAACCAGATGGTCGGGCATCACGTGCCGGTGCCGGGTGAGACCGATTCGTTCTATGGTTACGGGCTGACTGTTTTCAAATACAAGGGACTGGAGTTTGTGGGCCACGGTGGGTTTAGTCGTGGGTACGGGTCGATGATTCAGATGGTGCCGTCGCGAAAGTTCGCGGTGATTGTGTTGACCAACAAGAGCGGCGAGACGATGCGTAAGAGTCTGAATAAAGCTACGGAGATTGGCCTCGGTTTGAAAGATGACGAGCCTGCGAAATCAGCCGCCGTTGCGCCGCCGGTTGAGCCGGAGATGAAAGAGTACGTGGGCACCTACTCGCACGCCCCTCAAACCTGGGAAGTGTCTTTGCGTGATGGAAAGTTGTTCATGAAGTTCGACGGCAAAGACTACGCGATGACGAAGAGCGGCGAACGAAAGTTCACCTTCGGCGCACAGAATGAAAACGAGGTCGTTTTCGTCCCAGGGAAGAGCGGGAAGATTGAGTTTCTGTTTACAGAGATTTACGGCGCGAAGAAGATCAAGTGAAACCACAGATTACACAGATCAATCCGTGTAATCTGTGGTTAAATGGCCCATCAGTTCAACTGCTTCCGAAATCGCCAGGCGCTTACGCCGACCAGGATGATGGTGAAGGCGACGAGGGCCAGGAAGTTTGGGTAGAGGACTTCGAGGCCGACGCCTTTCAGCATCACGCCGCGCGCCAGGATGGCGAAGTGTTTCACCGGGTTCAGGTTCGTCAGCGGCTGCATCCACTGCGGCATCGCTTCGATCGGTGTCGTCGCTCCTGACAACATCGACAACGGCGGGTTGACGAAGAAACTCATCAACTGCGCCTGCTGTTGTGAACGAGTGAACGTCGCGATGATCGTGCCGATGCCGATTCCCGAAAGCACACACAACATGCCGGAGATGAAAAGCAGCGTGAAACTGCCACGCAACGGCACACCAAAGACAAAATTCCCGACCACCGCTGACAACACAATGTCGACTGACAGTAACAAAAAGATCGGCGCCATCTTCGCGAGAATGATTTCAGCACTACCCGCCGGCGTCATCAGAAGCTGTTCGACCGTTCCCACTTCCTTCTCTTTCACCATCGAAGAAGATGCGACGAGCGAGCCAAGCATGACCAACAACATCCCGATCATGCCCGTGACGATGAACCATGAATTCTGCAGTCCAGCGTTGTAGAAAAGTGAGACTCGCGACTCGACACGCGCGGGCTGCACGCTCGTCTTGTTCAAAGAGATCTTCTCGTTCAAAGCGCCGATCACGCGTCCAGCGTAACCCCCTGCAATGCTGCCTGTGTTGGAGTTGACGCTGTCGACAAGCAACTGCACTTCGGCACTTTCGCGTCGCGCACGTTTTGTCGCGAAGTCAGACGGCACAACCAGTCCCGCTTCAAGCTCACCACCACTCAGCGCGCGCGTTAGTTCAGCCACCGAAGAATAATATGCAGCCGGCACAAACGATTTGCTTTCGGCGAACGCCGAGATCAGCTCGCGGCTTTCAGCACTGCGACTCTCGTCAACAATCCCCAGCCGCAAATCTGTGACTTCGGGATTCATCGCAAAGCCGAGTAACACGAGATTCAGCGTCGGCGGCAACAACATCATGCCAATCAGCCGTCGATTGCGACGCAGTTCGTTGAGCTCTTTGAAGAAGAGCGGCCAGAACCGCCAGTTGAAAAATCTGTCTAACATACGTTTGCCCTTTCTGCGCTACGCATCGATCTGCATCTTGCGCAGACTCATCCAGCCTTTGAAAAGAAACGCGAAACTCAAAACTGCGAGCACAACAGGCACATGCCACGTCGCCGGCCAGCCTCCGCCACGTACAAACACGTCGCGCGAAACTTCCACGAAGTAACGCGCCGGCACGAGATCAGAAACCCAACGCAGCCACGAAGGAATGTTCGAGATCGGGAACACAAAGCCCGACAACAGGAACGACAAGAGAAAACAGACGTTCTGCACTGCCTGAATCGCAGCGGCCTGGTTCGGAATCGACGCGCCCGCCATCGCACCAAAACAGACGTTGCAGAACAGATAAAGAAACGAGCTGATCAGAAAGACTGTCGGGTCGCCCTTGAACCAAATCCCAAACATCGGAATCGCGAGCGCAAGCGTGAGAACCCACTCCGCAATCGCAACAATCATGTAAGCGAGAATTTTTCCCAACAGATACTCGTGTGCAGAAATACTCGCCACATAAACTTGCAAGATCGTTTTCTGTTCGCCCTCGCGCGACATCGCGAGCGCGACGAGCAACGGCGGAAAGAGGGCCAGGCCAACGGCGAAGACTGCTGGTCCAATGTACTGGTCCGAATCATGTCCGGGGTTGAACCAGAAACGCATTTGCACATCAATCGCCGGAGCGGCTGAAGCAACGTTCTGTTGATTGAAGGCCTGCGAGATCATCTTCGCGTTGTTACGCATGACGTTGGCCGTGTTGGCGTCAGTGCCGTCGATCAACCACTGCACTTCGGTCGACTTTCCACGCTTCAGATCGGCTTCGAAGTTCGCCGGAATCACAATCGCCGCACGTGCTTTTTCTTTGTCGAGCGCGCTTTCCGGCGAGTCTGCGATCGGCAAGGGAACGATTCTGAAAGTCAACGAAGCTCTGATCGTTTCGACGTAACGACGCGAAGTTGGTGTCTGATCAAAATCCTGAATCACGACTGGAAGATCACTGACGGTTAGCGACACGGACGATCCGATTAGCCACATCAGAATCACTGGCAGCACTAGCGCGAGCACAACCGTCAATCGATCGCGTGAAAACTGCGTCAGCTCTTTTTGTGTTTGCGCGATTATTCGTTTCATTGCAACGTCCTCTTTCGTGCCTTCTCAACCACCGAAATGAACACATCTTCAAGTGAGTAAGGCATCTCGTAAGCTTCCAGCACGCTGATGTTCGCCGTCGCCAACTCTTTCTTTAAGCCCTCGATCTCAACCACAGGATTTGCATCGACAACCACATGAAGTCGATCGCCAAAGAGCGAAATGCGCCAGCGTTCGCGAGTGTGCTTCAGCAGATCAGCCGCCGCTTGCGGCTCGTCAGTTATCAACTCGATCAGGTGTCCGCCCTGCGCGGCTTTCACTCCCGAAGGCGTCCCTTCAGCAACAAGCTCGCCTGCCACCATGAAACCCAACCGGTTACACTGCTCTGCTTCTTCGAGGTAGTGCGTCGTGATCAGCACCGCCACGCCGCGATCGGCAAAACTGTTGATCATCTTCCAGAACGCTCGTCGCGCGAGTGGATCGACGCCCGAGGTAGGCTCATCGAGAAACAACACACTCGGTTCGTGCATCACAGCGCATCCGAACGCGACACGCTGTTTCCAACCACCCGGCAAACTACCCGTCACCAAATCGCCTTTGCCTTCGAGACCGGAAATCTCGAGCACCCACTGCTTCTTCTCTTCCCTTTCTTCACGTGGCACTCGATAAACACCAGCAAAGAAGTTGAGGTTCTCTTCAATCGTCAAATCGTCGTACAACGAAAACTTCTGCGACATGTAACCGATGCGTTGTCGCACAAAACTCGATCGCAAACTTCCACTCTCGCCCGCCAATTCCATCTTTCCGCTCGACGCGCCGATTAGGCCGCACAGCATCTTGATCGTCGTCGTCTTGCCGGCGCCGTTTGCTCCCAGCAGCCCGTAAATCTCGCCATACTTAACTTCAATGTTGATGTTCTTGACCGCATTGAAACTTCCAAATCGTTTGCTCAGATCACGCGCGCCAATCGCAATCGCATCGGCAGAACGTTGGCGAAACTGACGTCGACGCGGAAACGGAGACGCTTTCAGCTCGCCACCCAGTTCACGAAGCTTCGCGACGAAGGAATTCTCGAGTGTTGGGGCGCCTGACTTAAACTCAGTCGCCTGGATTCCGGCAGCGGCAAGTGCATCGCGCGTGGTCTTCTCTCCAGCTTCGACGTCCGCAACCATCAAGTCGAGACGGTCGCCAAAACGCTGCACGTCGTTGATCGAGGGAATGCGATTCAGGATGTCTTCCGCCTGCCCGAGTTGGGCCAGATCGGCCGCGCGCACTTCGAGACGTCGCAAACCGAGCTTTTCGCGAATCTCAGCCGGTGTGCCGGTTTGGTGAATCGCGCCGTCGTACATCAACGCCACGCGATGGCAACGTTCCGCTTCATCGAGATAAGGAGTCGCTACGACCATCGTCATGCCGCCGGTTGCGAGTCCCGCAAGCGCGTCCCAAAACTCGCGGCGCGACACCGGATCGACGCCGGTTGTCGGTTCGTCGAGCAGAAGGATCTTCGGTTCGGCGATGAGCGCACACGCGAGGGCTAGCTTCTGTTTCATACCGCCACTCAAACTTCCGGCAAGTCGATCTTTGAAGCGCGACATGTCAAACATCTGAAGATAGTGATCGCCACGCTCTTCGATCTGTCTGCGCTTCAACAATCGCAGTTGGCCCACGTAGCGCAGGTTCTCGGCGACACTCAAATCCTGATAGAGACTGAATGTCTGCGTCAGGTAACCGACGAATGGACGCGCATTAACTGTAGACTTGCCGTACATGCGTGCCTCGCCGGAAGTTGGTTCCATCACGCCGCCAAGCACCTGGAATACAGAAGTCTTGCCTGCGCCGTCTGGTCCAATGATTCCGAAGATTTCGCCGGCTGCGATGTCGAGGTCGACGCCTTTCACCGCTTCGAAGCCGTCGTAGTTCTTCACGAGACTTCGAACCCTGATCGCGTCCCCGGCATGTTCCACCACATCGCTTTGCGGAATCGAATGAATTGCTGCCTCAATTGCGCTCATATGGCTCCTTTGTAGGGGCGGCACTCTGTGGCCGCCCCTTTGTCGAATCAACGCTTGCTAGAAGATCTTGCTTCGAGTAAGGGGCGACCACGGAGTGCCGCCCCTACAACTAATCGGTGATTACTTCGCCGTCGGCAGGCATGCCGGGTTTTGCGTATCCGGCTGCACTCTTTAACTGAAGCTTCACGCCGACAACCTGCTTTACTCGATCGTCTTTGAAGTAGGTGTTTTCAGGTGTGAACGACGCTTCCGGATCGATACGTGTCACAACTGCTTCAAGCGCGCGCTCAGGCGCCGAATCGAGATACACGCGCGCGGTCTGGCCTGTTCGCACGCGTCCAATCTCACCTTCAGGAATGAAGCCACGCAGATAAACAGCGTTGAGATCAACGAGGGTGACGAGCGTCGTGCCCGCGGCAACAACTTCACCGGGTTCAGCAGAACGAGTCGCGACCGTACCGTCGATTGGAGCGACAACTTCGAGATCGTTGCGATCCGCCTGAGCCTCACGCAGCTTTGCTCGCGCATGTTCGGCTTCCGCCTGCGCCGCAATTATTTCCGACTGTGCTTGCAGAATCTGTTTGCGAACTGCTGTTGCCTGTGACGTGCGCATCGCAGCGTTCGACAAGTTCGCTTTCGCCATCGTCAACGTTCCGCGTGCTACATCGACCTGCTTACGAGCAGCGCGAACTGCCGCAGCTTGTGCCTCAGCGGCCGTACTGGCTTGTCTTCCGGTACGCTCCGGCACGTCTCCATCATTCGCGAGCTTCGTGTAACGCTGTTCGTCGTAACGAGCCTGACCGTAGTCCGCTTCGGCTTTGGCGAGCTCCGCTTCCGCATGGGCCACCTGTGCTTCGGCCTGACTCACTCGACCCTGCGCATCCACACGCGCCTGGTCCACGCCAATGTTGCTCTCTTCGAGTTGTGCATTGAGAACTGCGATCTGCTGCTGTGCGCTCAACACACGCGCTTCAGCTTGCAACACCATCGACTGTTCCTGTTGTTCGCGCGCTCGAACCTGCTCGTCGTCAATCAGTGCGATAACCTGGCCGGCTTTAACAACGTCGCCCTCACGAACCTTGATCTCCTGAATGCGGCCGGCGATTTTGCTTGCGACTGTGGTGTCGTCGCCTTCAATGCGACCGCTGAGTTTGATCAGGTTCTTCGGCGCAGGCGGTGTGCGAATCAGGAAGTACCAAACCGCGCCACCTGCGAGTGAAAGAACTAAGAGTGCGATCAAGACTTTGAGCGGCTTGCGATTACGTTTATTAACTTTGGGGTCTGACATACTCATCTCCTTTATCTTTCTGCTGCTTTATCGTTGGCCAATTGCAGTCCATCTGAAATCACCGCCACGTTTCGATACCGGAACGTGTTGCCGGTGGCGCGTTGAAACTCCGCGATGGCCTTGTTGAGATTGGTTTGGGTTTCCAACTCACGACCGCGAGCCATCACCAGATCGGTTTGCCGTTGCAGCACGAGAAACACTGTCGACATTCCTCCCTGAAACTTGCGCTGCTCGCTGGTGTACTGCTGCTCGGCTGCAACTCGCGCTGCTTCCGCTGCCGACATGCTGGCTTCGACCGATCGCACTTTCTGAATCGCATTGCGAACTTCAGCCTCAATCAGTTGCTCTGCCTGCGCGCGAACCGAATCGAGTCGACGCCCCTCAGCCAGTGAATGGCCCAACTCGGCTTTCGCAGTGCGGTTCTTCAACGGCAGCGATATGCGTACGCCGACTCGCACTGTTGGATTGTCCTGGCCGAGCAGGTTGGACCACGCGCGACCATAACCACCCTGTAAATCCGCCGGTATCGTGTTGAAAGTGTTGGACGGCAGAACCGGCAGGCCTGCGAGCGTGGACAACTCGGCTACGCGTCGTTCGAGTGATGTCAGTCCGTTGAGAATTGGGTTGTCGTTGTCCGTCAGCGTCCCTGCATAACCGTTGCTGCTGTAGCTGACCTGCAAATCAACCTGTGGCTTTGTTTGGTCGCGATAGAAACGCTTGTTGATCTCGTTGATGTCTTTGCTCGTCTTTATTTCGGCCAGCTCGAAACGATTCTCGAGCGCCGTTTGGATCGCATCGCTCAGAAACATTCGCGGCGCTTCGAGATTCACCGGAGTTACCGGCAGGAGCGCGCGCGACCAAAGTTGCGCGGTGCGATCGGGAAGCATGAGCGTCTTGAGCTGGTTCTCGGTTCGCGTCACCTCTTCCTGCGCCGCATAGACGTTCTGCTCGTAGATCTTCACTTGCGCTTCGGCTTCGACGACGTCGATTGGCGCGAGCACACCCTGGGCCACCTGTCGCTTGTTTGTTTCTACCTGCGCGCGAGTCTGCCTAACGGCTTCGGTCTGCACTTGCAAAGACTTGAGCGCATGGACCAGTTCCCAGTACGCGTGTTCGACTCGTGTGATGACGTCAGTCGCGCGCTGGCGAAACTGAACGTCGGTCAACGTCAGATTCTTCTTCGCAATCTCGATTTGTCGACGCGTGTCGTCAGTCTTGCGACCGCGAACGAGCGGTTGCGTGTAGCTAAACGAGAACCGGGACGAAATAGCAGGATCGAGAGCGTTGAAGAAGTTGTTACTTGAAAGGCGGGTGGAAGACAGATCAAACTGGTACGAACCACCAAACTTCGGCGTCAGACCACTCAAACCGGCGCGACTCGTAAAGTCTTTCTGTTTCAACGAACCGCTGCTGTTGCCACCAAGAAATGAAGCGACCGGTGTTGAGCTGCGCTCGAAGTAAGTTTCTGAAAATATCTTCGGATCGTAAGCACCGCGCGAAGCAGTCAGGCTGTACTCGGCTTTTTCAACATCGATTCGCGACGTGCGAATGTCGTTATTGTTTTCAAGTGCAAACCTGATCGCTTCGTTAAGAGTCAACGGCAAGGCATCGGCAGTTTCGACGCCGACGCGCTCGCGTTGAATCGGCTTTTCGTCGGTGCTCTGTGCGTGAACGTTGCCGGCGGTCAACGCGAACACGGCAATCAGGAAAAATTTGCTCAGCATGTTAAATGAAGTGGTGCGTTGCATAACTTGGCTCCTTACTCGTTTTCAGCCGCTTGAATGATTTGTTGGACGAAATAATGAAGACCGATTAACTCGACGCCTCTGCGTTTGAGGCGACAAAGGATTGACGCGCTATCGCTGTCGAGGAAGTTGGTGCCTGCGAGGTCGATCGTGATCGGACTTTTCTGTGTTGCTTGCAGTTCGAGGTATGTCGCTTCGAGTAATTCCGCGTCGGGGAGTCGCAGCGATCCTTCAACGCGCAGCGCCGTTATCTTTCCCGCCTGGCCATCAACCTGTGTAATTCGTGTTGTCATGAATGCTTCCTTTCGGCGGTCTGTAGTGCAACGCCGAGACCACGACTGCACAGGCACCTAAGTTGTTGAAAAATAAGAGGTAGAGGGAAATCAGCGAGAGTGGGTTTATCGGTGTCGACGCCGTATTTGGTTTCCGACGCCAAATACGGCGTCAGTTCTCGTTCTTAACGATCATTTAATGTGAGACTCATGAGCGATTAATCTCCGCCTCACATGTGCGTAACTCGCCGCCGATAAACTCCGCCTTCATCCACCCAACAACCAGAAAGGAAGAAACAGAATGGATCGACGCAACTTCATGAAGAGTAGTGTGGCTTTCGGTGGTGCGCTTGCGGCCCTCGGACCGTTTCAGGCTTTGAGCGCGAGGCGAGCTCTCGGAAATACTCTTTCGCAGTCGGAAGGTTATGGACCACTGGTAAACAAGGGTCACCTGTGGCTGCCGGCAGAATTCAATTACCAGATCATCTCCGTGCAGGGAGCCATCATGAGTGATGGCCAGCCGACTCCCGGCATCTTCGATGGCATGGCCGCTTATCCCGGTAAGAAGGGCACCACGATTCTGATTCGCAATCACGAGAATCGCGAACAGTCGGGTGAGATAAAAGTGGTTACTCCAGACGCGCTTCAGTACAACACGGCGGCGCGCGGCGGTAATACAAAACTCGAAGTCCGTCGCGAACGCATCGGCAAAGATCCTGAAACGGGACTGCCACTTTACAACTATGAAGTCGTCCGAGACTTCGCGATTCTCGGCGGCACGTCAACAAACTGCGCCGGTGGCATTCGTTCGCCTCACATCTGGCTCACGTGCGAAGAAGTTGTGAAGCGCATGGCAGGGAAGAAGCATGGGTATCTCTTTGAGATCGATGCGACGTCCGACGAGCCGGTCGCCGCGATTCCAGTTCCACAAGCCGGACGCAGAGCGCACGAAGCGGCAGTCGAACACGCAGGCGTTATTTATATGACCGAGGATCGCAGCATCACTTCCGATCCCATACTTGGTTCCATCGGCGCGTGTTTCTATCGCTACATTCCGAGTCCAAAGGGCAACGTGCCGCTCGCGGAAACAACTGGACCATTGCAAGCGCTGAAGTTGCGAGACGAATTCCACGCAAACATGGATACCGGGCGTGCTGTCGGTGTTGCTTATCGTGTTGAGTGGGTGACGATTGATGAGCCTGACCACGACGACGACACAGACAATCGAAACGATCGCGTGCCGGGCTTTACACCGAATCGAATTCAGGGACAGGACAAAGGCGCCGCGTCCTTCGATCGATTGGAAGGAATGTGGACTGGTCGTGGAAAAGTCTACTTCGACACGACTTCCGGTGGTGCTGCTAACCTCGGTCAGGTTTGGGAATACGATCCGGGCCGCGAGACCGTCACGTTAATTTACGAATCGTCGAGCTCAGGGGTGTTGCAGAGTCCGGACAACGTCGTGGTTGTTCCCGGAACAGGCGACATACTCCTGCAGGAAGATGGATCTGGAGCGCAGTTCGTACGTGGTGTTACGCTCGCGGGCGAGATCTACGACTTCGCACGCACCACAGACAACGAAAGTGAGTTCTGTGGCGGCTGTTTCGATCCGGATGGCAATACGCTTTATTTGAATCAACAGGGGGAAAGAGGCAATCTGCCAGGCGGACCCGTGAATAACAACGCCGTGACGTACGCGATCTACGGCCCGTTCGGCAAACGTGCGGGGAACAACAGCTCCCGTTTGGGTTAATAA
>DATEIS010000379.1:0-5479 GCA_035278765.1 Pyrinomonadaceae bacterium | reverse complement strand
GCATTTTGTAAGCTGGCTTCCGAACGCCCTTCTCTTCGGAATTGCTTATGGCGTTGTGACACTTGTGCACGGAATTATAACCACCTCTTCAGCCGTTGAGCTGGTTACGATCAACGACAAAAATCTACGCGTTACCGATCAGCTATTGATGGAGAAAACGGCCGGCTCCGTTGGGATCACGGCGTATGCGCTTTCTCAGACCAGAGATGAGATCCGTCTAGCATCAATAGGCGGACGCTCTGTGCCAACTTGTTTCACTGGCAGCGTCGACTTTTTTCAGCACCTTGTTGCCGTAATCGGATTGTCGATCATTCTCATTTACTATCATCCACTGGTAGCGGCGATAGTCCTGCTTCCTGCAATCCCGCTGCTATACACGCAACCAAAACTTCGGGCCAACACGTTTGCGGCACTGGTATATCAGAGTCCCTTGTATCGTCAAATGGGCTACTTTCTGGAGTTGATGTTGGGGACGAGCACGGCCAAGGAAATTAAGGTATATCGAACCGGCTCTTTTTTTCTCGATAAGTACCAGCAGGCGGCGGACGAGATTATAAAAACATCCAGACGTCTACGGTGGAATGCTACGAAGAGCGCCATAGCGTGGGGTTCTCTGGCTGCTGCGGGAATAGGCGGAGCTTATGTTTACATTATCTACCTGGCGACCACCAACACGATCGGGATTGGCGATGTTGTGATGTATAGCGCCGCCGTGTTTTATGCGGGAAGCTCGATTCGATCCTTGATCCAAAGCGCGTCGTCCTTATCTACGAACATTCTTTCAGCCGAGAAATTCTTTTGCTACCTCGATCAACAGCCTCCGGCAGTTGCAACAAAGTCGATCCAAAGTCATGCCTCCGCTGATTCGAAAAGTCGGGAATGGGTGCTTAAGAACGTCAGTTATTCTTATCCCGAACAGAATGAGAAAGCACTCGAGAACGTAAGTTTTAGCATCAGGCCAAAGGAGAAAATTGCAATTGTTGGACTGAACGGAGCGGGTAAGACCACGGTTTTGAAACTGATGCTGCGCCTACTCGAGCCCGATGAGGGAACTATCAGTTTTCGTGGCATCGATCTCAAAGCGTGGGATGTCGCAACGCTGAGAAAAAACTTCGGCGTTGTATTTCAAGACTTCTCGAAATTTAAGCTAACGCTGTACGAGAATATTGCCCTGGCGTTGAATGGAGGGTGCGCCTCCGATCATCGAGATGCTGCTGTCTTCAACGCGGCTCGTTTAGCCGGAGTAGACGAGATTGCCGGCCGCGCACCTCAGGGATACGATACGCAGCTTGGTAAGGAATTTTCGAAGGGTACGGATCTATCCGGAGGACAATGGCAGCGCATTGCGTTAGCACGAGGATTCGTTAGAGACGCCAGCGTCGTGTTCCTTGATGAACCGACCGCCGCTGTCGACGCAAAAACAGAGAAGTTTATCTTTGAGCAGCTAATGGATCTGGCGCAGGATAAGACAGCAATAGTAATCTCTCACCGCTTATTTGTGACGCCGCTGGTTGATCGTATATTAGTATTTGAGCGCGGCCGCCTTGTCGAGGAAGGACGCCACGATCAACTTATGAAATACGACGGCGTGTACGCCGAGATGTTTAAAACTCAGGTTGGCATGTATTGGCCAACGGCCCACCAGTAGAGGACCTCATGAAAAGACTTTTCGAAGGGGCATCACGCGACGTGCGATATGCCGGCCGTATGCTGCGAAAGCACCCACTATTTTCGTTGGCTATAGTGGTTACTATTGCACTCGCTATTGGCGCTAATGCAACGATTTTCGGAGTCATCAACGCGGTACTTTTAGAACCGCTTCCTTACAAAGATCCGGACCGCCTCGTCAGGCTTTGGGAGAGTAACTTAAAGCAGAATCAGCCTGAATCTCCCATCTCGGTTCCCAACTATCAGGATTGGCAACGCCAACAGTCGGCCTTCGAGGAGCTCGCGGCGTTGGAGATGGCGACCTACAACATCACAGGCTCGGGTGAAGCGCAGCGAGTCGCATCCGCCCGCATCACCGCTAACCTGGTACCGATGTTGGGAGTCGGTCCCGCATTGGGCCGAAGCTTTCTTCCGGAAGAAGAAAAGGCTGGAAACAATCGGGTTGCATTATTGAGCGACGGTCTTTGGCAGCGGCAATTCGGCGGGGATCGATCCATCGTCAATCAAACGATCCGGCTGAACGGCGAGAGTTACACAGTAGTGGGCGTTATGCCTCCGGGATTCCAATTCCCTGGAAACCGGGAAATGTGGGTCCCACTCGTAATCGACCCGACGAAGGAGCCCTGGCGCGCCGATCGTACGAATCGCAATCTGTCGGTCTTTGCACGACTCAAACCGAACGTCACTTTCAATCAAGCGGTTTCAGAGATGAACGCCGTGGCGCAACGGTTGGAGCAACAGTATGCGGGTGTAAACACTGGGTGGGGCGTGCGGGTGCAGACTTTTTACGATTGGATCGTCCCGAAAGAAGTTCGGACCGCAATGTTCGGACTGTTTGTAGCAGTCGGTCTGTTGCTGTTGATTGCCTGTGTGAACGTCGCGAATTTGCTCCTGGCCGACGCGACAAAACGTCAGCAGGAAATGGCGATGCGTGCTGCGTTGGGTGCGACTCCGAACCGCTTGTTACGACAATTATTGATTGAGAGTCTCTTGCTTGCAGGGTTAGGAGGGCTACTCGGTTTAGGACTGGCTTTCTGGGCAACGAGGGTAATCTCCGCTAGCAATACGCAAAATATAGCCCGGCTGAGCGAGTCTGGCATTGACGGTTATGTACTCGTCTTTACCTTCATCATTACCACGGTTACCGGATTGATTTTCGGCTTGGCTCCAGCCTGGTTCTCTTCGCGTGTCAATCTCACCGAGAAGCTGAAAGAAGGCGCCAGAAGTGATGGCGGCAAGACAACGCACCGGCTGCGCAGCGCGTTGGTAGTTGCTGAAGTTACCATGGCGGCTGCAGTCCTGATTGGAGCGGGCTTACTGGTGAGCATGGTGGCGCGGTTGCAGGCTGTGCCGTTGGGTATTACACCGGACAATGTATTCACGATGCAGATCAGCTTGCCTGGGGCGAAATACAGCACGCGCGAGCAGCGAGTCGGCTTCTTTGATCAATTAGTTCAGCGGTTGCGCGCGGTTCCTGGAGTCGTTGATACCGCGATCGTCGAACGGGCGCCGGTATCAGGTAACGACTGGACCATGGAAATCATGCTGGAGGGCATTGACGCTGCAACCGCAGAGACGCGATCGTCGGCTGAAGCACATGCGGTGACCGCAGGCTACTTCAAAACGATGGGCATCCCCATGATACAGGGACAAGATTTCGCTCCTCAGTATCGAGCGGATCAACCGCTTGAATATGTAGTCAGTGAAAGCTTCGCCCGCCGGTACTGGCCCAACGAAAGTGCAATTGGCAAGCGCTTTCGTCCCGGCACAAACAATCCTGTGGGCACAGTTGTGGGTGTCGTTGGAAACGTGCATACACTTAACTCACACGACGCCGCGCCTGTCTTCTACTTCCCATACGGGTACGTTGCGATGCCGGCAATGGTTGTGTTGGTGCGGACGGAGCGCCAGCCCGAGACCTATGTAACAGCGCTGCGTGCCGCGGTGCGGCAGATCGATAGTGACCAGCCTGTTTACAACATGAAGACGATGAATGAGATCATCGCCGCCGCCACTGCGCAACAACGATTTCAAGCGGTCTTATCAAGCCTCTTCGCGATCGCAGCTTTACTGCTCGTCGCGATCGGGATCTATAGCGTTGTGGCTTACATGGTCAAGCAACGTAGGCGCGAGATCGGCGTACGGATGGCTATAGGAGCGAGTACTCACAGTATATTAAGGCTGGTTATCGCTCAGGGTATGCGTAATGTATTGATTGGACTCGCCCTCGGACTAGCCGGTTCATTAGCGTTAACTCGATTGATTGGTAGTTCGGTTTTTGGACTTACAGAAATGGCGACTGATCTGCGCATCTATCTTCTGGTGGCATTAGTGCTCATCGCTGTAGCCTTGATCGCTTGCTATCTACCCGCACGGCTCGCAACAAAGATTGATCCTTCGCTGGCATTACGGGGTGAGTAAAATCAATTAGTTACTAATTTATTCGGAATTGCTCTTGGGAATGAAGGGTTAAAGAGCAAGCAAATCTGTTTACTCACCGCACTCGGCTTACATTCCTTTTGTATGCTGTCTCACGGGCGGAATAATCCGTATTTATGAGGCAATTCTCCCTATTGACACGCACATGAGAGAGGAATATTGTACGGGCTCGCCGTTTCGGTTAGAAAAGCGCTACCCCTCGCCTTTCTTCTCACAAAGGAGGTCACCTACATGTCTTGGATTTCAGGTAACTGTCAGGGCGACAGACGATACGAGTGTACCTACATGGACCCTAACACCTGGGAGCAATGGTGCCGCGATTCGGACAATTTTTGCCCGAGTTTCGATGATGGCGGAGCTTTGTGGACAGTAGTAGATCATCAAGCTCCAGACGACGGTGGATGGTAGATGGAAGGAGTATCAACATGCCTAGCCGTTTCGATAGCAGACACGATCCGGAAGCCAAAGAGCTTCTCAAGAAGATACCTAAAATACGCCATCAACCTTTGGTTGGAGCCGCGGACCTACGCGAAGTCGCCAAGGTCTTTGCAGGCATTCCGGAGCTGACTTTTCCGATCAATAGTGCCGGTGAATTGGTTGATAGTTTGGGAGGCGGCGACCAGGCGCTTCGCATTGCTGAAGTCGACGTCGATCCAGTACGCATGATCAAATACATGCCCGCCTATTATTTCCCAATCGTATCGATCGAGAACTTCGTCGAGAAGATGGCGGAGCTTGTCAGGGCCAATCGGAAGCAGCAGAGCGATGTTCCCAAGGCACTGGAGGCGGTCAAAAAGCAGTTACCGCAGCTTAAATTTCCCATCTCGGGCCCCGATGAACTCCATCGAGCTTTGCAGAGCATGAAAACCGTGAAGTTCAATAACAAGGAGTTCAAGCCGAAAGATATGGTCGACAAGGTCCACAAGGGCTTTTTCCCGGTCAACTCACAAGACGATTTCGACAGAAAGGTCAGCCAACTAATCCAGACACGTGAGTTAATAGTGAAGGATTGAGGCTCACCACTGCTCACGCTGCGAGCGGGGAAGAGCGGCTTGACTGACTGACATTTTCGAACGCGTCACACGCCTGCGACGCCCCAGGTCTTACTCTTCAGAACGGGTAAGCCATCCCTCGCGGTGCGCAATCTATTGACGGGCGTTTTCCTGCTGTGCCTCTAGTGGAGGATTATGTCCACACAAACGGTATTGAGCACCGTAGACAGTCGGAAGTCTTCCGCAAGCGTTTCTCAACCCGTCGCTGCAGCTTTGGGTGATTGGCCACTGTCGCTAATGCTTGATGAAGCGTGGCTTCGAGCGCGCCGGATCCTGGTCCACAAGCTGGAGAAGGCGGCCTTGTGGATGGAAACGGACAG
>DATEIS010000378.1:0-8358 GCA_035278765.1 Pyrinomonadaceae bacterium | reverse complement strand
CTGCGAAAGCTTCTGCTGGAGAATCGTAGACGCGGCATCGTAGAGCTTGCCTTGATCGTAAACGCTGGAAGTCAACGCAACGATCATGATCGGCGCGTCTGCCGGATTTACTTTTCGATACGTGGGATTGTTGGGCAGATTGGCGGGCAGGTAACCTCGGGCCGCATTGATGGCCGCCTGTACATCGCGCGCCGCGGCATCGATGTCCCGGTTCAACTCAAACTGCAACGTCACGCTTGTCGAACCGAGATAACTCGCGGACGTCATTTCCGTCACGCCGGCGATATGGCCCAACTGCCGTTCGAGTGGCGTGGCCACAGACGATGCCATTATCTCCGGCGACGCACCCGGCAAATTTGCCTGCACCGAAATCGTCGGAAAATCGATCTGCGGCAAAGGCGACACCGGCAACAACTTGAACGCCACAGCGCCGGCAAGCGCAATCGCCGCCGTCAAAAGCACAGTCGCCACAGGTCTATGAATGAACGGCGACGAAAGACTCATGACTGCTCCGCTGCAACTTTCGGTGCATTTTGTGCCTTTTTGTGGCTAAAACCGGCCAACTTTTTTGCGGCAGCGTCGAAGAAGAGATAGATCACAGGCGTGGTGTACAAGGTGAGCAGTTGGCTCAACATCAAACCACCAACGAGCGTGATTCCCAGTGGTCGCCGCAACTCGGATCCTGTTCCTGATCCAAACGCTAATGGCAGTGCACCCAGAAGCGCGGCCATCGTCGTCATCATGATCGGACGAAAGCGCAGCAGACACGCCTGATAGATCGCCTCTTCGGGCTGTTTGCCGTGATTGCGTTCCGCGTCGAGTGCGAAGTCAATCATCATGATCGCGTTCTTCTTCACGATACCGATCAGCAGGATGATGCCGATGATGGCAACCACCGTCAGTTCGGATCGAAACAGCAGAAGGGCGAGAATTGCGCCAACGCCCGCGGACGGCAGTGTCGATAAAATCGTGAGCGGGTGGATGTAGCTTTCATATAAGACACCCAGAACAATGTAAACGGTAATGATCGCCGCGAGGATCAGGAGTGGCTCGTTCGTTAATGAATTCTTGAAAGCCTGGGCCGTGCCCTGGAACGAACCCTGCACGCTCGCAGGCATGTTCAACTCTTTTTCCGCGCGCTCAATCGCATTCGTCGCTTCGCCGAGTGATGCGCTATGCGCAAGGTTGAACGAGATCGTAACAACCGGAAATTGTCCCTGGCGGTTTATGGCGAGAGGAGCAGTTCCTGATTCAAAATGGCTGAAAGTGCTGAGCGGCACCGACGTTCCGTTTGTCGAACGCACATAAATGTCCTGCAACTTTGCCGGATTGTTTTGAAAGTTCGGCAACGCTTCGAGGATCACGTGATACTGGTTTGATTGCGTAAAGAGCGTCGAGATCTGTCGCTGCCCAAACGCGTCGTAAAGTGTCTGGTCGATCGCGAGCGGCGTGATACCGAGACGCGAAGCGGTTACACGGTCGATTACGAGTGTGGTTTGCGCGGCTCCGGTTTGCTGATCGGTGGCGACGTCCAGTAGTTCTGGCAGCGTTTTCAATTTTGAAACAAAGCGTGTGGTCCACGTATTCAACTCGTCAGCGTTCGGAGACTCCAAAGTGTATTGATACTGCGTGCGGCTCACGCGATCTTCCACCGTCAAGTCCTGCACCGGCTGCATGTAGAGCGTGATGCCGTCGACGGAGGCGAGTGACGTTTGCAGACGATTCATTACGGCGGTTGCATTGATCTTTCGATCGTCGAGCGGTTTCAGATTGATGAGAATGCGACCACTGTTGAGTGTTGTATTCGTGCCATCGACACCGATGAACGACGAAAGACTATCGACCGCCGGATCTTTGAGAATAATCTTTGCCAGCTCCTGTTGCTTTTGGGCCATCGCGGGAAATGAGATCCGCTGAGACGCTTCGGTGATTCCCTGAATGACGCCGGTATCCTGCACCGGAAAGAAACCCTTCGGCACAACGATGTAGAGCCAGATGGTGAGAACAAGCGTGCCGAGGGCAATAAGCAAAGTAATCACACGAAACTTGAGCACGCAACGTAACGTCAATCCGTAGAAATCGATTACTTTTTCAAAGACGCGCTCTGATGCGCGATAAAACCGGCCTTGCTCGTTTTCTTTATGTTCACGCAGTAATAGCGAGCACATCATCGGTGTGAGTGTGAGCGAAACAACTGCCGAAACCAGAATCGTCACACTCAGCGTGATCGCAAACTCACGAAACAGTCGTCCGACAATATCGCCCATGAACAACAACGGAATCAGCACTGCGATCAGCGAAATCGTGAGTGAGACGATCGTAAAACCGATCTGCTCCGCGCCTTTCAACGCCGCTTGCAGAGGTTTCTCGCCTTCTTCGAGATAGCGAACGATGTTCTCAATCATCACGATCGCATCGTCGACGACGAAACCCGTCGCAATCGTGAGCGCCATAAGCGTCAGGTTGTTGAGGCTGTAACCCGCGAGGTACATCACCGCCAACGTGCCGACAAGCGAAAGTGGCACGGCAACGCTCGGAATAATCGTGGCTGGAATGTTTCTGAGAAAAAGAAAGATCACCATGACCACGAGCGCTACGGTCAACAAGAGCGAGAACTGCACATCTCTAACTGATGCTCGAATCGTGACAGTGCGATCTGTCAGGACTGACACCTGAATCGCGGGCGGCAGCGTCGTCTGTAGTTGCGGCAATAGCGCCTTGATGCGGTCGACAACCTGAATGATATTCGCGCCGGGCTGACGCTGAATGTTGACGATCACGGCAGGCACGTTGTTCATCCACGCCGCCTGCTTTACGTTTTCCGCGCCGTTAACAACCGTGGCCACGTCCGACAGTACGACCGGCGCACCATTGCGATAAGCAACGACGATCTTCGAGTAGTCTTTGTCGGAAAGTATCTGATCGTTCGCGTCGATCTGATACGACTGCTGTGGCCCATCGAAATTACCTTTGGCCTGGTTGACGCTCGTTTGTTGGAGCGCGGTACGCACGTCTTCAAGACTGAGCCCGTAAGACGAAAGCGCCGTCGGATTCGCCTGAATTCGGACGGCCGGCTTCTGCCCACCACTGATGCTCACCAACCCCACACCGGGCAACTGCGAGATCTTCTGCGCGAGTCGCGTGTCAGCGAGATCTTCAACCTGCGTTAATGGAATTGAGTTTGACGTCAACGCGAGTGTCATCACGGGCGCATCGGCCGGATTCGATTTGCTGTAGATCGGTGGAGCGGGCAGATCATTCGGCAAAAAGTTTGACGCCGCATTGATTGCCGCCTGAACTTCCTGCTCCGCAACGTCGATGTTCAGATCAAGTGCAAATTGCAGCGTGATGATCGAAGCGCCGCCAGAGCTCGTCGAGGTCATCTGGTTTAGTCCGGGCACTTGCCCAAACTGTCTCTCGAGCGGCGCCGTAACTGCCGAAGCCACGACATCCGGACTGGCACCCGGATAAAACGTAATCACCTGGATCGTTGGATAGTCGACTTCGGGTAATGCGGAGACTGGCAGTTGCCGGTACGCAACCACACCTGCCAGCAGAATCGCAGCCATCAACAGCGACGTCGCGACGGGCCTGAGAATGAATGGCCGAGAAGGACTCATGATATTGCCGATTGCCGATTGCCAATTGCCGATTTTTCAGATGTTCTGCGAACAGAAACTTTCACTCCGTTTTGAAGCTTGTCGAATCCATCAACAGCAATTACGTCGCCGGCTTTTATGCCGTCAACCGCGGTGACGTTGCCGTCTGTCGTCCCGACGTTAACAGTCTGCATCGCGACTGTTTGATCGGGTTTCACGACGTAAACAAACGAATCCTGTGCGTTGCGCTGAATCGCGACCGACGGAATGAGAATCACTCCGTGTTGAGTCGAAACCAGCAAGCGCGCGTTAACAAATTGATTTGGAAATAACGCGTTATCGTTGTTGGGAAAAACTGCTTTCAGCTTGATCGTGCCGGTAGTGGTGTCGATCTCGTTATCAAAAGTCAGCAGCGCGCCTGACGAGAGTTTCGTCTGCTGAGTCCGATCAAACGCATCGACCGTAAGCCGGTTGCCGCGACGCAACTGTTGCCTGATCTGCGGCAGATAATCTTCGGCGACGCTGAACAGAACGTTGATCGGTTGCAGTTGCGTGATCACGAGCATGCCGGTGGTATCAGCAGCATGGACGATGTTGCCCGGATCGACGAGTCGCAGACCAACTCGTCCGGTAATGGGCGACGTGATCCGGCAGTAGGCAACCTGGACTTTGGCGTTGTCGATCTGTGCCTGGTCGATATTTACAACGCCTTCGTATTGATGGACCGTAGCGAGTTGCGTGTCGAGCTGTTGTTTCGGAATCGCGTTCTTGCTGTAAGCAATCTGGTAACGATTCAGATCGATGTTTGCGTTTTCAAGCAGCGCCTTGTCGCGTTGATACTGGCCTTCTGCCTGGGCCAGTTGCGCTTCAAACGGACGCGAATCGATCTGCGCGAGCAGGTCACCCTGCTTCACCATCTGGCCTTCACGATAGTTGACACTCATCAATTGACCATCGACACGGCTTTTGACAGTCACAGTGGAGAGGGGTGCAACCGAACCAAGTGCATTGATATAAACACCGATGCTGCCCTGTTCGGCTACGGCGGTGGTTATCGCGACACCCGGTGGCGCGGGCGGCGTCTTGGCCGCAGCCACAATTCCCTTTTGACGATGTTGAGTGATCAGAAAACCGATGAGGACGGCGAGGAGAAGCAGAACGAGCATGAGCCAGGGCTTTCGTCTTCGCCTGCGTGGCTGGTCCACCGGAGCGGGTGGCGGTGGTACTTCATCCTCTTCAACAATGGGCTCGTCCATTCCGCGACTATAAGGAAGACGAGTGCGTTCTTCTTCTAGTTGTTTGCTCTGCTTGTCAGCCACTTGCGCCGCAAAAAGGCACAAAAGCACAAACCAATTTCTTGTGCTTTATGTGCCTTTTTGTGGCTAAAAAACTTTTGTGGCTAAAAAGAAGAGTGTGGCTGGAACCATCATGGAGCCCGTAACTTTGGTTCCAACCACACTCGAAACACAGGGAAGTTCCCCCCTCGCTCGATTATCAACCCTGTGTGTATGAAGAAGGTCTCTAGTTACAACGTCTGCATACTAGTCTCTTGCGACTTCTGCTTCTTTCAGATTCTTGTCACTTTTATCAGCAATTTGCGGTAGCGAAAGTCCGCGGTCCAGATCTTCATAAAACTCTTTCTCACCGCCTTCAAAATGATGTCCACTCGCTTTCACCGCATAGAAATGTTTTGCCCCCGGTATCACGTCGTAAAGCGACTGCGCCTCGTGGAAAGGCGCGTTCTTGTCGCTTGTCGCATTCACAAAGACAATCGGTGTTTGATTCAGCGATTTTAGAAAGAGATGAATATCAAAAACTTTTTCGCGTGGTGTTCCGTGTGTGAAGTAAATGATCGAGTCAGCAGGTCTCCAGGCGAGCTCACCATAAATGGGAAGACTGATCGCAATCACACGACTGACAGGCAAACTGAACTCCGGTTGCGACGCCGCAATCACGCTGTAGCCCGCGCCCAATGACCAACCCGCCAGGACCAAAGGTGCTTTGTTATCGATACCCGGCTGTGCAATTGCCTGCTTCGCGATGGCGTCGTAATCACGCGTGAGATCTTCAGGTGAAAGTGGTTTCTGCGGCGTTGCAAAATTAACGAGATAACTCTTCACATCGATGCCGGCGACAGTGATACCGTTCGCAGCAATATGCGCCGCAATGTCGGCGCAGAAGGGACTCCAACCGCCATCACCACTCGTGAAAAGCACGAGCGGTTGATTCGTCGCATGCTCCTGTTGATAAAGCTGTAGCTCGAGAGGTGAACCATTCCGGATCGTCACCTTAAAGTCAGAATGTTTGACTTCGTGTGACAGCTCTTCGTGAGTAACGTGATGATAAAACCGGTGGTACCACCTCACTGCATACACGGATGCTCCACAACAAATCAGAGCCAGCGCGATAATCAGCGACTTAATCCGCATTTTTTCCGCGTTTATCCGTGGCCCGCATCCACGTCACCGCATCTCCAAGCGCCGCATAAAACTCCTCACGCGCGCCGCTAAACCGGTGATTACTCGCCTTGATAAGCACGTACTTCTTCGGATTTCCGGCAGTCGCAAACAACGCGTTACCAACCTTTTGCGGACTCGCCGTGTCAGACGTGCTTTGGATCATCACGAGCGGCATGGGCGCAATCTGGCCCATCACCTCTTCACTCCGAAATCCGTAAAGCGCATTGCCTTCAGCGTGCAGGTTTGCATGGTTTGCACCGAGACCGCTGACGAGTTGATTCTGTTTTGGCAGACCGATGGAAATAACTCCCGCCCAGTTAGTTCGCGTCTGTTCATCCGAGCCAACGGCGATCGCGAAGCCCGCGCCGAGTGACCAACCGTAAACATAAACAGGGGTTACGCGATCGACTTTAGCGTAACCGCGTAAAGCCTCTGCAATCTCACTGTAATCGCGCGCCAGTTGCTTGATGGTCAGCGGTGAATTGACCGACGAAAACTCTCGCAAATAAATCTTCGAATCAATGCCAGCGACCGCGAAGCCCATGTGGGCCAACTGTTCGGCCGTTCGCGGCGCTAGTCCTCGCCAGCCACCATCTCCACACGCATAAATCGCCGGTGTAGCAGGCTTGTCGCCTTGAGGGCGATAAAAGTGAACTCTGAATTGCTGCCCTCTGACGACGACGTCGCGATCTACAGTCGCTACGTCCGCCCATGTTTTCGCATCGTCGGGGTCGTAGTGATCCGGATCCTGCGCGGCTGCACGCATCGACGACGTCATGACGACGACGAGAGCAATGCCCAGCAGAATCCAACGATGAATGAGGCAGCGTGTTTCCATGTTTTGATCTTATCCGGAAAACCTTTTCGCCCGATTAGCATCTCGAGCCGGAGCGCGTTGCGAACCTGGATCACCGCGTACAGCATGCTCAGCGAGAGGCGGCGTTGATTGAAACAGAAATAGCGCGGTTCCCACGTGTGCGGGTGATACTTGGCCTTGTAGCGATACAAAAGTTTGAAATCGTAATTGATGTTGACGCGCTCGTAGACGAATCGCATGAGTCGCGCGAGCACTGGATGGTCCAACAAATCTGGATCGTCGAGAAGGGCGAGTGGTGCCAGTCCCATCGATGCCATTTCGTAACCCTCCTCGCGCAACAGACGCATGATCTCGGCGGTTAGTAGTTCCATAGTCCCGCGCACTGCATCGTGCCTGCGCCGTGTGACGTCGAGGTAATAACCACTACGCCCATAAATCGGTTCACAAACGATAAAACCTTCGACCCGTCCTGTTCCACTTGCAGATCGCGCGATGAAATAACGCTTGGCTGACGGATGTTCGAGCCCGAGCGAGCCGAGCACAAATCCCAATTCCTGATTTCCCTTACCCTTCAGCCATGCTTCGGAGATTTCGCGTAGTTCGTCGTTGATTGCTTCTGCGTCTTTGGCAAACGGATGGTGTTCGCTTACCACGAGTCCTTCGCGTCGTGCCTTGTTCGTGGCGGCGCGAACCAGCTCCATCTTGCCACCGGCGAGGGTAAAGCGGTTCAGATCGAAGACAGCTTCCTTACCGATCTGCACATCCGCAAAACCCTCCTCCCGGAATGCCTTCAACATCAACGGCGAAACTTGATAAGCACCCACCGGTCTCAATATGGCATTCGTGAAATCGTGAATGAGACGGCGGGCCTGGTGTGGCGCGCAAACGGGATCGCCGGCGATCAAAGCGACCCCGCCGCTAACCTTGTAAGCGAGAAATCCATCCACGCCGGGCGACGTGAAATAGGATTTTGGTCCTTCGAGCAGCACATACGAACTTGAACTTGTGCCGTAACGCCGGACCCACGAATCGAGTTTCGCTTGCTGCACTTGCATAGTCGTGGACCGTCAGTAACTCAAGTGGTTCCTCTTCCAATGACGGCGATGACGGTGATGGCGATGATGGCGCCAGTAGTCTTTATCGTGATGGTCCTTGGCGTTAGCTGTGGCTGATTGCATACCGAAGGTCGCTGCTCCAAACAAGACCACGGCGCCCAGCACAAATGAAACGAGTTTTTTCATGATCAATTTTCCTTTCAAAAAGACATCCGACCTGTGGATGCGTTTGGCAACGGTCATGCCAGCGACAAAACAGTCGAATACACGGTCGTGAGGCCAAAATGGACCAAGCCGGGCGTGACACCTTTGCCACCGCGACAAGAACGCCACAAGTAAATAAAGAATTATCGAACGTACTGTAGGGGCGGCCCTCCGTGGCCGCCCGTGGTTTTGAAAGAGTGTTCGCGTAACTCGAGACTGTCGTT
>DATEIS010000377.1:0-7629 GCA_035278765.1 Pyrinomonadaceae bacterium | reverse complement strand
CACATAAGGCACAAAAGGCACATAAAGCAAAAAAAAGATAAGAGTTTGAACGCGCCCTATAAATGATTCTTTTTTGTGCTTTATGTGCCTTTTGTGCCTTATGTGGCTAACCTTCTTTGGGGCGCAGGTGCGGGAAGAGGATCACGTCGCGGATTGAGGGTTTGTTAGTTAAGAGCATCACGAGGCGGTCGATGCCGATGCCGATGCCGGCGGCTGGTGGCATCCCGTAGGACAGCGCGCGAATGTAGTCCTCGTCCATCAACATCGCCTCATCATCACCACGCTCACGCTGCTTCACCTGGTCGCGAAAACGATCGTACTGTTCGACGGGATCGTTGAGCTCAGAGAAGCCGTTTGCGATCTCCATACCCGCGATGTAGAGTTCGAAACGTTCTGCCACGTGCGGATTTGCGGGCGACGCTTTCGAGAGTGGCGAGATCGGTTTTGGAAAGTCTGTGATGAAAGTCGGTTGTACGAGTCCGTGTTCGACGTGTGTCTCAAAGAGCTCGAGCACGCGCTCGTTTGTGATCTGATCCGGTTCAACCAGACCGGACAAACTCGCCTCCATGCCAACACGTCGAAATATGCTGCCGAAATCGAGCTCGTGATCGCCAAACTTCGCGTGTGTGTGGCCCAGCACCGTAAAGACCACCGAGCGCAGCATGTTCTCACAGAAATCCATCATCTCGTTCACGTCTGCATACGCCCAGTAAAACTCGAGCATCGTGAACTCAGGATTGTGCCGGGTCGAGACTCCCTCGTTGCGGAAGTTGCGATTGAGCTCAAAAACTTTTTCAAAGCCGCCCACCAACAGACGCTTTAAATACAGCTCAGGCGCGATGCGCGCGTAAAGATCGATGTCGAGCGTGTTGTGATGAGTCTTGAAGGGACGCGCCGCCGCACCGGTGGCGAGCGGCGTTAACATCGGAGTTTCGACTTCAATGTAACCGTTGTCTTCGAGAATGCGACGCAACTCGCGCACTGTTGCCGCACGTCGCTCGAACACCTCTCGCGATGTCAGCGAGTCGTCCTGCTCGTGCTTCAAACTTCCCGCAATCAGATCTGCGTAACGTTGACGTTGCCGGATCTCCGGATCGTGAATTCCGTGCATCTTGTCGGGCAGTGGCAAGAGTGCTTTTGACAAGAATTGCAGTTTTTGCACGTGGACCGAGAGCTCACCGGTCTTGGTAACGAACAGGTAACCCTCAACGCCGATGAAGTCGCCATGGTCCAATAACTGAAACAACGCCCAACCGTCGACGTCACCACCTTCAGCACTGTTGTGCACGCCGGTAACATCAGCTTTGCGAATATAGATCTGGAGACGAGAGATGCCGTCCGAGAGATGAACAAACGCGGCTTTACCCATCACGCGCGGTGGTGATGCGATACGTCCGGCGAGACGAACGATAAACTTATTCAACTGCTGGTTAGCTTGCTCGAGCACTTCAGGTGAAGGCCGGCCTTCGTCTGATAGCGTGGGTTCGAAGCTGCGAAACTTCTCTAACACGCTACTGATCGTGTCTTCTTTCTCCGTGTCGACAATCCGACTGCGCTCGAATTTGTTTGGATAGACGTTGCCGACAAGCGCGCGCAATCCTTCGAGATGCTCGCGCCGGGCGAGTGTTTGATCGTTATCTTCGAGAAACGGTATAGACATAAAAGTGGCGATTATACAGACATCCACCAAATCCTGTAATCTTTGACTAATGATCGAAAAGATTCTGAGCCCGGAGCAGATGCTCCGGGAGCGTAAACGTCTGCGCGCAGCCGGCAAGCGTCTCGTTTTTACGAACGGGGTCTTCGACCTGTTGCACGTCGGACACGTGCGTTACCTGGAGCAGGCGCGCGCACTCGGCGATGCGCTCCTGGTCGCCATAAATAGCGATCAAACAGTGCGAGAGTTAAAAGGTCCGGATCGGCCGGTCTTCAACCACCTGGAACGCGCGGAGATACTCGCCGCTCTGCGCTTTGTCGATTATGTAACCATCTTCGACAACATCTCGCCACGGAGTCTGATTACTCAACTGCTGCCGGACGTGCTCGTGAAGGGTGGAGATTATCAACTCGATCAGATACATGGCCGCGAAGAAGTCGAAGCCGCTGGAGGCAAGGTCATTTCGTTGCCGTTTGTCGAAGGTGCTTCGACGACTGACATCATCAGCAAAATGAGTCGCAGATAAACACGGATGTTGTTACAACAGATCACCGAAACGCGCGAATACCAAAAACTGATTGCGGAGCTGCGTTCGAACGCGCGTGTGATCTCAATCAGCGGTCTAGTTGCGGGCGCTGCGCGGGCGCTTGCAGTCGCTGCGCTGCAACGCGAAACAGGCAAAACGTTTGCAGTGGTATCGCAGTCCACGCGCGATCTCGAGTCGTGGGAACGTGATCTGCGGTTTTGGTACTCGGCGCTTTCCGGACAAGAGCCAGACAACGAGATTCTCGTCCTCCCCGCTTCGGAAACGGATCCATACGGCGGCACATCGCCACACGCGCAAACACTCGAGCGACGCGCTCTCGCACTCTGGCGACTACGAGAACACCCATCGAAATTCGTACTTCTGACAGCGCGTGCCCTCGCGCGTAAAACAGTCACTCCCGAAGCAATCGGTAAATCGGGCGCCGTCTTGCGACGTGATGAAGATTACTCGCCTGAAGACCTGGTCGAAAAACTCATGGCCACGGGTTACATGCGTGAAGATCCGGTTGGCGCTGTCGGCGAGTTTTCAATGCGTGGCGGCATCGTCGACGTGTGGCCGCCCGGAAGAGACGCGCCAGTGCGGCTCGAGTTCTTTGGCGACACGGTCGATTCCGTTCGTGAATTCGATCCTGAGAACCAGCTCTCGACCGCGCAACTCAAGGAAGTCGAAGTCCCGCCCATGCACGAGTTCGCTGTGACGGCGCTCGATTTTCAACTCTGGGGCGAGGCGGCACGCGAACGCTGGGGCGACGAGCGTTTCGATCGCTCGCTGCGCGACCGCACCGCTTTCGCGGACGAAGGCGAAGCATTCACCGGTTGGGAATGGTTGATTCCGATCATCAAAGACTGCACCGCGAATGTGTTCGATCATCTCGGCGATGCGGTGTTGGTTATAGACGAGCCGGGCGGCATCGAGTCGTACCTCAGCGAGTTTTACGAAAACCTTTCGGATCGTTATCAGCAGATCGTTGAAGCTGACGACATCGCGCTTGCGCCCGAAGAAATCTTTCTCACCGCCGAAGAGTTGCGACAACTCATCCCAAAACGCCAGCGTGTTGAGTTGCGCACGCTTGGTCGCACCGCGGTCGAAACAGATTTTGAGCTTTCACTCGAAAGTGAAGCGCCGAAAGTTCAACTTGGTCGGGCACGCGGCAGACGCCAGCCGGTTTTCCTGTTTCCAGTTGTTGAGAGTGCGCTCGAAATGGAATGGCAGGCACAATCCACGCTGCGTTATCACGGTCGCATCGCCGATCTGGCGGCTGAGGTAACACGCTCTGTCGAAGAAGGAAGGACGACACTTTTCGTAATGCCGAGTCTTGGTGTGGCGGAGAGAATCGTCGAGATCCTCAAGGAATACCAGATCGAAACACGTCTGGCTTTTACGACTGAGAGTACAGACAGTTATCAACCCGTAGTCGTGACGGTCGGACGTATCAGCGGCGGTTTCGAACTGCCGCAATCGCGAGTCATCATTCACGTCGAAGCAGACGTTTTTGACGAAACTGCCGATACGGTTGAACGCCGTCCTGCCGGCGCAGAGCGCTCGCAAAGAACGGAGAGAAAGAAACGCAAATCAAAAGCGGCCGCCTTCCTTTCTGACTTCCGCGACCTCAAGTCGGGTGATTACGTGGTCCACATCGATCATGGCGTCGCACGCTTCGGTGGTTTACAGACTCTCGATCTTGGACCACGCACCGGCGAGTTCATGCTGCTCTTTTACGCGGACGAGTCGAAGCTCTACGTTCCTGTCGAACGTCTCGACCTGGTGCAACGTTACTCGAGCGCCGAAGGACATCAGCCACAACTCGATCGACTCGGCGGCCTCGGCTGGCAGAAGACCAAGGCCAAGGCGAAACGCGCCATGCGCGACATGGCCGATGAGCTCCTGCGTCTCTACGCGGAGAGGAAACTGGTCGGCGGTTATGCATTTGCCGGCGACACGCCATGGCAGCAGGAGTTTGAAGACGGATTTGCTTTTGTTCTCACTCCGGATCAGGAAACCGCGATTGAAGACGTGAAGAAGGACATGGAAGAACCGGTGCCGATGGACCGTCTGCTCTGCGGCGACGTCGGTTACGGAAAAACGGAAGTGGCGATGCGCGCGGCGTTCAAATCGGTGATGGAAGGAAAGCAGGCGGCGATATTAACGCCGACAACAGTGCTCGCGTATCAACACTACGACACATTTCGCAATCGCTTTGCACCGTTCCCGGTGAAAGTCGAACTCTTATCGCGCTTCCGTTCGACGAAAGAACAGAAGGAAGTGGTGAAGCGGATCGAGACCGGGGAAGTGGACGTGATCATCGGCACACATCGCATTCTTTCAAAGGACGTACAGTTCAAAGATCTCGGCCTGGTTGTCGTCGACGAAGAACAGCGCTTCGGAGTTGCACATAAAGAACGGCTCAAACATCTGAAGAAGAAAGTCGACGTGTTAACGCTTTCGGCAACGCCGATTCCGCGTACGCTTAACATGTCGCTCAGCGGCATGCGCGACATGTCGTTGATCGAAACTCCACCTCGCGATCGGCTCGCGATCCAGACTCAAGTGGTCCAGTTTTCCGAAAGTGTGATCAAGTCGGCGATCGACCTGGAACTGTCGCGAGGCGGTCAGGTTTTCTTCATACACAATCGGGTGGAGACGATCGAGACGGTTGCGGCGCTCGTGAAGCGTCTGGTCCCGCAGGCGCGGCTTGCCGTCGGCCACGGGCAGATGAATGAGAAGGAGATGGAGCGGGTGATGCTCGACTTCATCGACTATAAATATGACGTTCTGGTTGCAACCACCATCATCGAGAACGGCATAGACATCCCGCGCGCGAACACTATCATCATAAATCGCGCCGATCACTACGGTCTTTCTCAGCTTTATCAATTACGCGGGCGTGTGGGGCGGTCGAGCCGGAGGGCTTACGCCTACCTGTTAATACCCAGTGAACAGGAGCTTTCACCCATTGCCCGTCGACGTTTAGCAGCCATTCGTGAGTTTTCTGATTTGGGCGCCGGGTTTCGTATCGCGGCCCTCGACCTCGAACTGCGTGGCGCCGGCAACCTGCTTGGAGGCGAACAATCGGGGCATATGGAGGCGCTCGGCTTCGATCTTTACACGCAGATGCTGGAGCGTACGGTGGCTGAGATGCGCGGCGAAGAAGTTGAGGACGAGACGAGCGTAACGCTCAATTTGGGCGTGGATGTCGCGATTCCCGACGAATACATTTCTGACATGGGTCAGCGGTTGAGAACTTATAAGCGCGTTTCTTCGGCCCGTGATGAAGCGACCCTCGCGAGTATTCGGACTGAGACTGAGGATCGCTATGGACGCATTCCGGTGTCGGTCGATCGACTTTTTGCGTACGCGCGTTTGCGTCGTTTATCGGAAGAGCTGGGGATAGTTTCGATTGATCGGACACCTGACGGTGTGGCGATCAAATTTAGTGAAAAAGCGCGAATTTCTCCCGATAAATTAGGTGATTTCGTGACCACGACCGGTGGAGCGCTATTCACGCCAAACGGTGTTTTACGGCTGGTTTTGACAGAAGACGAGCAGGACGAAGTGCTGGACGTAGCTCGCGGCGTGTTGCTCCGGCTTAGAGCAAGCGATTAGAATCAGCGGTTTAGTGTTTAGTACTTGGTTCTTTGTACTTTAGTGTCTCGTACAAACGGAGAAACAGAGTACTGAACAAAGTACAAAGATCGATTAGAGGAGTACCTTTGTGAAATTTAAATATCTTGCATCCTTTGCGGCACTAATCATTCTGACCTTCGCTGCCACCAGCGTCTTTGCCCAGGAAGGCGAAACCGTGGTCGTTGACGAAGTGGTCGCCCAGGTCAATGACGATGTCATCACGCTCTCGATGTTGAAGAAGGAAACCAAAGAGCGCATCGAGGCTTTGAAGCAAACCGGCATGACCGAGCAAAAGGCCATCGAAGAGGTCAACAAGCGCCAGGCCGAACTGATCGCCACGCTCATTAACGAAAAGCTGCTTCTGCAAAAGGGCAAGGAACTGGATCTGGCAAGCGATATTGAGGCCGAGGTTAACCGGCGCATGCTGCAGATTGCGAGTGAGCAGGGCATTACCTCGATCGAAAAGCTTTACGAGGCGATGCGTCAGAGCGGGCTTAATCCCGAGGACGTTCGGCGCACGATGCGCACCGAGATGATGAAGCAGGCGGTCTTGCAACAGGAAGTCGATCGACGCGTTTATCTCAGCCCTTCAACCGACGAAGTCAAGAAATACTTTGACGCGCATCCCGATAAGTTTCGCAAACCGGAAAGCATCAAGCTCTCAGAAATTTATCTTTTGACGACTGGCAAAGACGAAGCAGCAGTAAAAGCCAGGGCAATCGAACTGGTCACACAGCTTCGTGCTGGAGCTGATTTTGGCGCCACTGCCGCCGCCAACTCGGAACGCGAGAAAAACGGTGAGCGCACTGCGCCAAAAGATAAAGGATCTGTCGGCGAGTTTGATGTGCCGAGTTTGCGTGAAGACCTGGCCGAGGCATTGAAGAGTCTTAAAGCCGGCGGAGTCACGGATCCGATCCGCACCGCCGAGGGCTATCAAATCCTGCGCGTTGATGAACGCATAGCCGCCGGAGCAACGCCGGTTTTCAACGACAATCGTGTACGTGAGGCGATGTTGGGGGAGCGCCAGCCGAAAGAGCGTGAGATTTATCTACAGACCTTGCGCAACGAGGCTTTTATCAAAGTCACTGACACTTATCGCGCGAGCGTTGAACCGCTCCTGAAGATCGCTGCACCGGTCGCCGCCAAGGGCAAAGAAAAGAACGACGACAAGAAATCTAAGAAGCCCTAGTGATTGCATTCTTAATCTGCGTAATTTGTGTTTACCCGTGGCAAAACCCACCTGTGGAGAAACCTCGCATAGTCGTTTACAAAAGCGAGCGTAAACTCGAGTTCTATTCAGATAAAACTTTAATGCGCACTTACCGCGTCGGACTGGGCTTCAGTCCGACTGCGGATAAGGTGCGTGAAGGTGATGGCGCGACACCCGAAGGCGAGTTCTATGTCTTCGTGAAGAACAACAAGAGCGCTTATTACCTGTCACTTGGCGTTAGTTATCCGAATGTCGAGGACGCTCAGCGCGGTCTACGTGATGGCTTGATCACAAAGAGCCAGCACAACGCCATTATTGAAGCGCACCGCAAGAAGATCGCGCCGCCGCAGTACACGAAACTCGGCGGTTTGATCTACATTCATGGCAATGGCGCGAAAAGCGATTGGACATGGGGCTGCGTCGCGTTGGAGAATGCAGACATGAAGGAGCTGTACGACGCAGTTTCAGTAGGAACGCCCGTGACGATCAAGCCCTGATGATTAAGCCGTTCAAAATCCGTGACATTGAGATCAATCCGCCCCTCGTGCTTTCGCCGATGGCAGGTGTGACGGATGTCTCTTTTCGACGTCT
>DATEIS010000376.1:0-47040 GCA_035278765.1 Pyrinomonadaceae bacterium | reverse complement strand
TCTGAGCACCGATCCATTCGAACTCGTCGGGTTCGCTAAGACTGGCGCGCTCGCCTCCGATGCGATGCGCGTTTACGACACGCGCTCGGCTGGCTTCTGGCCCGGCGAAGGCTGCGGCCTCGTTGTGCTCATGCGTCACGAGGATGCGCTTCTGAAAGGACGACGAGTCTACGCGGTGATACGCGGCTGGGGCGTTTCGTCGGATGGAAGTGGCGGCATCACGCGTCCGGAAGTTGAGGGCCAACTCATCGCCTTGCGACGTGCGTATGCACGCGCGGGTTATGGCGCCGAAACGGTCGCATACTTTGAGGGACACGGAACAGGCACAGCAGTCGGTGACGCGACTGAACTCCAGGCGCTGTCGCGCGCACGTCACGACTCGGCAAGCAGAACGCCGATCTCGCCTGCAGTAGTCAGTTCCGTCAAAGCGATTATCGGTCACACAAAGGCGGCGGCAGGCATCGCGGGGTTAATCAAAGCGACCAAGGCACTCGAAGCACAGGTCCTGCCGCCAACAGTTGGCTGCGAGGATCCGCACGCTGAGCTGAAGGGACCTACACTCCGCGCACTCAAACAGGGCGAACTCTTCTCTACCGACGCAAGCCTACGCGCAGGTGTGAGTGCAATGGGTTTCGGAGGCATCAACACCCACGTGACTCTGGAAGCCACAGACAGTGCGCGTCGCCAGTCTCTGACCTCTCGCGAACGCGCTTTACTGACTTCAGCGCAGGACGCCGAACTGTTTCTCTTCAGCGCTCCGGACATCGATCAACTTGAGAAGCAAATCGAGCGCGTGCTCGCGTACGCCGAACGTCTTTCGCGTAGCGAGTTGACTGATCTTGCTGTGCGCCTCTCGGAGACGCTTCGTCCACTTCCCTTTCGCGTGGCGGTGGTTGCGTCAAACGCGGCAGAACTTTCAGGTCGACTTGAAGCGTTGAGGTCACACGCGCGCAGCGGAGCGGCGCGGATGATCGACCCGCTTGGCGGCCTCTTTCTCGATAGTGACCCGTCGGCCGCACGAATCGGGTTTCTGTTTCCGGGACAGGGGTCGCCATCCTACAAGGACGGTGGCGCGTGGCGGCGTCGATTTAATTACCTCGAAGACCTCTATGCCTACACCGAGAAGGTATGGCATGGCGACGGTGTTTCGACTGATGTGGCTCAGCCTGCAATCATTGCATCTTCAGTTGCGGCCCTGCGAGTGCTGTCCCGGTTGGGGATAACAGCAAGTGTCACTGTGGGACACAGCCTGGGTGAGTTCACAGCCCTTCACTGGGCTGGATCTTTAGAGGAGTCATCACTACTGCGCATCGCTCGGGCGCGCGGGCGCGCGATGGCAGAAGTAGAAGGGCCAGCAGGAGCGATGTTGAGTGTGGCCGCAAACAGACAAGCAGTCGAAGAGATCTTGAACGGCGAACGCGTGGTTATAGCAGGTCTTAATTCGCCTATGCAGACAGTACTGTCGGGCGAAGCTATGCAAATCAACACTGTCGCGCGCCGGGCCGAAGCGCACGGGCTGCGCGCTACGTTGTTACGAGTCTCACACGCATTCCACTCATCACTCGTCGCATCTGCGGGAACTAATTTGTACGCGCACTTAGAGCGCGAAGAGTTTGGGCCATTAGAAGGTCAGGTGTTTTCGACCGTAACGGGCCAACAACTCAGCACCGATACTGACTTGCGTACGTTGCTCCGCGAACAGGTGACTTCGCCAGTTCGCTTTATGGATGCGGTTGGTACTGCGGCCAACACAGGCATTGATCTGTGGTTGGAGGTTGGACCAGGTCAGACTTTGTGCGGGTTAATCGGCCAATTCCGTGATGAACCCGCCATTGCACTCGATGCGGGCAGGAATTCAATGCGCGGACTCTTGAATGCCGTTGGCGCATGCTTCTGTCTCGGCGCACGCGTTGCTCACGACGAGTTGTTCGCCGATCGCTTTGCGCGCCCATTCGATCTCGACTGGCGCCCACGCTTCTTCGTCAACCCATGTGAACTAGCTCCACATGACGATGCCCCACCGGACGCATCCATTGAAATGCCTTCGACCGATGAGGTTCCAGTAGTTTCGGAAACTCACACACCGCTGGAAGTTGTCAGACAACTTGTGGCAGAGCGTCTTGAACTCCCCGTCGCCACCATTCAGAACGAGAGCCGAATGCTGGACGACTTACACTTGAATTCGATCAGCGTCGCGCAACTTGTGGCCGAAGCGGCGCGCCGGCTCGATCTTCCACCTCCACCAGCCCCGACTTACTACGCGAACGCGACGGTCTCCGAAATCGCCACCGCCCTGGAGGCCGCCGCACGCGCAGGTGTCGCAGACGGCATCTCGGACATCGATCCGTCCGGCGTTGACGAGTGGGTCAGAGAGTTTTCCGTAGAATTCGTTGAACGAGCTTTGCCGCGGCGTGATGGTCCATCCGAGGCAGGTGACTGGCGCATAATCGCTCGACCAGAACATCCGCTCAAGATCGCTATCGAAAAATCGTTCGCGAGTGCGGGCAAAGGCCGCGGTGTCGTAGTTCTTCTGCCATCCGAGCCCGACGAAAGTCACATCAACGTGCTACTGGACGGCGCACGCGCCGCATTGAAAGGTGGCGATGATTTCCGTTTCGTGCTTGTTGGCGGGGCCGCGAGCTTCGCACGCACCTTGCACCTTGAAGGAAAGAATCTCAACACCTGCGTGGTGGTTGTGCCTCCGGAACACCCGGACGCAGCCACTTGGGTGCTCACCGAAGCGCTCGCGACACGCGGCTACACCGAAGCGCGCTACACGTCTGATGGTCGACGCTGGGAACCGGTTCTTCGTCCGCTCGAGCTCGACGCGAATGAGCATGAGTTGCCACTCACTTCGCGTGACGTGTTGGTGGTAACGGGAGGCGCGCGCGGGATCACA
The DNA here is from genome assembly GCA_035278765.1 of Pyrinomonadaceae bacterium. Lineage (GTDB taxonomy): Bacteria > Acidobacteriota > Blastocatellia > Pyrinomonadales > Pyrinomonadaceae > PSRF01. The sequence continues at coordinate 44,141 of DATEIS010000376.1, read as the reverse complement.
GCCGAATGCGCCCTTCGACTCGCGCGTGAGTCCGGCATACGACTCGCGATCTTCGGTCTTTCGCAACCAACGTCAGACGACGAGATCATCTCGAACCTCGAAAGGATGAAGGCGGCGAGTATTGACTTCCGTTACTACAGTGTTGATGTCACGGATGCCGCCGCAACACGCGAAGCGATCGGTGAGGTGGAGAGGGATCTTGGACCAGTAACAGCCATCCTGCACGGCGCGGCGCGAAACGTTCCGTGTCTGATCGAAAATCTCACCTCAGAAGCAGTCTCCGAAACGTTATCACCCAAGATTCGTGGCGCGCAGAACTTACTCGCTGCGATCAACCCCGATCGACTGCGCGTCTTTATCACCTTCTCCTCAATCATTGCGCGAACTGGATTGCCGGGCGAAGCCCACTACGGTCTCGCTAACGAATGGCTCACACGTTTGACAGAGCGTTGGCAAACCGCACATCCGCACTGCCGTTGCCTCGCCGTCGAGTGGTCCGTCTGGTCGGGCGTCGGCATGGGTGCACGCCTCGGCACGGTGGACGAGCTAGCGCGTAGAGGCATCACGCCCATACCGGTCGAAAAGGGACTGGAAGCGTTACGCAAACTTCTCTGCAGCAAACCCGGAAATGTCTCTGCAGTGGTCATGGGACGCCTACGCGAGATGCCAACGCTGAAAATCGAAAAGCCTGAGCTTCCCTTCCTGCGTTTCCTCGAGAAGCCGCGCGTCTACTATCCAAAGATCGAATTAGTCGTCGACGCAGAGTTATCCACGGCGACCGATCCGTATCTGGACGATCACATCTTCCGCGGCGAGCGGCTATTACCCGCAGTAATGGGCATGGAGGCGATGGCGCAGGTCGTCATGGCGCTCACGGAAACGAACAAAACGCCGGACTTCGAGCAAGTTAAGTTCGAACGACCCGTTGTCGTCCGCGAAAGTGTAGCAAACACGATTCGCGTCGCCGCACTCGTGCGCGCTCCGAATTGTGTGGACGTTGTCTTGCGCAGCTCGGAGACGAATTTTCAGGTCGACCATTTCCGCGCGACGTGTCGAATCGCAAGTGCTTCGTTGGACCAGGAGCCTTCTGCATTCAGCGTCAGCACGCGCGTCGATGTCGATCCGGAACACGATCTCTATGGCAAAGTGCTGTTTCATGGCGGACGCTTTCAGCGTCTCCGCGAGTATCGCGCGCTCAAGGCCACATCGTGCTCAGCCGAGATCATGCCCGACGGAACGACAACCTGGTTCGGCCGTTACTTACCGGGTGGCCTGGTGCTCGGCGATCCTGGCGCCCGCGACGCAGCAATTCACGCGGTCCAGGCATGCGTACCGCAGGTCGCGCTTCTGCCGGTCGGCGTCGAGAAAATAACGGGCAGCCTTAATGGGCACGGAGGCGAAACATTCGTGCACGCCTACGAGCGAGAGCACTTCGCGAACACCTTCGTCTATGACGTTGAGTTGACCGATTCCGAAGGACACGTGCGAGAGCGCTGGGAACGACTGCACTTGCACGCTATAAGCGGCGCGGACTTCAACGGTCCGTGGCCCGAAGGTTTGTTGACGCCATACGTCGAACGATCTGTGCTGGCGTTGATTCCTGGCGCGCGCGTTTCGGTCGCATTCGAGAACGATCAAACATTAGAGCGTCGCGATCGCAGCACACGCGCAATTGAGACCGCACTCGGCTCGAACGGAATCAGCCGACGCGCAGATGGAAAACCAGAAGCTCACGACGGACGCAACGTGTCCGCCTCTCACTGCGGCGTCCTCACGATGGCTGTCGCCGCACACTCTTCCGTCGCGTGCGACCTCGAACTTGTTACAACACGGCTACCCGAACTCTGGTCCAACATGCTCGGCGGTGAGCGATTCAAACTTGCAGAAGTCATTAGTCGGGAAACACAAGAGACATTGGACGTAGCAGCGACGCGCGTCTGGACCGCAGTGGAGTGCCTGAAGAAAGCGGGCGCCGGCATCACTGCGCCTCTCGTCTTCGTGAACGCGGCAGCTAACGGATGGGTGTTGCTTGCGTCAGGCGAGTTGAAGATTGCTTCAGGCGTGATCAAAACAAGCGGTAAGGAAGAAGAACTTGCAATCGCATTGCTAACCGCTTTGCCTGAAAAATCATTGTTGGATGCGGTCAGTACCGTAACGCGGTAGCGTCGGGTCAGTCTCGGAACACAACGTCGACCCGACGCTACCGCGTTACGGTACTGACCTCGTCCAAGTGTAAAGCCTGACTTTGGGCATAGCGTTATTAACGGGAGGCGAAGATGCGCGCGTATGAATACCGGCACATCGTCGGGTTTGAAGAGACCAACCTGATCGGAAATGTCTATTACGCCAACCACGTGCGCTGGCAGGGGCGCTGTCGCGAGATGTTTCTGCGTGACCGAGCTCCCGAGGTCATCGAAGCACTGAAGCACGGTCTCGTGATGGTAACCACGCGCGTGTCGTGTGAGTTTATGGCGGAACTAGTAGCCTTCGACGAGGTCATCCTACGCATGCGCCTCGGGGAGTTGGGCCAGAACCGCATCACGATGAACTTCGAGTACTGGCGTCATACCACCACCGGCGAAGAATTGATTGCACGCGGCGAGCAACAGGTCGCATGCATGCAGCGCGAGGGCGAGCAAGTGGTTCCTGTTCCCGTTCCCACTCAGTTGCGCGAGGCTCTGAAAGAATATGCGAGAAATTGAAGAACTGGCTAATTTCCCGTGCCGTGAAGATACTATTGCGTCCCACCGCCGTGCAGTCGAGCGCGTGATCACGACCGCTCGTGAGCGGCTTTGTGAGCCCATCTCGTTGCACGACATGTCTCGCGTCGCGTACCTCAGCGCGTTCCACTTCAATCGGGTGTTTCACCAGATCACGGGTCTTCCACCGGCCAAATTCATCTCGGCGATGCGTCTGGACGAGGCAAAGCGGCTGCTACTCAATACAAACTTGAGCATCACCGACATCTGCTTCGAAGTTGGCTACAACAGTCTCAGCACTTTCACCAATCGTTTCAGTCAACACGTCGGACTTGGGCCACGTGAGTTCCGTTATCTCGCTGAACGAATCACACCGGCATCCGTCGAGTCACTTTGCTCACACTACGCCGAGATGAACTTGCGCGCGACACTCCAACCGTCGATTGAGGGTTTTGTCGACTCGTCGAAACCTTGTAATGGGCCAATCTTCGTTGGACTCTTTCGCGCTCACATTCCGCAGAGTCGTCCTGTCGGTGGCGCACTACTCACATCACCCGGCGCGTTTTGTATCGGACCAGTCCCGGACGGTACTTATCACCTGCTAGCCGCCGGCCTGCCGCGACTCGCCGATACGCTAGGCTACTTATTACCGAATAGCGCGAATCTCTCAGTGGGGGCATGGAATGGACCAGTGATCGTAAGACAAGGACGAGCCAGTGGTAGCTACAACATCTCGTTACGGCCGATGGCGTTGACCGATCCGCCACTTCTCATTTCTCTTCCGTTTTTACTCGCCGACACGCTATCTATAAATCAATCTGTGTAATCTGCGGATAGTTTGAGCAGGCTGGGAATAAGCAGCAACGTGGTGACCGCGCACGTTACCAGGCACAAACAGATCATCACGCCGAGTTGCACGTTGGGAGCAATTTCAGACAGCAACAACACGGAGAACCCCGCGGTGATCGAAGCGGCGCTGACGCAGACCGCCGGCCCGGTGAGTTTTAGCGTACTCCGCAGAGCTTCGCCCGCAGGCACGCCTTCACTTAGCCGCTGCCGAAACGCTGTCGTCAAATGGATCGCAAAATCCAATCCGATACCGAGGGCGATACCCGCGAACATCGAATTAGCAATTCCCAGCGGCGTGCCTGCGAGTGCCAGCATCGCGAGCACCAGGAGCAGGCTAAACGCGACGGGCAGCACGGCGATGAGGCCCATCCGCACGGACCCGAGCAGTAAAGTTATGAGGATCAGATCCGTAACGAGCGCCAAACCGATCGAGGACGCCTGCCCTTCGACAAGCAAGCGCACTGTCAGATAACTAATCCATCCGTCGCCGAACGGCACGATCTTGTGGCCCAACCCCTGGTTAGCCATTTCACGCTCGGCTGCTCGCAGCACGTTGTCGATGCGGCTGTAATCAGCGTCGCGGATGAAAACGGTAACACGCGCCCAGCGGTGTTCGTCGTCAATCCTTTCGCGGATGGGCGCCTGCGACGAGCTTGAAAGAGCACTTAACGTCCGCTCGACGTCCTGCGTCGTGAGCGGCATGCGTCCATCGCGCACGGCTGCGCGATAGGCCCAGTAGTTTAAGCCGGCGAGGGACATGTTGGTTCGGACTACGTCGTTGAAGAAACAATTGACAGCGCCGACATGCGGGATCCTCGCCAGAGTCCATTCCAGCGATCCGAGCGCTGCGACGCCGTCTTTGGTGTTGAACCAACCTTCATGTGTTGCGTCCACCATCAGTTCGAGCGCGGTTGTCCCCACGAGCTTTTCGTTAAAGAACTTGTCACCTTGCACGATGTCGCTATCGGTTGGCAGGTTGCGAATCCAACTATCGTCGACACGAAGACGCGTGGTTGCGACGATAGCGCACACCGCGACGATGAGAGCACATACGGCGACGCGCCGCGGACGCGCCCGGCCCGTCAAAAAGTGCAGCGCTGACGTCGCCGGGCGTCCGCCGAGAGCTGCCATCGTATTGTCGTCTTTCATGCGCACGCGCGGTTTCATTAGTGCGAGCAAGGCGGGAAGGAGTGAGAACGTAAACAACGTCGAGAAAACGATCGCTGCAGAGCCGAACAGGCCGAAGACGCGCAGCGGATTTAGACTTACGGCCGCCATCGACAGCAATCCGACGACGGTTGAAACGGCTGTTATGGCAACGGGACGAGCAGCACTGCTGAACGCCGCCACAATCGTCTCTTCGGTTGTCGAGTTCTTGTCGCGCTCGGCGTGGTTGAAGTAATGACCGAGTGCGTAGACGTCATCGGACACGCCGACACAGATGAGGACCACGGGCAGCACTAACGTCGTGACGAACACTGACTGGCCCGTCAGACCCATCAAGCCTGACATCCAAATGAGACTGACGCCGATTTCTATAAGTGACAAGAGCGCCGGCGCGATGTGACGAAACGACAAGAACAGCATTATCCCGAGAACGGCGATAACGGCAGGAATCAAGCGCATTAGGTCGCGCGCAGTCGCCTCACCAAGCACGGCTTGCGCGAGGGCGGATCCACTCAAATACACCGAATCTTTGCTGGAGGACTCGCCCGCGATCAACGCGCGCGTTTCCTGGAGTAGGCGATACCGATCGGCTCCCGGCTCAACCTTCGCGATGATCGCCGCACCCTTGCCGTCAGCCGATGCTAACATGCCGGTGTTGTAGCCTCGCTTTAATACCTCGCGGCGGAGTTCCTGGATGGTCTTCGTGTTTAATTCATCCTCGGGTCGTAACAGCGGGCTTGTGTCCACCTTACCGTCAATGAAAGAGACGCGCGGCACAGTGGAGAGGCTGACGACGGAGTCTGGGACGACTCCTTCGACCCGCGAGAGTCCATCACTCAAGCGCGCGATGCGTTGCAGTGTCTCGGGCGTGTACACACCCGACTCCTCATTGCCGACGCCTATCAACACAAGATCGCGCAGCTCGAAACGCGCGGCGGCTCGGTCGGCTTCGGCAAACTGCGGCAGAGTGGAAGGAATTAGCGATCGCCCGTCGAGTCGCAATTGAATACGTGGGATGAAGACGAGGGCGCAAACAGTAATGACGCCGACCAGCGTGAGAACGACACGCGGGTGTCTGACCGAAAATCTCAACAGGTGAGTTATCAGGAACACAGAGCCGACCTTAGGGATGGATTTGCCTCAATTGTCACGTTCGGACTTGGATGAAGTCAGTACCGTAACGCGGTAGCGTCGGGTATTTTCGCAATGCAGTATTCATCGGATATTGAGGCAGAACGTCGACCCGACGCTACCGCGTTACGGTACTGACTTCATCCAAGCATGACTTTTGAGGCAACGCTACCATGTACCCTAAAACACGAGACTTTTACTTGTTCAATCTTGCTAAAGAGGCTCACAAAAGAAATCAGCGTAGCCGCGTGATGAGCGCGACTACGCTGATCCTTGCCGGGTAATTGAGTCTTAGTGAAGTTTTGGTGTTTGCGTTACTTGAACCTGCCCCATCAACAACTGTTCAAGCGTTGCAAGCCGTCGTTCCATCTCACTGTTAGCGTTGCGAAGCTGGTTGACCTGGTCACGGAGTTGTTCGACTTCCGCAGTCTTCTGCTGAAGCTCATCCGTGCGCTGGTTCAACGCCTTGATTGCCGCCAGACTCACGCCAGTAAGATCCTGCACACCAATCGAGGTATTGCCGGCGCCAAGCTGAAAAGCCTTGAAGAAATCTTCGGCCATCGGTCCCATGTGGCGTACGTTGCGTCCCTCGGAAATGTAGTTCCACGTGCTCACGTCGATACCTTTCAAGCGAGACAAAACTTCTGCGCCATCGACCATCAGAAAATTCTCCTTCGTCGCGCGGCTTGAGGTGCAGTTGAAAACGCCTGAGCCCGCCGGAAGATTACAACCCGTCGTGCCCGCGAGGTTGGTGCGGAAACGGAAGCCACCAGTGGCGCGTGCCGCAAACTCGTTGTTCGCGATAGAGTTGAAAGTTTGCGCGGAGGCTGTGGCTGAGCCATCACCCCACACGAAACTGCCGCTGTGACCGTTGGTCGAAGCAAACTTTCCAAAGGCAAACGAATGATCTTGATCGGCGGTGACGTTGTAACCGATAGCTACCGCCGCGAGTCCGTTAATGTTGAAACTGTCCGGATCGCAGGTGCCGTTCACGAATGGACCACCGGATTTTGCGTTGTTACCAAAAGCCACACCGTACGTGTCGCAAACGCGATTGCCTGCACCAGCCGAGATACCCGCCGCGCCTTTGACGTGATTGCCGCTGCCGAAAACGATGCTGCTCGTGCTCAGCGCTTTGTTGGTGTCGCCGAATGCGAGCGAGTAAAGACCTTCCGCGGTTGAGTTACTACCACCAGCCCACGAGAAGAAACCGACATTCGCGTCGTCCCATTCGGTGTCGGCGTAACCGGATCGAAACGCGCCCTTGTAGGTGTACCACATCGTGCGATAGCCACTTCCCTGCATCGGGATTGTGCCGATACCGAGACTGCCCGTCGCCAGAAAGCTGCCGTTCTGAAACACTTTGAAGTCTGCAAAGCCTGTGGTTGGACCACAACAGGTGCTTTGACCACGAAGACTGATCATCGCCGCTGTGCCGTTCGCATCTCCCACCGTGAGTTGCGGCGCAGCGGGCATAAATCGCACTGCGTTTAGGTCGATATAATTCCTATTTACAGCGTCGCCGCCATTCACCGGGTTACCAACGTTTGTGATCGGCGCGTTGTTAGCTGAAAGTCCCGCGTTGAAGACATTGAAGTTCGTCCAGGTGTTGGCCGCAGCGAGTCGCGCGAGATTCAACGAGACGCGATTGTCGTTGATCGTGCCGAGAGTGGCCGGGTCGTTAACGGCCGCGATGATGTTTGTGCCTGACAGATTGCCGCCGCCGGCCTGTCCACCCGCATCTTTGTTTGGCGAAAGATTCTTCGCCGAGTTGATGACTGAACCATCTTCGAACTGAATGCCACCGCGCGCTTTGATCGTTCCCGCGACGTCGAGAGTTGTTTCGGGAGCTTTGGTGCCGATACCGACCCTGCCTTCCGGCGTGATACGCAACTGTTCTGTATCCTGGTTTGCAAACACGTTGCCGGTGCGGAAAGTTATTGCGCCGGTGGTGCTGCTCACCTGGCCGTCAGTTCCGTCGTGGGCAGTGACGACGACAGCACGCTCTTTTCCTTCGCGCAGAATGGAAACAGCATTGTCGCCGTCAGTTACATTGACCTTCTTACCGCCACGGCGGGTTTCGATTGACTGCGTTTGTGCAGTCGTTACTTCGTCTTGTTTCTGGAGTTGAAGCTGGCCGGCTTGTAACGAGAGCGCGACCATTCGCTGTTTGAGATTTCCTTTGAAGTCTTTGACTGTTACTACGACCAGGTAATTGCCATCCGGCATCGCCTGCTGTGCATCAGTCTGTTTCCAGTCGACGATGTTGCCGTTGCGCAGACCAGAGTCTGAAACGAGTTCACCGGTCGCGTTGTAAATCTCCATGCGAATCTGGAGTGTCTCACCGTGCGCGATCATGCGAACGGCGCCGTCGGAAGCGACCGATCCGGTCACTGATGAAACGGCCGGATCCTGTGCGTAAATATTGGTTGTGATTGCGAGAAGAAAGAAAATTGCGATGATTGTAACTCGATTGAATGACATGCCGCTTTGTCCTCCTGGAACTTTTTAGGTTATTGCCGTTGATCGGTCGAAGACGTTTATTCAACCGTTCTTGCTGGCTAACGCGCTGGGAGGAGTGGAAGCGAGCCTACCCATTTGGGTAGTTAAGTTTTGTGGAAGTGTTTGCGGGAACAGAAAAGTGTGGATGCGCAGCGCCAAAAATAGAAAGTGCGGAGGCGCAGCGCCGAAGGCGCGAAATATGAAAGCCAGGGGCAAGCGCGAAGCGCGTCGCCCCTGGTTAACAAAAATAAATCGAAGCGAGCACTGAAAGTGCGAAATACCGTCGCTAGTTATTTCGCTCTTTCAGTGCTCAACGTTCATAACATTGATTATCCAGGGCCGACGCGCCTCGCTTCGCTCGGCGCTTGGCCCTGGCTATCATATTTTCGCGCCTTCGGCGCTCCGAAGACTGAATGACCGCGATCGTTGGAAGTTCTTACCTTGGCAAAAACGTGATGAAGTTCGGCGTGCCGGCAACATCAACGTCGTTGTTGATAATCATGTTGTTGCCCATCGAAGCAACAGTCCCGTTGTCGGTTGATACACCATGCCCATTGCCAGTCACGGAACATGCGGCGAGGCGGATGAACCCGCCGCTCGACTTAACTCCCGTGCCATTCTTCGTAATAGTCGAATCAAATACATCCACTTTGCCGCCCGGATCAGCCTGCACTCCGGTGCCATTGCCATGCATCGCACTGTTGCTGACGGTCACGGAATTACCGGTGTGCACGAAAAGTCCGACCTCGTTGCGCTCGAAGCGCGACCGCGTAATTGATGCGCCTTGAGACTCAGTCCCACCGACAGAAAAGCTGACGCCAGTCTTGTTACTACGAAATACGGTGTCGCTCACCATCAACGTGCTGGCTACACCCAAATCTATCTGTACGCCTTTATCAAAATCACTGACGATGCTGTTCTCGAGGTGTACGGCGATACAGCAGTTGGGTGAAACAATGTCGACGAACACGCCATTCGTGCCGGCAGTATTCTTACCCGGACCAGTTAACCGCAGTCCGCGCAACACGACTGTATCGCCAATGTTCGCGGTAATCGTTACGGCGTTACCCGATGTAGCGCGAATAGCGACGTCCGCGCCAGGCGCAGCAGCGAGCGTGATTGCCTTCGTGATCGTCGTCGGCTCATACGCGCCGCTTTCCAGTGCGACGATCTCACCACCGGCGTCAGTCTTTGTCAGCGCCGCATCAAAATTGCGGCACGGCTGATTACGCGTACACGGCCGGTTGTCGCTACCGGTCGGCGAAATATACGAGCGGGCGCCGTCGGCGCGTGCGGTGGAAACAATAGAAAGACAGGTCAGCAGCAGACCCATCGTCATGACCGTAGCTTTTGTGATTTTCATCTCTTCAATCCTCTCTCGATTCAAAATTCAACACCAACCAGAGCAAGCACGGTGAATGTAGTGACAACGGCACGTAACATCACCGCCCGTTTCGGTAGCCGAGAGAAGGTCCAAAACGTCGACGAATTACGCGTTAGAAAGTTTTGGGAGTTTTATCGTGTCAGACCGTGGCGCAGAGCTTTTGCTACTGCTTCCGATTTCGTGTGGACTTGCAGTTTGTCGTAGATGTGACGCAGGTGAAACTTGATCGTGTTGACTGAGACGTGCAATTCCGCAGCGGCCGTTTTGTAGCTGTGACCTTCGACGAGCATGCGCAACAACCGGACCTCGTGCGGTGTGAGTTCGTATTCCGCTTCCTTCGGCGGCTTTATCTCGCGAAACAGATTGATCACGCGTCGAGCCACCTCCGGCGACATCGGCGAACCGCCCTCGACGGCTTCTTTCAACGCCTCAACCAGCTTCGCCCACGGCGTCTTCTTCAGAAGATAACCGCACGCGCCCGCACAGAGCGCGTCGAAGATTCGCTCGTTATCGTCGTAAACGGTCAGCATTAAGATCACCAACTCGGGATGCCGCTCTTTCAGAATGCCGACGCCCTTGATACCGTCCATGCCCGGCAGACCGATGTCGGAAAGCAGCAGATCGGGAAGATTTTTTGGAAGCTTCTCGTGCGCTTCTTCCATTGATGCGTAAGCGCCGGTACAGCGATAGCCGGGCGTAGTACCGATGAGTTGGGCCAATCCTTCGCGGATCTCCCGCTGATCCTCAACGATCGCCACTTTGATGGTCCGGGCTTCAGTCATAAACGATGTATGTTAGCCACTCGCACAACGATGCGTCACTGCCCATTCGGGTAGGTCAGCGGCCAAATCCGCCAGCGCGACCTCGGCTGAATAGGTACTTTCAACGTTATCTTCGTCCCACTTCCGGCGTGTGAATCGATCGTCAAACTACCGCCGAGTGCCTGAGCGCGTCGTTGCATGCTCGCGAGGCCGTGACCACCCATGCCAATCTCGTTTCCATTTGAACCAGGTTCAAAACCTTTTCCATTATCAGCGATAGAGATCGTCAACCATGGACCACTGATACTAAACGTCAATGCCGCCTCCGTACACGACGAGTGTTTGACAACATTGCTGACACACTCTTTAAAGATCAGATAAACCTCACGACGCAGATCCGCCCCGAGGTGAACGTCGCGCTCGTCAAGCGATGATCGAATCGAAAACTCGATACCTTTCGCGTCGAGAAAGTCTTCGGCAAAGCGACGCATGCGATAAGTCAAATCAGTCAGGTGGTCACGTTGCGGATTGACTGCCCAAACTATGTCGCTCATCGCATCGACGCAGTCGCGGGAGGTATCAGCGATCTGGACCAGAGGACCAGCTACCGGGGAGTCGCCTTTCATCGCCATTTGCTGCGCAGCGACGTCACTGAGGATGGCAATCTTGGACAAACTTGCGCCGATGTCGTCGTGCAGATCAGTGGCGATGCGCGTACGAACGCGTTCGAGTTCGATCAAGCGGCGCGTGTGGTAGCGATAGATGAAGTGAGTTGCCGCGATGAGCCCAAGAACTATCAGGGCGATGAACCACCAGCGCTGCCAAACAGGCGGCACAATCGTGAATTCGATCGAAGCCGGCTGCTGGCTTACAACACTGTCTGCGTTCACTGCCCTAACCAGGAAGCGATAACTGCCTGGTCTGAGGTTCGCATAATTCACGATCCGTTGACTGGTCGGTGCATTCCAATCACGATCTGCGCCTTCGAGCATGTATTGATATTGCAGCACATCACCGGATCGAAATCCCAGACTGACGAATTTGATCTCCAGTTGATTGTTACCTGCGTCGAAGTTGAGTCCGCCGAGATGAGGCACACCCAAATCCGGAATCGGAAGATCACTACCTGCCACGCGCAAGGCCTGAATTAAAATCTGCGGCGACTGTGACTGTTCCTCCAGCCTGGGCACAAGCTTCGATAAGCCTTGCAACGTTCCAAACCAAAGGGTGTTGTTACGATCGCGGTAGGCTACGTTTACGTAACTGTTCGGCAGTCCATCGGCAATCGTGTAGCGTTTGACGCGACCTGTCTGCGGGTCGAGACGATCGAGACCGACGCCGGTGCCGACATAAATTCGACCCCACTGATCTTCCGTGATGCACGTGATCTGATCGGTGGAGAGTCCTTCCTTGACTGTGTAATGGACAAAGTTTGGATGGTCTGCGGTAGTGTCGTCGACGCGTGCTAATCCACCCTCGGTGCTTGCGATCCACAGTCTTCCTAAATGATCGCGATACAGCGCGCGAATCATTCCGGCGGGCACACCCTCTGCTTTCGTGAAAAAATCGAAGCGGCCCTCGCGGTAACGCGCCAGATCACCCCAGTAAAACCCAATCCAAATATTGCCTTTCTGATCTTCCTGAAATGCAGTCGCGGCGCTGTCGGGTCGCCTGTTCGCTTCGCTCGAATACGAGTGGAACTTCCCGGTTGCGCGTTCCCACCGGTTCAGGCTTGCGGTTGCCGGACTGCTGATGATGCTGATCCAGATATCGCCACGTGAGTCTTCGAAGAGACGAAACGGTTCGTTACCGCCTAAGCCATTCTGCGTCGTGTAGTTTTTAACTGGCTGCGCTCTGCCGAGATCAGTCAACGAGCGCACCGGTGGGAACTGAAAGAGTCCGCTGATAGTGGGCACCCACCACTGTTTTAATTCATCCTGAACAAAGAGTTGGTTCCAACCCCATGTAGGGATCACATTTGCCGGCAGATTGACGCGAATATTTTCGAAGCGCCGGCCGTTGAAGCGATGAATGTGAAAGGCGTCGACGCGACGTGAACGAGTAACCACAAACAATTCACCGTTGCGATCTTCACCAATGGCTGCGATGCGCGAGTGTTCCAATCCATCGGACTCGGAATAAGAGGTGAAACCGCTGCGCGTGATCTTCATCGCGCCGCTGCTCTCGGTTCCGCACCAAAGATTGCCATCGCGATCTTCGATGATGGCCCGGACGCCGTCCTCATTAAGCCCGTGCTCGCGAGTGTAATTCAGGAAGTGACCGCCATCGGGTAGTGCATCAGGAGAGAACTCGGAGAGGCCCTTCACGGTAGCGAGCCATAGCCGTCCAGTTGAGGTGCGAAATAGATCGAAGATAGCTTCGCCGAGAAGTCCGTCTTTTTTTGAGTAAGCACGAGCCACGATCGATTGTCCTGGTTGTGCGTCAGAGGCCAGACGACAGAGACCGACGCCTGTAGCGATCCAGATGGCGCCGTCCGCGTCTTTTAAAATGTCGCGGACGTGCTGATGCGGGAGGCCATCTTTCTTGCTAAAACGTTCAACTTTGCCATCGCGAGAATGACGGAAGAGTCCCTGCTCAGTACCGATCCACAAAACTCCGGGCGCGCCTTCGACAATCTTCGTGATAATGAATCGCTGGTTTTGTTTCTCACCGAGACTGACGTACTCCAGTTGCCAGTCACTACCTGTTTGGCGCAACGCGTGCAGGCCGTTGTCGGTGCCAAGCCAAATGGTTCCGGACCCGTCTTGATAGAGGCTGTTAATTGTTGCCGAACCGGATCGTTGTGTCGGAACGTAAGTTTTGAATTTCGATTCGGGCGTCGTGGCGAGAGGATTGAAGCGTGCGACGCCGGCGGCTGTTGCCACCCAGTAGTCTCCACTTGTTGTGATCAGCAAGTCGTAAACTACTCGATGCGGCAGACCCTGGGCGACAGTGTAGTTTACGAACTCATAACCATCGAAACGCGACAAACCATCAGAAGTACAGAACCACAAATAACCAAGCGGATCGGAAACGATCTCGTGGATACTGTCACGCGCGAGACCGTCAGCAGTGGTATACGTTCGGATGGGAAGTTGTTCAGCGCGGAGTTGCGCAGATGAGATCAAAACGAGCAGGAGGATGGCGACAACACGCTTCACGGCGCGGATATCATAGTCCAACTTTGTCCTTACGTATCATGATCAATTCTGCGAACAATGCAAATATATCAACGCCTTCATATTAGTCTTTCGTTTCTTTCGTAAGCTTCACTGCCAATCGTGAAAGTGCAGGAAAGTCTGCGGAAAAAAAGTCAGCGGGAAAGCGGACTCGCATGTTTGGATGGCGAAAAGCTTCGCCACCCAAAACAATCTTCGTCTCGAGTCTATTCGCGACACGCCGCAACAGCTTTTGAATCGCAGTGAGCACGACACGGGTGGCAAGGTGCTCGTCAGCAACGGTGACGGAACCCGCGAGTCGGTTCGGACGGTTCAGGGCCAGGCATTGAGGATCGACGTCGAGAACGGTGAGGATCAACGATGCGCACGTGATCAAGGCCGACGTCGAAGCGGCTAATGGGATAATTCATATCATTGATTCGGTGCTATTGCCGTCGGCAACAGCGATAGCTTGAGAGAATTTCGAGCAAGGGGGGGCGCGAAGGGTCGCACTTGGAGACATGCTGCGGCCCTTCGTGTATCTACGGAGCAGAAAATTGCGATGACCTCTTGATCAGTTTAGCTTTTGCCTAAGGAGTCAGGATCCTGCTTGGAAGAGGTCAGTACCGTAACGCGGTAGCGTCGGGTCGACGTTGTGAATCAATAATTGAGGAATATCGCATTTACCCGGCGCTACCGCGTTACGGTACTGACTTCTTCCAAGCAGGATCCTGACTTTTGAGGCAAAGCCGACAATCATGGCTTCCGTTCACCTCCTTTTATCAGACGCCAGCACTTCACGATAAACACGCTCTGTCTCGCTGGCCATGCGTGTCAGTGAGAAACGTTCTCGCACTGTTGCTTTAGCGTTGTGTCCGAGTCGGGAACGTTCAAGTGGATCTTTGAGTAGGTTGCTGATGGCGGCGGCAAGAGAGTGGTGATCCCAGGCCGGTATGAGTTTTCCGTTTAGACCGTCCTCAATGATCTCAAGAGCCCCCGCCGAAGCCGTGGTCACGACTGGTAGCCCGGCGGCCATCGCTTCGACAATCGCAAGACCGAAAGGTTCGGAACGAGCCGCTGAAACAAAAACGTCGAGGGACGATAGCATTGCCGCCATATCGTCACACCAACCAGCGAAAGTAACGATGCGGTCGAGGTCAAGTTCTGCTACGAGCTTCTCCAAAGATCTCCGGTGCTTCTTCTCGGGAGACTTATCTTCGCCGATGACCACAAACTGCACGTCGCGTCGGCGGGCAGAAACCAGAGCCGCGGCACGTAGAAAAATGTCTTGACCCTTGATTGGCGCGAGATGGCCCACCGTGCCCACGAGGATAGGCATGTCAATTCCGCGCGCGCTTGAACCCTTAAAGGCGTCAGGATCGACTCCGTTATGAACCACAACGATCTTTGAAGGCTCAATAACGTCGTTTTCTCTCAGGCTCTCCGCCACAGCGCGAGAGACTGCAATTACGCGGACCGCGTTACTCAGTACGTATTTGTTTATTCCTCGCAAAGAGAAGAGCGCGTGTCGGGTGAGTACGAGCCGGCCACGCAACGCCATTCTTACAACCATTGACGCCAGGTGATAATCTCTGGCCGCGTGTGCATGGACAATCTCGATATCGTGCGCGCGTACAAACCCGGCAAGGCCGGCCACGTTCTTAACGTAATTCAGCCGGCTCAGCGCGAAGAGCTTCGCTCTGTCCAGGAATGACAATTCGGTCCACAACTTAGAGCCGGAGACGGCCGCTGCATATACGTCATGGCCAAGATCATTCAGTGCGCGCGAGAGGTCGACGAGGTGACGTTCGCCGCCACCAAACGTCGTCAAGGAACACAATTGCAGAATTCTCAATCCAGGTCCTCGACGTCATCGTGATCGCCCATTTCAAAAAGGAAAGCAACATAGCGCTCTGCTGCGGCAGCTACTCCGAGCAGGGCCGTCAACTCGGGAGCAGTCCTGGCGCCGCAACCTGCACATACGTAACGGCCGTCGGCAGTGAAGAGCTCAGGTCCTATGTTTAGCTCCGACATTTGGCCACAGACGGCGCAGTCGGAATGGCGTAGGCGACGGTTCAGCTTGATGAGCATTTGATGTGGCGTCAACTCACTCGATCTCCCACTCTGAGTCGACGTTGACTTAGCGTAACGAAGATCTCTTCCCGTCTATTCAACAGGAACTTTATGCCGCTGGGACGGAGCAGGTATTGCGCCAGACTTCGCGGACTCAGACGCTTTTCCATCAATGAACAGGCCAACAAGACTCTTTTGATGGGAGTTGTTGAATTGCTCAGTACTGCAAAGTGGCCGCCAATGAAGAAACTGTCTGCACCGTAAGGCTTTGTGAACCACTGATGTAACGCGCTTGAATGGGACTCGATATGGGCATCTTCGATTTCACGATGATCTTCGGCAAAGACCTGATTGTTTACATCGAAGCGGATAACTCTCCGGTACTCCTCAACTCTGATCCGCAACTCGGGAATCCAAAATGTCAATCCTAATAATGATTGCTTCAGACGTTTCCCAAAATCCTTTGCCGCGTTTACAACTTCATCAAATGGGACGCTTTCGGGTTCTAACTTGATGTCTCTATTGTTAAGACTGATTTTTGTTGAAGGCGGCGACAATGTTGGTTGTAGTTTATCGTCGAAAGTGACCTCACTTCCGATTCGCACGGGTAAAATACGACCGTCCATCTCGGCTAAATCTTCGCTCTGTAGCAACGACTCGTTTTGCCATTGTGTGTCGCGCGTGCGGTAGTAATGTGCGGATGCAAAAGGAATGGCCCACCTGGGATTGATAGCGTCAAGCACCTTCTTATAATTCGTTTTGAGTACGGTTCGAATCTCCTCATCGCCCTTACGTGGATTGTCGATAAACTTGATCGCGTGGTTGAAACTGTTGAGCACGATATCGACGTTGCCAATTTTGCGTATGAGCAATTTCAAGGCGCCGATGGGGAGATGACAATCGTTGTAATTCAGGATCCTGCCTGCGGGTGTCTCGATCAAAAGCATGTTGTCGATTCCGGCGGTGGGATATCTCGTTATTTTCATATCGCTTGTTAGCGGTAGTTTCCTGCGCTCGTACAGCGGCACGATGTTTTGAAAACCAGCCTGTTGCAGCGCCTCACTGATGCAAAAGTTCGCGGAGTCGTTGGCAAGTGCAATGATCTCGGGTGAGAGGGCGGCGAGTTGTTTCAGCGTCGGCATGTGCAGGTGGTCAGGATGAAAGTGCGAAATCCAAAGGTGGGTGCATGACGCAGCCTTCTGAAGTGCTTCAGGATTGTCATACTGTAGTCCCCAGCCACCGCCGAAAGCCGTACCTGAAAACCACGGGTCACATAACAGTGATTGATCGTTGCTCTTTATTATTACGGACGCGTGGTTCAGGTACTCGATTCGCATTTGTCGGTCGCGGATGCTAGACCGACTAACGCGAACTAGTCCTTAAGGAATAGGCGGCGGATTACTAAATAATGCTAAAGATTGCTAAGCCTGCGGGAAACGGCTTAGTTGAAGCGCTTGATCAGCACAACGTCACTTAGCTGCGGTCCGCTCGAGTAAACGAGCCGCTGACCATTTTGCGAGATGGAGAACGTGGATAAGGTTTGATTGTTCAGCTTGATCAGAGGGCGGGTAGGTGTGCCATCCAGTGGCAGCACCCAAATACTCGTGAGCGTGTTATCTCGGTACCACAGTGAGTCGCCCGCCGGCGCCCACTGCATCACGGAGCCGAAGTTCTTCGGAGCCGGCAGCGTCTTAATAGGCGCACCGCCTTTTGCCGGAATGAAAACGAGGTGACGCTGATCCCGCTGTTTCTGGTTCATGCGGTAATACGCGAGCACTTTGCCGTCCGGTGAGAAGGTTGGGTGCTGCGAAAACTCCTCTGTCAGTGCAACGGGCTGACCACCGCCGATCGGCACCCTGCGTAGTTTCGGAACGTGCTCTTCATTAGTGACATAAACGACCGACTCACCATCGGGCGAGAATGTCGGCTCGCTATCATATTTTCCTCGCGTTAGCTGCGTAGGATTGCGCCCGTCGGCGTCCACACGCCAGATGTTAAACGAACGATCGCCAGTCGTTCGGCACGATTGGAACGCGATGTAACGCCCGTCCGGCGAGACGACTGGAGAGAGGTCTGCATGTGTTGCGTCGGTTAGTTGCTTGAGCCCCGTACCATCGGCGTTAACAGACCAGAGATCCCTCTTGCCACTGTGAGCGGAAACATAGATCAGCCGCCCATCGGGCGTCACGGAGAGACCGTTCTGCCCGTCTTTTCGATCGAGTGTCCCGGAGGTGACCGCAGCAGCGGCAGATGGATTTTCGGTGGGCGCTATCCACAGACCGGCCGTCGTCTGCCATTGGAGCGCAATCAGCGTGTTGCCGTCGGCCGAGAGACTGATACTGAAATAGTTGTTTAGGTCGTTAGTGATTCTGCGCGCTTCGCCGCCAGCGAGGGGCACGCGCCACACCTGCATGCCGGGTTCGGCTGCAGTCTCGTTGCGGCCGTTGATGATAAGGGTGCGTCCATCCGGGAGCCACGCGACGTCTCTGATATTAGTCCAGGTAGGGGGAACGAGCGTGGACACCTTTCGATCGGCAAGCGCCACACCGAGCACCTTCATGCCCCTCTCTCCACCTTCTTTCTGGATGATTGAAAAAGCAATCACCTTACCGTCAGGCGACCACGCGGGCGCGCCGCGCTGATAGACACTGTCGCCCGCCTCCCAGTTGAGAAACTCCTCACCAGAGCCATCCATGTTTGCAGCGAACAGTCTGGCGGTCACCAGACCTGATGGCTCAACGTCAGACCGCAGGTAGGCCATCCGTTTGCCGTCCGGCGAGAAGGTGACGCGGCTGTCGGAGCGGATACCGAGCGCCGTCTCCACTCCACCCATTACGGGCATCTTATAAAGCTCGCAACCTGGTTGGCACTTGGAGTAATAGAGCGTGTTGCCGTCACGCGAGAACGAGGGTTCTCGGTAATAGGTTTTCGCTGGAGCGAGGAGCTGGAGCGGGTTGTTCGTCCCGGCTCGTTGAAGCCATAGGCTGGCCATCTCGCCGTTCTGATCTGAATAAGCGATGGTCTGTCCGTCTGGTGAAACAGCCGCGGAGCGGACACGACCACTCTGCGTGACCCGGCTTATATGCATCGATTGAGCCGGAGCTTCTGACTCGCGGGCCTTCTGCGGTCGCAACGCTACGTAGAGCACGAAGGTGGTCAAGACCGCGATCGCCAAAACCGCATACAGCGCAAAGCGCCGGAACTCCCACTTTCGGCGAGGCACGTGAGGCCTCGGCTGCTCTTGATCATCTGTCTCAGCAGTTTCTGTGACTGGTGGTGGTGACGGGAGTTCCTTCACCTCGGCGATCAGGCAGTAGCCGCGTCCGGTCACCGTCTGGATGTATGGGTGATTTCCCTTTGTCTCTCCAAGCGCGCGACGCAAAGCCGACATGCGCACAGTGAGGTTATTCTCTTCCACTTCAACGTCCGGCCAGACGGCCTCCATAATCTCGTTCTTTTCGACAACCTGACCGCGTTTACGCACCAGCAGCAGGAGCAGCTCAAATTCCGGCGCGGAAAGACGCACCGGTTCGCCGTCGCGCGACAGGCGCCTCGCCTGAGGCTCTAGCAGGAACGGGCCGAACTCATAGTTTAGGTTATCCGGTGCGTTCAAGGCTTTTATGCTCGCTACTTGAATGTCGTGGCTTTACACGGCCGTGATGGGTGTCAAAGTTCTTGCCGGAATTTCGGATTGTGGGTTAACAGCGAAGAGCGTCCACAACAGCATTGCCTCAAAAGTCACTGTTGGACACGGTCAGTACCGTAACGCGGTAGCGTCGGGTCGACGTTGTGTCTCCATAATCGAGGAATATCGCATTTACCCGACGCTACCGCGTTACGGTACTGACCTCTTCCAAGCTGGGTTCTGACTTTTGAGGCGAAGAGCGTCCACAACTTGGTTTAGTGTGCCTCACCGCGTCCGATATGGTGACGTATCCTACCATGACACACAATCCGCGCCTTACCCGAACAGAAGGGTCTTGATCAACTCGACAGAGGTGAAGGCATTTCTCACGACGAAGTAAAAAGACAGCTCGCCTCATGGCTTACAAACTAGTCTGGTCTCCCCGCCGCGCGAGACGACCTTCACGATATAGTCGTCTTCATCGCACGCGACAATCCCAACCGCGGGCTTGCCTCAAAGTCACTGTTGGACACGGTCAGTAGGAGACAGACCGGTTGCAAAATAAAGATTCACGAGTTCCCATTTAAGGCAATAAGCTTTGCTTGCAGTCTTGATGTACAGTTATGAAGAAGCCGTTTGTGTCGAAGTTGGGCGCTTGAACTCAGGCTGCAAAGTCGAGTTTTGCCATTTAATCGTGTTCGATGAGGACAAAGATGAAGAAGATCAGCGCGAAAATATTGGTGGCGATTGCGACGTTTCTAAACGTATCGGGATTGCACGGGCAAGATGGACAGAAGCCGGCCTACCTGAATCCCGACTTGCCCGCGCAACAACGAGCGGAAGACCTCGTCCGCCGCATGACGGTTGAAGAAAAGGTCACGCAACTGGTGAATCAGTCGCGCGCGATTCCGCGACTCAATGTTCCCGACTACGACTGGTGGAGCGAAGCTTCGCACGGAGTTGCAACGCAGGGCACTACTGAATTTCCGAATCCGGTTGGATTGGCGGCGACGTTCGACGTGGATGCAATTCATCGCATGGGTGTCGTAATCGGGACTGAGGGTCGAATCAAACATGTGCAAGGTATGCGCGACGGGCACAGCGACATATTCGAAGGTCTGGATTTCTGGGCGCCTAACATCAACATCTTTCGTGACCCACGCTGGGGACGTGGTCAGGAAACGTTCGGAGAGGATCCTTTCTTAACCGCGCGAATGGGCGTCGCTTTCGTGCGAGGAATGCAGGGTGATGATCCGAAATACTACCGCGTCATTTCAACTCCAAAACACTTCGCCGTACACAGCGGGCCCGAGCCATCGCGCCACAAGGACGACATCAAGGTTAGCAAACACGATCAGTTAGACACGTACCTTCCCGCGTTTCGGGCGACCGTGATAGAGGGAAAAGCTGGTTCGGTCATGTGCGCCTACAACAGCATCAATGGGCAACCAGCATGTGTTAACGAATTCCTGTTGCAGGACCAGTTGCGCAAGAAGTGGAACTTCCAGGGTTACGTCGTTTCGGATTGCGAAGCCGTCATCAATATCTTCCGCGACCATCGCTTCACAAAGACGCAGGCCGAAGCATCAGCACTGGCGTTGCAACGCGGCATGGATAACGAGTGCATCGATTTCTCGAAAGTAAACGACGACCACGACTACAAACCGTACCTCGACGCGTATCGCCAGGGCATTCTGAAAGAGAGTGAGATCGACAGAGCACTGATCCGATTGTTCACAGCCCGGATGAAACTCGGAATGTTCGATCCGCCTGAGTTAGTTCCGTATGCGAACATCGACCCGAAGAAACTCGATAGCGCAGAACACCGCGCGATGGCGCGCGACATTGCGAACAAGTCGATGGTGCTGCTGAAAAATGACGGCACCCTGCCGCTAAAAAAGGGGCCGACCAGAATCGCGGTCGTTGGACCACTCGCCGACCAAACCAGGTATCTGCTCGGCAACTACACGGGCACTCCAACCCACACGGTCTCTGTGTTGGAAGGACTGAAAGCGGAGTTTCCCGAGGCGCAAATCAAGTTTGTCCCTGGGACGCAGTTCCTTCGTAAAGACGGAGTCGCAGTTCCATCTTCGGTCTTTACGACGGCCGAAGGACAGCCGGGGCTCACTCAAGAGTTTGCGACTGGACAGATGTTCGGAGGAAAGCCGACCGTACTCGCCACCCGCACGGTTAGCATGGTTGATGTGAAGGCCGCTGATATTCCTGCGGAGGCTGCGAACAAGTCTCCCTTGCTGGTTCAGTGGAACGGTTTCCTCACTCCAACGGAGACTGGGGAGTTCCGCATAGGCTTGCGCTTCCAGGGAGGTTTCGCAAGCGTATCCGTGGACGGGAAGCAAGTTGCGCAAGGATGGGGCGGCGGTAATGAAGTGGAGTCGAAGGTCGGGCGCGTTCATCTTGAACAAGGGAAGAAGGTCGCGATTAAGGTAAATCACGCGATCGGAAATGGGGAGCTGAAACTCGCACAGTTGATCTGGTCCAGGTATGATCCAAAGCCGAGCATGGACGCGATCGAAGCCGCTAAGAACTCGGACGTCGTAATCGCCGTCCTTGGTATCACGCACGAACTCGAAGGCGAAGAAATGCCCGTTGACGAAGAAGGCTTCAAGGGTGGCGATCGAACGAGTCTTGATCTACCCAGGCCGGAACAGGAATTACTTGAGGCCGTGTCAGCTACTGGAAAACCCGTTGTCCTTGTGCTTGCGAATGGAAGTGCGCTGTCCGTGAACTGGGCGAAGCAACATGTGAACGCGATTCTCGAATCGTGGTATGCGGGAGAAGAAGGCGGCGCCGCGATCGCAGAAACTCTTTCCGGAAAGAACAATCCGGCCGGACGGCTTCCTGTCACCTTCTATACAGGCGTCGATCAGTTACCGCCGTTTGAAGATTACTCGATGAACGCCCGCACTTACCGCTACTTCAAAGGCACACCGCTTTTTCCCTTCGGATATGGACTGAGCTATACGACGTTCTCTTACAGTGACCTCAAGCTTCCGAAAACTCCAATCAAGGCCGGCGATCCACTCATCATGGAAGTAACTGTCACCAACACCGGCAAGCGTGATGGAGACGAAGTGGCCCAGGTTTACCTCAGTTTCCCGAACGTAGCGGGAGCGCCGCGACGTGCGCTACGTGCGTTCAAGCGCATTCACTTGAAGCCTGGAGAAGCACAAAAGTTGCGGTTCGAATTGAATGAACGCGACCTCAGCATGGTAAGTGAAGCAGGTGAGGTGATTATTGCGGAAGGACAGTATTCCGTTTCGGCCGGCGGAGGACAGCCCGATACTGGAGCGCCGGCCATCGCCGGAAAGTTCCAGGTGAAAGGAACCAAAAAGCTTCCCGAGTAGAGGTCCTCGCTTAGCGACATCGAGTCTCAAAACAGAGATGGTCGCTGAAGAACTTCAGCACGTGATTCTGAAAACGATCGGCTACTTTGCTGGTGTGAGTTCCCTGGTATTGTTCAAAGCTATTCGCGATTCCATACTTATCAAGCACCTCATGCAGTTTGACTGCGTCCGCTCTTAGACCATCCTGGTCACCAACGTCGAGAGCGATTCCGCGATACTGACGAAGACTTGAGATGTATTGATCGACAAACGCCAGCGGCGCATTGGCCGCCCACCTCGCAAGAACCCCCGGTTGCGTCTCACCATCCCTGGTCGGTAGATCAAGATACAGCGGAGGATTGTTAGGATTCGGTGACCACGCCGCGGCGCTAGCGAGTGTGGCGCGAGCGAAAAAAGGGAGTTTCGCGGCTTCTTCAGGGGTCTTCACTGCCTCGAGAGTCTTTGCCAGGTCTGAGTTCTGCGGCAGCGAAATTCGTGGTGACAAACAGCACGGGCTCATGATGTACAAGCTACCGAAAACGTCTGAGTGCTTCATCCCAATTCGCGTCGCACCATAACCTCCCATGGAGTGACCAACTAAACCACGGCTCATTCGATTTGGAATTGTGCGATAGCGTTGGTCGATGTACGCGACAACATCGCGTGCGATGAAGTTTTCAAAATCACCCACCGTCACCGAACTCGAATACATCGAACCGTTGTGGAGTGTCTTCGAATCAGGCACGACCACGATCATTTCTTTAGCACCAAGCGCAAATGCGCCTTCTATTGTTTGTGGAACGTGGATCTCTTTGGTCCATTGTTCTGCACCGATCGAGTAGCCGTGTAGCGCGTAGACGACCGGGTATCGTCGACGTTTGTCTTTGGGGTAGCTTGGCGGAAGAAATACGAATACATCACGATCGACAGTATTCTTTTCCAGGTTTCCTTCGAGTGCGGCCCCGTGAATCTTGATTCGTTCGACTGTTACAGACTTTGCGTTGGGGACAGCAGGAGGTACCTCAGTTTGAACCTGTGCGAAAAGTTGAGTTGCCAGTGCGGCTATAGTCAGTACAACCAGGCAAAGGTGATTTTGGGTCATTGTGCGTTTCATAGAGACGCGGTCACAGAGTGCTACGATATTGACACGACGCTGACAGATTTTGGTTCGAGTTTGATGGTCAACTTGCCGTTTTGAGCCTTTACTGACATTGATTTTGGTTTGACAGCGTTAGGCGCGTCGAACGTGTTGACACTGTCGACCTTGCTCGCGGTTAGTGTTTCACCGGTTGCCGAGTTTGCGTTGCTGCCCGTCACGCTTACTTCAATCTCAACAGCATTATTGGGGTTAACGTTGGTGAGCGCTAACCAAAGTTTGCCTGATGCGTCCTTTGCAGCGATGGCGTCGACACCAGGAAGTGTGATGTCGCCGTTTGTGTAAGTGCCTGCGTTGAATGTCACGGGAATAGACGTTGCGTCCTGGAATGGCACGTACATCTTGAAGACATGATACGTTGGAGTTAGGACCATCTTTTCCTTATCCGTAATGATCATCGCTTGAAGTACATTGATCATCTGAGCGATGTTTGCGCCACGCACGCGTTCGGCATGTCGAGCGAAGATGTTCAGGTTCAACGCGGCAAGTATCGCATCGCGTATGCTGTTCTGTTGCACTAGAAATCCCGGATTGCTGCCCGGCAACGGCGCATACCAACTACCCCATTCGTCAACAACAAGTGCGATCTTCTTTTGCGGATCATATTTGTCCATGATCGCGGCGTGCCTGGTAACGAGGTCTTCCATTTTCAGCGTCTCTTTGAGAATCTGACCGTACTCCTTCTCGCCAAATCCTACTGACGCGAACTTGTTTTCCCAGTTGATGACTGTGTAGTTGTGCAGCGAGAGGCCTTGCATATCCCAACTCCACTGTCGTTTCTCCCAGGCCTTCATGATCGTGTCGGTCCACTCGGTCCAACGTGCTTCACCGCCGCCTGGGCCAACAGCAATCTTCATCATCTGCTGGTTACCTTGTTGCGCAGGATTGAAGTTTCTTACGAAGCGACTGTAGATCGTGAGTTGTCGCAGATAGTACTCCGGTGTCATGTTGCCGCCGCAGTCCCAACTCTCGTTGCCAATACCAAGCATGGGAATCTTGTACGGGGCGGGATGACCGTTGGCAGCGCGTTCTTTTTGAAGTGTGGTTGGGAGTGGCGTGGTTAAATACTCGAGCCATTCAGCTGCCTCTTGCGGAGTGCCAGAACCAACGTTGATCGAAAGGAAAGCTTGAGAATCGATTTGATCGATGAAATCCATGAACTCATGTGTGCCAAACGTGTTTGGTTCTACTACTCCACCCCAGTTTGGATTCAAGGTAACTGCTCGACTTCCGATGCCTTTGCGCCAATGATACTCATCAGCGAAGCAACCACCCGGCCAACGTACGTTTGGGACCTTGAGCGCTTTGAGTGCGGCGACAACGTCGTTACGAATGCCGCGCGTGTTTGGAATCTTCGAGTCAGAACCAACCCAGATGCCCTCGTACACACCGTAACCGAGGTGCTCCGCGAATTGACCGAAAATGTGGCGGTCGATCTTTGGGCCAGGTTTGGCGGTGTCGATTGAGAGTTGAATTTTCTGCTGGGCCGAAACCTGTGGGACAAGGCACAGAATCATCGAGCCGAGGATTACTATCGCGGCAAACTTCGTCAACATGAAACTTGAGCGCACCATGTGGTTCTCCACTACGTGATTAGACAGAGCGGACTAAGAATAACCGAGTTTAGTTTCTGAGAGGAACTTAGCAAGCCTGGCGAGATGAAGTTTTATCACCGGCTGAGTTCTTATAAGGACTGGAGGAGCGGCATTAGTTCGCAGCGATGGTGACAGCAACACCATTGCCACTTCATTGCGGTCAAACACTTTGGGATTGAGTGGCATGGAGAAGCCGTTTATCGCAGTGCGCGTGTGTTGAAGAAATGAAACTCACTAACAAGTGAACAATGCGCAAAGAGCGTTGCGCTCTTCTTGCGCTCTTTTATGAGCATGAGCGGCCATGCGCACCACAGACTGTTGAAAACAAAGCAACTTGTTGTGTAGACTACGCTTACCGAAAAGGAATGCCCGCTTGGCTCAGTAAAAGAACGCTCACGTCCAAACTAAGAAGCTAAAAGACTTACATTCCCGCCAAAATTGCGATGGCCTGAATTTGGTCTGCGTCTTTAGATTCGTTCACCACTTGCCAATCCTTAGCCTTCCCTCCGATTCACTATTGGTCCATTCAACTCTCCTTCAACCGATATTCTCTTCAACACAACCAAGAAGAAAAAAGAAGCGGTTACCGAGTAGGTGATTCACTAAGAATCTCTAAAAGGAACCGTCGTAATGAGATTTTTACTTGGCGTCCTCGTTGGTTACAGCCTACGAGGCAAACAGAAACTGCTTATCAGATTTCTTGTGACGCTGGCGCTCGTTGTGTATGTCGTTATACCGGCACTTGCGCTTCTGGGGTTGAGTATTGACGTCCAACGTGAGCGCCGGTCTAGACCAGCTCAAACCAAGGTGCCGGCGCTCAAAGGACTGACCTATGATGACGCCGAGAGGAAGCTTCATGCCGCTAACTTGAAGATTCGACTGTTGGCGTCACGTTACGACCCACCCCTTCAACCCGGATTGGTTATCGACCAAACTCCCGCACCTAGCGAGGAAGTAGCTGTCGGTTACTCGGTTGGAATTACCATTAGCAGAAAGGATTTCGCTGGCCCTGGTCCATAAAGTCAAAGCTACTGCATTGGACCAGATAAGCCACACGCTGAGTTCTTGGCGTATCCAGCCTCCCTGTCTCTCAATCGAACTGACACTACAAATGGTTTTGCCCTGGGACACGGAGGTTCCACGTAATCAGTTCCTCCGAGGTTGCTAACATGAAAAATGTTTTCTCTCTTCGCAAGCGTTCATTCCTCTCGCCTGTCTCAACCGGCTATACGTCGTATATCTTCGCCGAGGTTGAGTCCTCCAACGAGGGCGAATACAGGTGGGGACACAACATGCTTACCATTGCCGATTGTCGGCGCAGAGTCCAGATTGAATTCTTTTTGGGCACTAAGCGAGAGCGTCGTCGATCCCTTGCCAAGATCAATTTGCTTATTGCCATTCTCACGCGCTTTCGTGACGTGCTCGCTAAAGAGATCGCGTTAATCGAGAAAGCAAAAGCCAAATAGGTTCATGGAAACAATCGCGGGCCAACTTGCAGCTAAGCTCCTCATATTCAGGTGAATGGCTCGAAGCGAGTTGGCCCGCGGTGTCAAGACTTACTCAAGTCAACTTCTGCAAGAGACGAAAGAGGCAACTAATGCCAACGACTAAACATGAACTGCTCGATTGGTTAATGGATGTGCCAGAAGATGCAGAGATAGGAACTGACGGAGATGGACTAGCTTTGCTGGCAATTCTTGGCACCAACGTGCACCTTTTAGAGGTCGGTCACATTCCCAATGCGGACGAAATCTATGCCGAGGCGATCAATCAGGCAATGATGGAACGACTACGGCGGATTGATGCAGCAGGCGGAGAAACGGAGACAGGCGTAATCATAGTGACATTTCTAGGTTACTTATCAGGCATTCCGAGTCTGTTCTCTACAGACTTCAATACAGCGTTTATATTCAAGAATATAGACCAAGCGGAAACCTTTATCACCGAGTTTGCGGACGAGCTACACAATCCGCAGATCCTCGATTGCCCGTAATGCTACACGCGGATAAGTTGCGTTGAAATCTTTTGGTACGCCGCCAGTCCGCGCCAGTCATTCGCACAAATCTCTTTCACCAAAATCAAAATAACATGGGACACTCGCGACCTCGTACGAAACATCTTGCAAAGAAGCTCCTGCAAATCCGACTCAGCTTAGGAGTATCTCAAGGAGAGATGGTCAAACGACTTGGTGTCCAAGATCTGATCCACTATACGACTATTTCCAAGTACGAACTCGACAAGAACGAGCCACCGCTCGCTATCCTACTCGCCTACGCACGCCTCGCAGGAATTCCCGTCGAACAAATCATTGATGACGAACTCGATCTAACAATTTGATTTTCCGCAAGAGCACCGAAATCCTTTCCTCACAATTAACTTCCCAAACCAGTCGACGCTGCTCACAGAGTCGATGTTGAATTCCCTAATGACTCGCTTCCCTCAGCCAATTCAGTAACTTCCGCGGCAGAACCTTTTTACCGATTCAAGCAAAGAGCCATACGGAGCCTTCGCTGCGTCAGCAGTCAAGGGTCTACTCTGCGCTCCGATGAACTCCGCGAACTCAAAACAGTTCGCTCCGCCCTTGACTGCCTTCCTCGCTGCGGCTTAAGAGTCGACAAGAGCTGCTAACGCAGCTCAGAAACCAGCGCTTTCAAGTTTATGATTATCATCAATAACGCCATGGACCCACATTGCTACAATTGAGATTTGGGAATGCTAAAGTACGATCCGGTGATAGGCTTCCACACAGAAAATTTCGCCTACGACTAATTCTGTTTTCAGTTAGAAACTTGCTAGCCTAAACGCGCGAAAACGGATATGCGACATGGATCGATCCGACCAGGCATGATCATAAAGAGTTGCTACTGGTCAAACGTTTGATGATTGCGATACTGATCATCCTGCTGGCGCTGTTCTTCCTATTGATGGTCAGAACTGTCAGAGAGTCGTACGTGCTCAACGCTTTTCGGGCCGTCGGAGTTCTCAGCAGGCAATAACTATAGGCATGAAGTACCGAGGATAGATTCCCCACATAAACATCGTCTCTCTTTCCCCAATTTCAGACGAAACGAGTTTTACGCGCCTCGGGATGTGAACTTGTTGATTGCGAGCGCAACCACGTCGATGAGGGGTTTGGTACTGAATCCCACCACGAACGCTTCGAAGTAATCTTTAACCGCTCCAAAAGGATGGCCAAAATAGAGCGTTGTCAGACCACCATAGGTAGCGATGGCGGTAACCAAGCCCAGATAAAACAGATCCCAGGCAAATCGTTTCCGTCCGATGTGTGCGATTCGCTCAGCATCCTCTCGCTCGCGCAGAGGAACAGCGTCAGCCTCTTTCGCAGCGGCTGATGTGGCAGGTACTAGCGTTGTGATTCCGGTTATAACTGCGAGCGAATCCTCAAGACCGAATAGGCTTTGGTCCAGGGAGTTGATATCGATGTCGACTGCTGGTCTGGTCCAAAGCTTGCGCCAGATTACCAGAGCTTGCTCCCAGTTTGACTTCAGTGTCTCTTGCTGAATTTGATCAAGCTTCGCGAAATCTGGTCCCTTAACGAACTTCGCATACTGTCTCTCAAGCGTGGCGACCCTGCTATTCAGGGTTCGCCACCCGGAGAGTCTTGGCAGCAACTCCTCGATCTTCGCTTTCCGTGTCTCGAACTGGAGGATCGACATGGGGCCAGGGTGCGATTCCAATGTGGCGGTCGCTTGAATCGCGATCGCAGGCACTTGGTCCGTAATCGATGTATCAGACGGACGAGTCGCAAAACCAAGTTGAGAATCTTTCAATGCCTCGCTCAAAGGGTTGAGCTTAGACTCGGCAAACCGCGACCAGTCCTGAGCGACGCTATTGAGCTTGGATAATTCTTCAATGATGGTCTTGTAGTCAGTGCCGCTTTCATCGAGCCTTATCAGATTCTTTTTCTTCAGTCCGTTAATGCTTACCAGAAGGGCTTCACTCCGCATTTCAAAGTCGAGCTGAATGGAATCGCCGGCATAGGGTTTCCCCTTCGCACTCTCTTTGAAACGCTCCACTGCGCGCGAAAACGCGTCGTCAAGCTGCGCCTGCTGCTCGCGCAACTCCAAAACTCTTCGACCAACATTCAGGTACGCTCGCATGAGGTAATAAAGTGCGATGCCGATTAGGATCATCCCAGCGGCATAGATCCAGTGATGCTTGAAGATGACTGTGAGTTTTACAGGCTGGTTTTCGCCAACCTTTATTGGCAATAACTCTCCGGCGTACTGACCGGCAACGCCGCTGCCGGTGAAACCGAGAACAACACCCGAAGTTCCTCCCGGCAGTTCTGCGGTCGCACCTTCGTAGCTTACAAGGGCCGTTTCTCCCGTCTCCATGACAAGCCGTGCGACTGGCTTGCCAGCGAGACTGTTCTTGATAACGTCTGGCGTGTCGTTCGAACTTAGTGGCAGAGAGACCGGCAATGGCGCCGGCTTAACAATCCCTTTCTCAAAGAAGGGCCAGAAATACACAGTGGAAGTTAAGCTGGCCGTAAGAGACTTTAGAGGTTTTGATTTATCTTTAGCCGACTGGTCCGGTACTTCAAAACTCACTGCTTTTCGAAGCAGAGTGCCGGAACCGCCTTCAGAGATCACCAGGTACCCCGCAAGACTGGACCCCGGCGCCAACGAGTGGTTAGGTTTGATTCGTAACACAATCGCGCCGCCGCCAGCCGAAGGCAATTGCATAACCTTCGGTTCAAACTCTACTACTGAAGACAAGAGCGGAGCACCGGTCGTCGAACTGTCTATCAAGTGAATCGTCAGGACCAAGGGCATTGCTTTATTGTTCAGAATCTGTACCTTGTTGTCCTGACCTGCAGCTAATGTCAGCGTCCCCGTCTCAACGAATTCAAACGGCTCTCGTTCTTGCTGCGCGCTTACTGAAAAACAAAGACCGAAGACGAGGGTCAACATTAGGAGTCGGCTAAGCATGATTATTACGATCCAATTTGGCTAACGTAGTCTGTGAAGTAAGAGGTTGGTGAAAGTACGTGCTAGCGAAAGAGTCTGAACCCAATCGAAAACGCGTTGACGGGTTTGAAACGTGGTGGCAATTCACCGCGCTGAAACTTAAGGGTCATAGCACTCTGCAGACTGCCAAGATCTACGCTGAAAAGGGAGCCGGTATTAAAATCCAAACGCGCTTCAAGATAATCCCTGTTACGTCTGCGGGGTGCGTTCTCGAGAAAGTAGTAGGTGTTGTCCAAACTCAATTGAAACAACCGTTTCAACTCTATCGCGCTTCCGAATTTCATGAAGACTCTCGAGATTGTCTCGGTAGGCGCGTCCCCTCTCTTCATCGTGCCGCCGAGCTGATACCCAACCGATGGACGAACGTGGTAGGAGGAGATGATCGGCGCCAGCCGAGTCTTCTTCGGGTCTCTGATTCCATTCGGAAAGCGAAACTGTCGCAGCCGCTGCTCACGTGACTGCTCGAAGTTCAAGAACTGAGGCAAGAACTCAGTGTGCCAATAGAGAGTCTGTGTTTTGAAGTCTCGGTCAGAGTCGTAACGAATTCCGTTCAGAAAGATATACTGCTGAATCCTCGCGTTCCGTGCCTTCTGCCCACCGGCTATCCCCCACTCAAAGTCCGCCCCGAAGACAACGCGATTTGGCGCCTCTGAAGTCTTGATGGGTTGCGTATCGACGTCGGCATCGAGTAAGGGTCTCAACGCGATCCATTGGGGCCTCTTTTGTTCCTGATCCAAATTGAAGAAGTGGAGGCCCACCACTGGCTTGACGTGCAACGCGAAAAGCCCGACGTTCGATCTCTTCCGGTTTGTTGAGTTGACGATCGAGCTAAAGGTGTTTTCAAAGTAGAACTCGGTTTTTGCGCGTTCAGTTGGAAGCGGCGCTAGGCCTACGAGCGCTACGTTTATTTCCTTTCCAGCTTTCACGAATTCGTCATCTGGAGGGATAGCGAACCCCGGTTGCTCATGACCTCGTAGCATCGCTGCCGGAAATTCCAAAGTGACGGAATAATCCTCTGGTCGATGCGGCAGGTCCCGCCCTACATCCACGATTATGCCCTCGACATTTCCATTAACGACCCAGGCTGACAAAGACCCAGCCTGATCGCGGAAATTCGTTGCTAAATCGTTGGGACCAAACTCGTACGCGACGCGGACTTTGCTAGGATCGCCCTTGAAAGTATTAAATAATGTGTTTGCGTCGATGCCGGTTGGACGAACGATAAATTCGCGGTTGTTAAGTCTAAGTTGTGCCGAAAGGAATGGCGCGTTCCCGGATGCGGCGCCTACTCTTGCGGTGGTTAGAACAGGAGACGGCCGTGATTGCGTTTCGATCTGCACACTCTCCCACGCAATAATGTAGGTACGTTTTGCGCCAGTCGCGACGCACGGCACTGTCTCGCGATCACATGGCACGCCCGCGCCGCCTTCGTCGCTTCCGGTGACCAAATGAACGGCAAATCCACCTGCAAGGCTCCTGAAATTCGACAACGTTACCTGATTCAAGAGCGGGGCGTTGCCACTATCTCTTGCAATATTGGCATCCGCTGTTAGATACACACGATTGCCGGCTTCTTTGAAGTAAATTAATGGCGATGGCAATACCCCGCTTGCGGGAACTGCTACTCCATCAATCGACACAATATTGGCTGGGAACGACACCACGAGCGAAGTGGGATTAATGTCGTTCGGGATTGGAGCATTGCTCACCTGAGCAAAGACATTGGCGGTTAGTACACCCATCAGAAAACCGAGCAAGCGAAGAGTGTGACCAATTTGTCGAGACATTGTGTAAGCCTTTCTTTAGTCGGTGAACGGAAAACAAGCTGTTTCGGGGTCCTGGTGTCTCCAAACAATCTTTTCCCATAGCGCAACTGTGGTCGAGGCGGGGACCAGTTGCGAAGGTGACCTCATGTTGGTGTTTGGAAAAGGCGGAGCAAACACGTCATGAGCGTTTACAGTCTGGACAAGGTTTGCTTGTTGCCCAACGTTCCAGGGGGTTCCCTTAGCTAACTCTCCTAGGGTGTTTGACGGAAGGATGCTTGCGACCGGCTCTTGGGCCCAATCTGCGACCGCCTCACGAACACGTTTGCGAAATTCGCCTTGTCGCCAAACAACGCACTGACTGGAAGTTAGCTCGGCCTCTACATGAGCTGCGTCCACAACTGACGTTATACCCATGACTTTGAGCGCCTTCTTTGCGGCCCTTCCTTTTCCGGTATGAGTTTTTTTTGGTTTGGTCATTTCCGATTCTCCTGGCTGAGTGGGGACGTTTTCATTCCGCGAGGGTTCACAAGAGCTTTTCGCCCGCGTCACTCTGCGTCAATTTAGGTTAATGAATTCAAATATTGAATGTGGTCGTCACGATTCCTGTTGAGATCCTCTTTCGCTCCCACGCCTATGTCGCTCAGATCTCGCCAGGACCAAGAAAATTGTTTGCAAGAACGCGGCCGGCAATATATAAATGGTCGCGATCTCTGCTGCGATTTGCCGGGACGAGAACTCGGCATGCTGGACAGGTTGTTTTCTTTCCACCCGTCGAGCAACTCCCATCAAGTAACGCACCGAATCAAGTCGCTAGCTATCACTTAATCGGAAGCCCTATTCGCCGATTACTCAGATCACAGTTCTTCAAAACGTTTCCAAATCACTGAAACCTTACCCTGGGGATTCATGATGACTGAGCCTTCCAGCGATATCACAAGTCTTCTCATCGACTGGAGCAATGGAGACAAATCAGCCCTCGATCAGCTGTTTCCACTCGTTGAAAATGAATTGCATCGCCTTGCGCATAGCTACATGCGCAAAGAAAACCCGGATCACACACTCCAAACTACTGCTCTGGTAAATGAAGCGTATCTTCGGCTGGTCGATCAGAGGAAAACTGATTGGCAGAATCGTGCTCATTTCTTTGGGATCGCAGCCCAGATTATGAGAAGAATTCTGTTGAACTACGCACGCGATCGAAATAGGCAAAAGCGATCTCCTGGCGGCATCCAAGTTTCTCTCTCGGATGTAGCGCTCATGAGTGACGTAAAAACATCCGAATTGCTTTCACTTGATGAGGCGCTTGAGCGCTTGGCCGTGATCGATAAACGTAAGAGCCGAGTGGTAGAGCTGCGATACTTTGGCGGATTAAGCGTTGAGGAAACTGCTGAAGTTCTGGGCGTATCAACAATTACCATCCTGCGCGACTGGAAGTTGGCAAAGGCATGGCTCTCACGGGAAATTAGAAATGTCGGCTAGTCAGTGGCAAAGAATTGAAGAACTTTTTCATGAAGCTCTTCAGCTTCACTCTGAATCGCGTGAAAAGTATCTCGCGTTAGAGTGCTCTGGAGATCTCGAACTCCTGAATGAGGTCAGATCTCTCTTGGAGGAAACAGAAAGAGAAAAGACTTTTATCGAAGCGCCAGTGGTCGATCTTGGACTAAGAGTTATGGTGGACGGAAAGTCCCGCTCGTTGGTCGATCAAATAGTAGGTCACTTCAAAATTCTGCAGCTCCTCGGCTCTGGAGGCATGGGTGATGTTTATCTTGCCGAAGATCTAATGCTCGAACGGCAGGTTGCTTTGAAGTTCTTATCAACTGGGTTTGGAGGAAATGGTTGGGCCAAAGCACAACTAAGCCGGGAAGCCAAGGTTATCGCTAAGCTGGAAAATCCAAACATCTGCGGGATTCACAGGATCGAGGAAATCGATGGCCACAACTTCATCGAGATGCAATATATCGAGGGTCAGACGCTTCACACGCTGCTTAAGTCGACTCAATTAGATCTCAATCGCGCCCTCAACTTTGCCGAACAAATTTCGAACGCGTTAGCGGCAGCTCATCTGCGTGGAATCATGCACCGCGACGTTAAGACTCAAAACATCATGGTGACGCCCACAAACCAGATTAAGGTTTTGGACTTTGGTATAGCGAAACTGGTCGGACCGATTCAACAAACGGCGGTCTCTTCCTCAGCGGAGCAAACCTCGGCGGAAGGGCTTGTAATAGGCACGGTGGCTTACATGTCACCCGAACAGACGAGAGGCGAAGACATTGGTCCTGAAAGCGATGTGTTCAGTTTTGGCGTTGTACTCAACGAGCTGGTGGGCGGTGTCAATCCCTTTCTTAGGGAAACAAAAGAGGAGACGTTAGCGGCGATCGGAAAAGATGAACCGCAACTAGATGAGGGTCTGCCCTCTGCACTGCTGGCAATTATCCGAAGATGTTTGGCCAAAGAGAGGAAGCATCGGTTTGAGAACGCTGAGCAGGTCAGAATTGAACTCCAAGCTCTTAATAAAAGTCGACAACCTAAGGAGCTTCCAGCGTGGTTGGGACGTCAGCGTTTGAAGTACTACGCGGCGACAGTCTTCGTTTTGCTGCTCGCGCTCGTGGTTGGTTCTAGTTTCTTCTATCGAAAAGTATCAACCGTTCATAGTTTGGCGTTGGTCCAAATTAGAAACGAAAGTGGAGATCCAAGTCTCGCCTATCTAAGTCAAGGTCTTACCCGAAATCTGTTTGACAAGTTCTCTTATCTGCCACGATTCAAAGTGAGACTTCCTTCCGAGGTACCCTCTACTCCGGATAAGACCATTGACATCGTTCGCACGGGCCAGGATTTGAGTGTTGAGTCCGTGCTGACGGGCGAGCTCTTCAAGAATCATAGTTCCGTACAACTTCGTGTGAGGCTTTCAAGTAGTAAGGATGGCTCCGTGTTATGGGAACAAACTTTCAATACTGATCAGGCAAATCTCTTCAAGCTTCAGGATGAAATAACGAATAAGGTAGCGGAAACCCTGGGAGTCTGGTTGATTGGAAGCGAGCGCAAGCGTCTTAGCAAACACCAAACTGATAACGAAGAAGCCCTTCGAAACTACATGTTTGGCAGACAATATTGGTCCCTTAGGCGAGACCGTGAAAACATTAGGAAGGCTGTAGAGCATTTTGAAAAAGCCACTGTTCTGGATCCGGCTTTCGCCGAGGCATACTCAGGTCTTTCAGACTGCTTTGCGTTGATGAATAACGTTGCTTACGGTCCAATCTCGGCCGCTGAAGCAATGGCAAAGGCGAGGTGGAATGCACAACAAGCAATCGCTCTCAATGATTCTCTCGCGGAGGCCCACACCTCGATGGGCCTTGTTGGCCTTAGGTATCAATGGGACTGGCAAGGCGCAGAAAATGCGTTCAGGCGTGCTATGCAGATCGATCCGAGCTACGCTCCCGCCTATTTCTGGCACGCAAACCTTCTGGCCGCGTTAGGTCGCAACGAAGAATCAATTCGCCAAAGCGAAACGGCGAGGCATCTTGATCCTTATTCTTTGCTTTCGAGCATGAACTACGGCCGAACACTCTATTACGCTCGCCGGTCGAGCGAAGCATTGGACCAATTTAATGAGTTGTTGCGACAAAACCCGGATTTCCCCCAGTACCTCCACCTGAAAGGCTTAGTGCAAATTCAGATGGGACGATACGGAGATGCGATCAGCACTCTTGAAAAACTCCATCAAATAAGACCACTCCACGCCGCAGCAGCGTTAGGTTACGCGTATGGAAAAGCGGGGTATCGAGCAAAAGCCCTCAACATTATCCAGGAGTTGGATGAGGCATCGGTTAAAGACCCAGTCCCGCCTCACGAAAAGGCGCTGGTGTACATTGGATTAGGAGAGAAGGAAGAGGTGTTTAGACTCTTAAACCAAAGTTTTGAGCAACGGTTTGCTGCAATGGCTTTTCTCAATGCTGATTCGCTGTACGACGAGTTGCACGGTGATCCACGATTCACCGAACTTATTCAAAAAGTTGGGTTGCCGATTAAGTGAGGTAATGTGTTTAGTTGTAAGCGCTAAGTATCTTGTCCAATCTCTGAACGACGGAGTGTGCGGGGAGCCTCTTCTGTGGATCATCACACAATAAAGTCTCGATGATCTTCAGCACAGCTTTTGGCACATCGCGCCTCAAATGATTAATACGACAAGCGCCCCCCTCATCCGGGAGCCGACCAGCGAACACAAGGTATAAAACCACTCCTAGTGCGTAGAGGTCCTCGGGTAAGCGCGACTGCCCACGAAACACATCGTTCCATTCGGGTGGCAGATACGATGAAGTACCGTATGGCATTGGGTCCGGTTCGCACACAGAACAAGCGCCCTCAAAATCAATCGGACGTACTTCGCCAGTCTTGGTACGAATGAGATTACGTGGTTTGCAGTCGCGCCAAACCCAGCCGGCCCGGTGAATCTCCGACATCAGCCGCGCGTACTGTAGACAAACTCGAAGAGCTGCGGTAATGGACAATCTTCTCTTCTTCTTAGTTAGCCACTCTTCAACATTTTCGCCTTCGATGTATTCAGCAGCGAGGTAGTGATTGCGATCAACTTCAAAAGACGCGTAGACACGCGGCACCTTTACTCCATGCGCTCGCAAGTCTGTTAGAACTTCTGCCTCGTGTTTGATTCGCCAAGAGCCGTCTCTTCCATCCCATTCAACTTCGCCATTCTTGCGTCCTTCTTTGAGGATGCAAAAGCGTAGCGGCGTGACGCTTATGTCCAAAGCTTGATAAACGCCACCCTTTCCTCTTTGTGTGATTGCGCGAAAGACTTTGAACGTGGTTTGAAGGAAGGTAGTGCTCGTACCTGTGAATTGCGTTTCCCGTTTGGGACGAAATGGGTCAGTAATCCAGTCTGGCTTCGTCGCACTGTTCCGGTCGTCAGGAATCAGGTTGCCACGCGGGTCACGAATCGTATGTTCGATCTGTTTACCAGCTTCTTCAAGCGTCTTAAAGGCCCCGTAACGATAGTAAACGCTGCTGTGAGGTCTGTATCGAAAATCAAAGGGCACTGACGGCACTTGCATCTCTCTGGTAAGCCTATTTAGTTTTTGTGCCAGGACCAGTGCTTCCTTTGTGGTTCGGGGATACACGGTAATGAATTTACCGACCTGACTGTATCCATAGAAGATTCCACTATTGAGGCGATCCAACTGACCAAGAGAAACCGGTGCCTTAAAGAGCACTGCGTGTTGAGCTAAAACTGGTCCAACGATTTCCAAGACGTCGACAGCATTGAGAATTGTGGCTGGGATGTGTAGTTTCCAACCTTGCGCGGGATCGTCATCTCGTGGGTTTCGGCTGTATCGCCACAATGATTCGCCAGGTGCTATGGGGAGGTATAGCGTGCAGAGCTGACGCCAGCGTGTCTTTAATGCCCTGTAACCGAGATGAAAAACTTGTGAAGTCTCAACAGATTGTTTGTAGTCCATCGGTCTCGGAGAATTCAATCGGCAGTTTCAGAAGAAGGTAAATAGTTCCTCAAAGGAACTATGAGACCCGATTAAGCCGATATTGAGGTCTCATAGTTCCCAGGTGGAGAGGTCCTTAAGGATTCGGGATATTAATCGGTTTCGTGATCTTACCATCTGGCTTATCATCTTGTATCAGCTCGTCTATCCGCTCATCGACTCGAGCACCGGTCTTGGTATCAGTAGAGGCATCGCACATGGCATTGGAGACGATGTAAGCCCTAAACTGCTTTAGGTAGTCCGAATTATTTCCATCTTTACCACGCAAACGTGAGAGTTGGACTTCATTGTCGGCAAACAATGACATGAAGTTCGTCCAGGCATCACTGTTTATGCCACCTTCCAGCGCAGCGATCGCCAGCTTCATTATCTTGTCTCCGAGTTGAAGTGGAGCACCACGAAAAGTATCAAGCACCACTGCCGTGTGGACCTTGTGAAGACTTGCGTAGATTTTCATATTCATCCTCCATTAAAGGTGCAAAATCTGAGTTCTTTCCTCGCGGGGTTTATTGGTTACGAACCTTCCACTGGTCTGGGCTTGCCTATAGGATTCACCACATCCGCCAAATGAAGCAGATCGACCATTTGAAAGTTTGCGTCAGAAGGTTCTGGCAATACCCGCGCGAATTTGGGCAAACGAGAATTTCTAAATATCGAGTAATGACTCCGATTGATGAGGCCGACTATCGTTTCGGCGACTATGCGACTACCGACAGGTCCCAGTCGTTCGCCGTGCTTGAGTTCTGCCTCCTTGATTATGTAGTACCAGAGTGGCGTATTGTCCTTGAACTCCGGTCTTGAGAGCACCTGCTTAACATTCTCATAAGCTCCGCTTAGTAATTCTTCGCGGGTGAGGACTGGTTCGTTTAGCCTCTTCGCAACTAGTTCTCCACTCGGAAGCCGCAGGGCAAATCCTCTGAGGAGGTTACGAACGGTGATCAGTCGCTTGTCACCTTGAAGTCCGTTGTGTTGGAAATAAGGGATCGCTTCAAGATGAAGGTTGAACACGCGATCAATTTTGGCCGCCCTGTTAATGCTGGACTTGGGAAGGATGTAGTCTTCGGGAAAGTCGTGGTTAGAGGAGGAGAAATCAAAGAACCGTCGCCAATCAATAACCCAGTCACTTTCGAGCGCCCAAAGTTTCGGAGTCTTTCCTATGCGGCCGCTGAACGCCGTCTGCTCAAGAAGTTGATGGAGCTCTGCTGGTACGCCGCCAGCTACATCAGATGAGTGATAACTATTCCATTCATAGTTGTGCCGAATCATGCTATGGCCAAATCGATACGTGGCCGCTGAAAATTCCAAAGGCATGAAAACTTCGTGTTTGGTACGTTTTGTGAAATACCACGCTCTCTTTTTTATGACTGTGGCGAGGACGTCAGCATCCAGGAGCCTCTTAAGGAGATCGTCAAGAATGATCCATTGAAAATGGCGGACAACATGTATCCGGGCAAACTTTAACAAGTCTTCTTTCGGACACTTGTTTTTCTGAAGTAAACCAACAACATAGTTGTGAAACTTGATGAACGCGACGTGGATTTGCGCCGCGCCAAGATTTTCATCATTGCGCTCATCACCTATTAGCGCCCTACTGCTTTTTACGTCGCGAGGTAGATCGTTTTCAAAAGGTACGCGCAGTTTGGATACCAGTTGCGTCGTGCCGATTTTTAGTTGG
Source organism: Pyrinomonadaceae bacterium (assembly GCA_035278765.1). Classification (GTDB taxonomy): domain Bacteria; phylum Acidobacteriota; class Blastocatellia; order Pyrinomonadales; family Pyrinomonadaceae; genus PSRF01. The sequence continues at coordinate 4,752 of DATEIS010000376.1, read as the reverse complement.
GCTGGATTCCTTGGATCATACAGCTCTGCGCTTTCAGCACTGTTGGGCCCTCGTCCATACAGGCTATCCAGGTCAATTTTGGGTGAGCGCAAGCCCGTGGGCCAAAAGTTCCAATCGGGCGGCGTCAGGTGATTATCGAAAGTGATTTCATGAGCTAGAAATTGGGCCAAATAAGTGTAGCCGGCAGGTATGCCTGAATCAGGGGGACCGGGATAAGTTACCGGCGGCGAATCGTCGGGAGGCAACGGAAGTCCGTTCGGTGTCAGATCACTCATTGCCTTTCCAAGCTCAGTTAGCAAAGAGATCATAGTCTGACGTTCAGCGCCTCTCAATAATCTAGCTCTCCTAAACAGTCGTCCAAACTTGAAAGGTGGAGTTCGTTGTAGCGCTTTCTCAGGTGTCAATGGCTGAGAAGGGTTAAGATCAAACACATCCTCGGGTTCGGTGAGTAATTCCTCCCCAACGACGTAATAAGATCTTCTATTGAAATGTTGGTTAACCCTGTGCATCCATCGGGGATCTTTCGCTTGCGAGATTTAGCTTGAGAAACCAAGCCATCTAATGGTTAACGACCTACATGTGAAGCAAAAGTATCAATTTGAGACTGCGGTTGATCGCGGGTCTGTTAGGGCTTTGGCTACAAAGGGATCGCGCTAACTGGACTTGGAACATAGGTAATGCTGTTGATGAATGACTCTTTGTGCGCAAGTCGAATTCCAAGCTCGGGAAACGACTACAATCATCCGACTGAGGGCTCTAAACAACCTTATGTTTTGCGGTGGAGCTATGAGTGATCAGCCCCCGAGATAGAGTTGATACTGAAGTATCTTCGGCGATGAGTCATCAAGGACGGCGTACTTATATTGCAAGGAACTAGTTATTGGCAAGTATTTTTCTGTAATGGTAAATAAAATAAAACCTTACCGACTTTGAAGTCAAAAGTTTGGTTGTGCCCAAGACAAATAATTAGAACAGTTATTAGTTGAATCAGAAGGAACGTGCGAAGCGCGCTGAAAGCTATAGCGGTCCCGAACTAATTATGAGTATGTTGTTCGCGTCGCAAGATTAGTTTCACTTCCGTGAATGTATTTATGGAGGAGATAGTTATGCGTGCAGTTGTCGTAGCTTGCCCTACTGAAGAGTTGCTATATTTCGCTGCTACTTTATCAGTATTCCCACCTTCTGAGATCCTACTATTATCCGTACTTCAGTCGCCGCCCGGTGAAGAGGAACGTGATTACAGTGAAGGCTTTTATAGTCTTTGCGCTGAACGCGGTCATCGGTCAGAAATGCTCCGTTATAAAGCTGACGTAGATGGTCGACTATTGCCGGAACCGCTTTCGGAACTTCTGCGCGGGTTGCTCCAAAGGTATGAAGTGGGAGACGTTTATACATACGCAATTCAAGGGGACAAGGGAAAGCGTTATCGGGCTGATGTGGCGATGGCTGTGTGGTTGGCGACGAATGGAAAAGGCTCACACTTTCTGGCAAAGCATACTATACGCGTCACTGACCTTTTAAAGATGCAGCCTGAGAAGATTGTGCATATTTATGATTTCTTAGTCCGTCACTACTCTGTGGGGATCAGCATTACCGACGCCTCTATTAATCACATTGATGTTTACACTTCCCACACCGCCGAGGAGGCCAAAGTTGCTTATTATGAGATCAGTCACGGGCTCGAAGGCGTCAGAAGGCTTACCGGAGAGGGTGACGCTGATCCTTGGGGTTACCGGAGTAGTTCTTATGCAGAAGGGCGGGCTATCGATACCCTGCGGCTCGTAAAGTCAGCGCTACGGACAAGTCGCAGCGGAACCGTTTGGGAGGTTGGTCCTGCCAGCGGACACATTACAGAACGTCTCTTATGCTTGCCCGAGCTAACCCATATCAGTGTGATAGAGCGTTTTGAAGAGTTTCGCCAGTGCCTGGTCCATCATGTCGGCCCAACGGAGAAACTTACAGTTCGACAAGATGACATGCGCGAAATAAGGTTTTGGGATTGTGACGTAGCGATACTGGTGGACTGCCTGGATTTCTATCTCAGCGATGAAGATCAGTTGGAAGTCGTATTAAGGGCGTTGACTTCGGGTGCTCAAGTGGTTGTAGGCGGGGAAGCCGTATGGGCCTCTTCTTTCATCAAGCGTTTAACTGAAAGAGGCAGTGTGGCCACACGGGAACATATCACGCGCTCAGGTGCGTTTGAGCCGATGCGCTTAGGCTTCTCAGTACACTGCCCTAAACCGCCTTGGGCTGCCTACCTTTTAGATAGGTCGAACTGAAGATACCTATGCGCATCATCATTCTCCAGCGGTACCTGTCAGGGTGGAGAGGTGGCGTACGAGTCACCATTCAAGTTGCTAGATGCTTGTCCTCTACTGGTCACCACGTAACCTTATTGGGCCGGCGGTCGTCACAACAGGAGCATTTTTATTATTCGTTACCAGAGCCGGTACAGTCGATACTCTGGAAAACGGATGTTGCGCACTCAAAGTCCGGCCAAACGGAACGTCTGTTGACTGAATTTAACGAGATACTTGAGTCGCTTCCACAGGCTGATCTGATGATCGCAAGCAATTGTTTTGACGCATTAGCAGTAGCCAATGTAGAGATCCCACGCATTTATTATGTGCAAGCCTTAGAAGCCGATTTCTATCAATCTGATCCCTTTAAGCAAGAGTTAGCAGAACGTAGCTACCAACAGAAATCTCGGTTTATAGCGAGCTCACAGTACGTCCGACAGGAACTTAGTAATCGCTACGGTGTGGAATGTTCTGAAGTCATCTCGCCCGCCGTTGAGGAGGTTTTTCTGGCAGCCGGAAAGGACCGAGTTAGACAACATTCTGACTTTTCATACAGACGGATTCGGGTTCTCTACGTCGGAGCCACCACAACAGCGAAAGGATTTGATGATTTAATCGCTGCATTGAAGATCCTCCAAGAGGCTGGACTCAAGACCTCGCTGGATGTTGTTACTCAAGAGCCTATAAGGACCGACGGCCTTGATGGTGTTGACACATCATTCCATAAGCCTTATGGCGATCCTGAACTAGCGGATTTATATAAGAGCGTCGACGTGTTAGTTTACCCCTCACATAGGGAAGCGTTCGGGTTAGTGCCGCTTGAGGCAATGGCATGCGCAACACCGACCGTTCTCAGCGACTCCGGGGGAATTCATCAATACGCTCAAACTGGCATCAACACACTAGTCGTGCCCTGCTCCTCTCCAAGAGCGTTGGCTGATGCCATCCAAAAACTCATGATGGATGTTACGTTGTCGGCACGAATAATATTGAATGGCATTTTGACTGCAAGGCGATTCTCGATAGCTGCAATGTGTGGATCTTGGGAGAAAGCAATAGAAAAAGCTATGAGTTGAGTTGTGGGACCCTACTTCTCGCACCCCACTGTGACGACATCGCATTCGCAATAGGAGGGCACCTGCTACATTGTGCCCTACCGGGGCCGGTGACTATTGCAACCGTCTTCACAAGGAGCAATTACACCCTCGCGCACGGATTTAGGAATCCTGCGGATGTTGTAACGGCTATTCGCAAAAGTGAGGAACGGAGTTTCTTAGACTCGATAGGGGCAGCATGGATAGATTGCGACCTGCCAGAAGGGTCACTCCGAGGGTACTCAACCCTCCGTGAGATTTTCGGTGGTGTTAAGACTCACGACGCTATGGTTAATCAGGTTGACCTAGTTTTTCGGGAAATGCTCACTTGTAAACGGGGCGGCATGATAGGTCTGCCCGTTGGATTGGGTAATCATGTCGACCACTTAATCGTCCGAGATCTGGCGAAGATTGTGTTGGAGATGCAGGATATTGAATTATTCTTTTATGAAGAATTACCTTACGCAGTGCGCTGCACAGAGGGAGAGATCCATGACGTTGTGAAAATGATTGCGCCAAGGGCTATTCCACACCTGTACGACATATCAACCGTATTGAACGAAAAGGTTCAGGCCATCTCGAACTACAGGTCACAGGTTGGGCCCGAAGAGCTGGATGCTGTATGTAGCTATGCTGCCCGTCTTGATACTAATGATGAGGCTAAAGCGTTTGAGCGAATCTGGATGACCAGACCTTAATGACACTAGTTGTACGTATTTGTTACTACACTTAGGGAATTTCACATGTCTACCGTCAACGCACCGCTAATTACTGTCTTCGGCAGCTCTAGGACTGTTCCTGAAGATCGCTTGTACAAAGAAGGTGTGAATCTGGGGAAGGAGCTTGCTAAGCACGGATTTAGAGTTTGCACCGGGGGATACGGAGGGTTAATGGAGGCCGTCAGTCGAGGGGCCTCTGAAGCAGGGTCTTCTCCTATAGGCATTACATTTACTGCTTTCGGTGACGAGTGCAACGCCTTTGTTAGAGAGCAGAGGCGCGCGTCGGATTTGTTTACTCGGTTAGGCTACCTCATCAGGGACTCCGATGGCTATATCGTCATGCGTGGCGGGATGGGCACCATTGCTGAACTGATGCTGGCTTGGGTCTACGTGGAGAGTGGACTGCGCGCGCAAGTACCCATCGTGCTGCTTGGTGAGTGCTGGAGGGAATTGATCACGGCATTGCAGGAACATTTTACATTCACAGACAAAGACTTCTCGTTTGTGGAACATGCCGCCACACCTGAAGAGGCAGTGTGGCGCCTCAAGACGCTCTTTCACATCTCTCAACTCACGACAGAAAATGAATATACTGACGCTTCTTAACATCAGTAACCGTCACAACATTGAGACTGATAG
>DATEIS010000375.1:0-14215 GCA_035278765.1 Pyrinomonadaceae bacterium | reverse complement strand
AGTAGCCATACAACCAGCAGCACCGGAATCGTCACCGCGAGGAACTTCAGGGCATCAATCAGGATTACACGCCAGCGGAATTTCTGATCTAATACCCGATTGATGATCGAACTATGCAGGGTGAGGAAACCAAGCGGAATCAGAATCATCAGCGCGTAGGTAATGAACACTTGCACGACCGTCGCCTCGCGTATCGAGATAAAGAGGTAAGACGCGACGAGCAGTACCGCATAGATGATCGCAAACACCAGTAGCGCGCCAGGATTGAGGAGCGTGGTCGCGATTGCTCCGAACCAAAGTTTCAGAATAGTCATAGTCGTCTCACGTTTCTTATCCACAGACCACACAGATTCTAAAAACTAATCTGTGTAATCTGTGGATGAAGAACCTCACTCCTTATCCAGAATTCTCAAGCGGTCGTTTCCCGTATTCGCCAGGACGGTCGGCTGATACATCAGTTCGGCGCGGGCGGGTGCGATTTTGAATTCGCCGGGCACCTCGACGCGCATTGCGTATTGCAGCGTCGCGTCACCGTCAAAGTAATTCATAAAGATTGCCGTGCGGTTATCGCGGAACTCACGGTTGCTGTACCAGTCGCTCCAGTCGCCGAGCGCATGATTGAGATAAATCCCGCTCACACGCGCCACTTGCTCTGCACCGGCGGGAATTGGATCTTCGATCATCAGGTACTGGGCGCGCGGGCCAGTGAGCCGCAGCCTGACGACAATCATGTCGCCTGAACGGAGCTCGCCGCTGAGCGCTTCAACTTTCCAACTCGCCTTGCCGCTCTCGTCTTCAGAGACGCGCAGCCGCAGATACTCACGGGTGATCTTCAATCCGCCCGCCGATTGCGCCGTCACGTTCTCGTCGGCGGTAAAATATTCGAGCGCACTCGAGACATATAAAGCCCCCTTGCCGTGTTTTACGATTCGGATCTGGTTTGATGGACCAATCTCGGTACCCTTCTTCCAAACGGTCACTGTCTCTCCGTTTGTGGCCTCACCGGCTCCTACGTGTTGTCCCGCAACCTTGATCCCGTTCAGATAAACCTCGAACGTGTAATCGGGCGACAGTTCCTTGCTCACTTTCAAGTAATCACTGAGCCCGTAGATCGCGAACGCGGTTTCCTTGGTTGACAGCCAGTAGTAACCGTTGCGCCGGTTCTGTACCAGCCAGCGCGCGGCTTTAGAAAGCAGTGGCGAGCCAGGGTTGATCTGCGACAGCGCCTTCAGCGAAAGCGACGTCGCTTCTGCGTCAAGATAAACATCTCGACCGTAATCGTTCACCCGCGCCGTTTGCCAGTGCGCTTCGAACTCATTCTGTTGGGCTGAGCTCTCGATCAGTTTTGCGATTTCCTGTGCCCGCCCGTCTTTGCGCTCCTGCAAAGCCAGCGCCAGCAGCGCGCGCCCATATGCCCCGAGGTTGCTGCGCTTACCGTACAACTCGTCAAGGTAGCGAGCATCACCGTCACCGCTTCCGATGAACGCATAAATCATGTAGGCGCGGGTTTCGTCATCGATTGGATTTCCGTTATCGTTCTTGCCCGCGTCGAGGAGCGACGACAGTTTCTGCCGGCCCTGCGAGTGCCGCCAGTCGTCAACGGGATAGCCCGCACGTCGCGCCATGGTCATGCCATCCACGACGTAGGCAGTCATAAACGGATCGCTCTTGTCGTCTTTCCACCAACCCCAACCGCCGTCGCCATGCTGATATGCGTACAGCCGATCCAGACCTCTTCGGACTTTGCTATCGAGATCGTTCGACGCGCGAATCTTTGCGGTCGGAACGTCTTTCAAAGTCTGGGCCACCACTACGTTCGGCAGGAAGCTGGACATCGTTTGTTCAGTGCAGCCGTAAGGAAAACTCGTGAGGTAATCAAGCGCGCCGAACAACGAACCAGCGATCGACGGCGACACTTCGATCCGCAGCGCGCGGGCTTGTGTGTCCGCCCGTCCCGGTACATCCAGATTAAAAGTTTGATCGGCGTCGTTTTGCGTGACGGTTGTCGTGTTGCCACTCGTCCGTCTGAGACCGTGCGGCACGATGTCGATCGTCATCTCGACGGCGTCGGATTCGGTGTCAGTGAGCGCTTTCGCGAGCAACGTCAGTCTCCCGACCGTATTCGCCTGTACACGCCAGTCAACGCGATGCTCGCCGTTCGGTCGAATCGTCACTGTCGAGTCAGGCGCATCGAGTAATTGCGCGCCATTTAACTCCAGCGAGATCCTGGTGGATTTGTCGCTCTTCAGGAAGTTGTGCACGACGCCTGAAATAGTGACAGTGTCGCCCTCCGTCAAAAAGCGCGGCATCTCCAAACGCATGATCACGTCTTTGCGCGCGATGGTTTTCTGCACCGCTGAACCGACACGCGTATCCGCCGTCACGCCACGCGCCGTTGCCCGCCACGTTGTCAGGTTGTCGGGCAACTTAAAGCTGACGGTCGCTTTGCCATCGCCGCCCGTTACCACTTCAGGTTGCCAATAAGCGGTGTCTTTGAATTCCTTACGAATAGTGGTTTCCGCGTAGCCACTTTCGTTCTTGAAGTCAGCAAGCTGGTAAGCAGATTTGTTCTTCGATAAATCCGCGTTCTTTTCACCACCGTAACCCGTGAACGTGTAATGAATCGCAAGACTTGTCTGTATTTCGTTGTAGCGCCGGCCATAGAACTCGCGCTTGATGTTGCCGGCGGTTTCCGGTGCAATGCTGTAAATTGCTTCGTCTACAATTCCCAGGCTGACTTCCGTGTTCGCCGCTGGTGAGCCGTCGTCGTTGCGAGCCAGGATCGTGTAGGACGCGACGTCGCGAGGCTTGAACTCGCTCTTGTTCGGAACGATGTCGAGTTTCAGCATCTTGTCGCGCGCAGGCACTCCAATAATCTGGCTCTGGTTGTACATATCGCTGTTCTTGACGAACGACACGTCGAGGTAAACGTTAGGCGCGTACTTCTTTTCTATGGGCACGTCGATGACGATGCTGCGACCGGTGGCGTCGATTTGGCGCGCGCTGAGGACTTCTGACAATTCCGTCGTCACGAGCAAGTGCGCTTGATCGGTCGGCAGCATTGCCAGCACGTGGGCTGTTTCGCCCGGCTTGTATGACTTCTTATCAGGAACAAGCTTGATCGATTTCTCGTCGTAATCCTGATAAGAAAAATCGGACCACTGGCCTTTCTTGTCGGGGGCCCAAAACGACCCGCCGCGATTCACGATTTCTTTGCCGTTCTCGGTGACGATTGTTTTGACGTAGATGCTGCCTGGCGACGGCACTGTAAACTCATAAGTTGCGTTGCCCTCGCTGTCCGTGTTGACCTCGCCGCTTCCTAACTCGCGTTCGTGAAGAAGGTAATTAACAACTTCATACTTGTAACCGTTATTTTCTTCCCACTTGCTTTGTCTTTCCCACGTTTGTTCGATGAACTTAAGCGTGACTTTTTCAGAGAGAGGTTTACCCGCGTAGTCCGCAGTCTTCACCCGAATCTTAGCGGCGTCGCCCTGGTAATAAAGATAGCGTTCCGGATAGGCGTCGGCGACAGTCTTGCCGCGCGTGCCGATGAATGAAGCGGCGCCTTGCATTTCTCGGCGTGAGGCGTCGGTGACCTGGGCTTCCAGGCGATACGAATAGTCCCATTCTTCTTTGGGATCAGGCGCTGGCACTTCGAAGTCTACATACGCATCGCCTCTGGCATTCAGCGTGGCGTCGCCTTCGGTTACCAGATCGGCGCCGTAGTAGCCAGCATCCTCTTCGTCGTCACCTTCATTGCCTGGGCCAGCCGCGTCGTCGAATTCGTCAGCATCGTTGTCCCACCACCAGTGGTAATAACGTTGCTTGTAGACGTAGTAGTGCACCTCGGCATTTGTCACCGGCGCGCCAAAAAAGTAGTTTGCGTTGATCGTAAATCGAACTTTCTCGCCAACGGCTACGAATTGTTGCGGTGCCTTGACGGTGACTTTGAACTCGGGTTTTTTGTATTCCTGAACCTCGAAATATCCGCTCGCGCTGGCTTCGCCAATTGACGCGCTAATGCTGTAGCTGCCGAGCGGCGCTTCATCACCCATATCTAGCTGCCCGCTGAATGTGCCACGGTCCGAAAGCGGCAGCTCCTTTTCAAACACCTTGCTGCCGTTTGGATCTTCGATCTTCACGCTGACGGTTTTGCTGTCGATCAGTTTGTAACCGCTCGAGGTCCATTGGCGCAGAATCCCTTTAAAGAAGACTGACTGCGCAGGGCGGTAGATGGGACGGTCGGTATAGATGTAGCTGGTAACGTCTTCGCCGGTGAGGACGTTGTCTGCGCCACCGTAACCGCCGAAGTAAAACGAGTCGACATCGGAGATGACGAAGTTGTCGCGTTCGCGAGCCATGATCAGAAACGGGTTGCGCTGCGATTCTTCCGGGTCGCTGTCTTCCACCGGGGTCTCCGGTTGGTCGGGAACCTTTACGCTAGTTTTGAAGATGCCGAACTTGTCAGTCTTACCAGTGATCAGGGTTTTTTTTGCATTAGTGACTTCGACCGAGACGCCTTCGTGTGGCGCTCCTGACTTACGGTCTACGATGTAGACCATGACCTGACCATGACGGTTAGTCTTTTCGATCATCGTGAGGTTAGTCACGATTGCGATCGAATAAGCGCGCATCGCGCCGTTAACACCTTCAATCAGGTAAACGCCCGCATCCATCTTGCCGAGGGGAATCATCCGGCTGTCATATTCGTTTTCCAGTGCGGGCAATTTCTCGCGCCAGTCTTTCACCTTCTGATCCGGATTCAGCAACGGCACGCGCGCATAGTCAGCCACGTTCAGGGGAGTGCGTTCTGCAGGCGGCTCTTTGCGAAATTTTTGATTGAAAGTTTCGCGATGTTGTCTCTGCAGATGAGTGCGGACATATTCCTTGACTGTTCCGAAGAGCGAAGTCTTCAAGCTGCGCGTGCGCTCAAGCAGAGACAGACGCGCACCGTAACCCTGCGCGATTTCCACTTTCTCTTTCTCACCCATCTCGTGGGGATCTTCGAGCTGCTTGAAAAACTGGTTGGGGTCCATTACTCGATAAATGCGGAAATCCAGATGATCGATGTTTTGATAGCTGGCCCACAGCCGCGCCGATTCGTTTGGCGAGTAAGAACGATTGGTCGTCAGCGAGAAGTACGGTTTGGTGGTCGAGACGGTCGGAGGCTTTTCCTCTGCCGGCGGTGTTGGTGGTGGCGCAGTGCGCGCGCGGATGATGTTGAAGCCGAAAACCGATGCGACGAGCGCAAGATAGATGATACCGGTCGCAAGGTAGCGACGGATTTTAGAATTAGGCACGTTAGTAATCCTCCCAACAGGAGAAAAAAAATGGCTGCGTCGTCCCACTCACTGCAAGATCTTCAAGCGATAGAACCCGAGAAAATTCTTGTTACGCTCAACTGGCCGCCAGCGCGGATCGGGATGCTGATCGAGCACTGAGAGCTCAACTTTCTTTACGGTTCCCTTATCGATCGGCGAGGAGCCGGTGTGATAAACAACCCAGTCCTGCTCGCCATTGGGTGCGATACGCGACTGGCCCAGAAAGATCATCACGTGAAACGGGAATTTCTGGACCCATGGCTGGTAATAAAAGAGCAGATCGCCGGACCGAGCTTCGCGCCGATCACGACTGATGAACACGACGTTGAAATTCTTCAGGGTCCGGGCGTCGGCGAACTCTGAAAACCGGCCGTTGTTAATGTCGTTTTCAACAAATGAACCGAAATCCGTGCGAAAGATCTTTTCGCCGAACGGATTGCTGTCCAGGTCGAAACTCTTAACGTCCGGCGCAACGGTTTGGTACGCCGATCCCATCTTTTGGAACCAGATACGATCGTGATGCCGCAGGGCCTCGCGCATTGCAAATCGCGCTAATCCGGCACAGTCGCGCTGCTCAGCGTTCCATTGATTGCTGAGCTGATAGAATTGCGTTTCGGCGATCGCCGTGAACCAAAGGACAAAACTGTCGCGATCCTGAAAGCTGCGCAACTCAATAAAATCCGGTATTCCGTCGTTATCAGAATCGATCAATTCAGCTCGATTACTCGAGGTCGAGTTTGATTCCCGGCCCACGCTCGCCCTCTTTCGTGCGTTGGCAGCCCCTTCAGTTGTTCCGGTGTGATGAAGACGTGTAAGGCTGAAGGCAAGTGCCATGAGAGACACAATAACGACGCCTGCCAATGCTAACCAGCGTTTCGAAAAGGAGCGCATTTGGGGGGTCTCCAGCATGCTGCCTAGACTACGTTTGGTTTGGCCCGAGTGATACGCGGATGCTATCACGCATAGGCTCGGCCAACCACTGTTTCGTATTCGTAGGCACTGTGCCGAGAATGTGGCTTCCCTCAGCCGTGAATTGGTTTGCCATCAACGCATTAAGGTTCTTAGAACGGTTATTAACTTTAGTGCGACGCTGTATCATGCGTGCACAATGTTCCCCGCAGAAGTCGAGCTAATGCAGTAGGACGACCGCATATCTCGTATAGGCCTATGGAAGGTTGTGATTTACGAAGGCGAACGGTTGTAAGAACTGATAAAGAGGGTAGTGTCCTAATCTGAGATCGAATCGAGGGTTTGGCATAGTGCTTGATCGTCTTAGTCATCGTCATCGCACACGGCACAACTTTTTCTTGACCACAAACACAGGTCACTATCTCCGGTAACAGAACTTTGACAGGGCGAGCATCCAAGGCATTATGACGGCCGGCTCGGGGTCGGTCCAAATCCGGAGTTATTGTGACAGGCTGCGTGGGCAGTGATTGCCCGCATAGTTTGCTTCGGCATCAATGAGACCTATTGCTTGTATTTTTCCTTGAGTTCCAGTTGAAGCTTCCGAAAGTAGCTCTCCGCTCCGGCGGGATCACTCCACGGCACTGCCTGTTTCACCTGCGGGACCTCGCCCTTTAGCGCTGCGGAGATCACTTCCGGCGTAAGGTTATTGGGATGGGTTGTCGCGACGAGCTTTCCTTTGGAATCGAATATGAAGATGACAGGAATGCCCCAGGCCTGAAAGGTCTTGAAGGTGTCGAGCGAGTCGTCGATCGCGACTTCCGAAGCCATCGGATGTTCTTTCAAGAACTCGCGCACGTATGGAGGTGGTTCATACGTGACGGAGAGGAAGGTTACTTTTTCGTGTTCAAACCTTGCGTGCAGGTCGTTCAAGCGTGGTATTGACGCAATGCAGGGACCGCACCAGGTGGCCCAGAAATCCACGATTACAACTCGGCCTTCCAGTGCCTGCCACGTGGGGGGCTTCTTTCCGGAAAGCAATTGAAATGAAAGTTCGGGTCGTTCAGTGCCGAGTTTTAGTAACGAAGGTTTGGTTGTTTGTTGGTCCTGGCGGTTTGGTACGCCGTTGATAGCGTGCGCGTTATTGAGATGATTGAGCGTGACGATCCCTGACACTACCAGCAAAGCAATTAGTGAATGCCTTCTCATGGAGTTTCTCCATTGCCTGGTCTAGATACTTGAGTTCTTACTACTGAGAACACCGCGAGAAACTGTTTTATGACATTGTGGGCTGATCAGCTTCCACGCAAACAACGTTGCAGCCACCCACGAGGATTGGGGAGACCTCGTTGTGTTGAGTGCTGATGAGGATCTGGTTTCCGAGCAGGGAGTTGGTACTTCCCCACAATTGCTTGGTCGCCGTTAAGCGCGGACACATGGCCCTTCTAATGAGAGCTGTTGGCGTTTTGTCCTGCGTCAACTGCTTTGTTTCTTCCATGAAGCACTCGGTGTAGAGCATTACAGAAGCACTCTGGAATAATTAAGATGTTTGAGTGCTCTAGGCGGCCTCGGCATCGGTTCAGACCAGTACACTGGTTTGATGAAACCACTTCGTTGCAGTTGTAACGCAAACTCCCATTCATTTCTGACAAAGCGTGAGGCCTTAGCATTTTCAGACCAAAATAACTGAAAACTATCTGCGCTTTCAATTTCCTCGCATAATCTTTGTTCCCACACATCACCTGATCGAAGAACCTTTAAGTCCCAGCGCAACTCTCCTACACCTAACGCGCTGATTATAGAGTTTACTGACTCAACGACTTTTAGATCTTTGCGCGAATAACAGGCAAAGATGCGCTCAAAACTCTTACATACAGATGATCTTAGAAAGTCACTTGAATGTCCTGCCACCTCTAACGCAATATGCTCTTCAGCAAAGATAAGACCATAATTCAATAACTGAATAAACAAAGAAGGTCTCACATCCCGATGACTTGAGACGTGTGCCGCAAAGGCGGTAATTCCGATGTCACCACCGAGCAACACTACTGGCAAGTTGATGTTTTGGGATTCAGTCGGAACATATTGCTCCATCCAATATGGATGATATCCAGGATCAGGAGGCTCCGACCATTTTAAAGATCCTGTTTCACATGAGAATAGAGGGTAACAATTTGCATTTTTGGAGTGAACGATAACTTGTAGTTCTTCTATTCTTTTTGTTTCCGAATGGGACGTCAGAAACGCCAGGAAATTTTCTCTTCTGTGCGGCCAAAAGGAGAAGATGTGGTCGAAATCTGGCAACTCTGTGTCCTGAGGATGAATGAGGACGACGATAATATTGGAATCGGACGCCCATTCGTTGTTGTAACACAATTCCCTGGGAGCTATTACTGTGAGACATCGCTCTCCGCTGCTATTAGCGTTAATTCGGTGACTCACATCCCAATGCATCTCTCCGTCGTCGTGAATGGCCCAAGTTGGGCAGTCTCTTAACGCGTCGAGACATTGCTGTCTCTCGAGGGCGGTGTCTGGCTGCTTATACACAAGTGCCTTATACCCGTCATCTTCCTTAAAATTGTTTGGAGCCTCGGAGACACACAGCAGGCAACCAACGCAATTAGCTTCGTCTATATAGTATTTACCAGGGACATTTTGAGGATGCTTTGAGATCTTTGTCTTCATCTCTCTTCTCGTTTCTGGATTTCGCCTAACATGCGGGTTATATACCCTACGCGCTACCTACCGATCCAACGAGGTCCTAAAAAAACACAATGGATTCTGCCGGAACCAACAACCAGAGCGAACACTACTCTTCATGATTATAGGATGAGGCAGAGCCACAAGATATTTGTTGGCTTCCAGCATGAGCGAGTCGGAACGCTGGCAGCAAACCAAACAGGTGCTTTATCCGATAAACGTCACGAGGGAAAGCGCGAGTCCAGTAAAGGTCCAATAAGCGTTCCCGTGAGTCCTCCAAGTGCGGTTAAAGTACTATCCATGCCGCGAAGTCACGTTGAATTACAATGGGTCGCTTCTCTTTCATGGCGGCGACACGGGTTCGATTCCCGTACGGACGCTAAACTTGATTTCTCTTCTGAAAATCCTGCAAGTAAGTGAACGCATCTCTTTCAATCTCACCGCACCTCGTTCAACGCCTTTGAGATTGGATGATCGTTATGCGGCTGTAGCAGATCCCATCGATTACCGTATAGGTCTTCAAACACCGCGACTAGTCCGTATCGCTCGTTTTTCGGCTCTCTCACAAACTTGATTCCCCTTGCCACCATCTCATTGTAATCTCGCCAAAAATCATCTGTGTTGAGAAACAAAAAGACTCTTCCGCCCGACTGATTCCCAACAAAAGCTTCCTGTTCGGCGGTGGCTGCTTTCGCCAGTAGCAACGTCGTTCCAACTGAGCCCGGAGGAGAAACTACAACCCAACGTTTATTTTGCTCTGGCTGATAAGTGTCTTCGAGCAGAGAGAAGTGGAGCTTGTTCGTGTAGAACTCGATCGCTTCATCGTAATCTCTAACGACGAGTGCCACATGAACGATCGATTGCCGCATGACGTCACTACTTGTTAATCGCCTCATAGAGTTTTTTTGCCAGATCCCGGTTGAGAGTTAGCAACACGCGATGATTGTGAATTGCACTCTTGCGATCGCCGGCGGCGAGATGGGCCAAGCGTATAGTAAGTTTTCGCATAGTCTGACCTTACAACCAACGCTCGCTCGCAAGTTTTGATAGCAGCTTCATACCGCTGCGTATCGATGTAAACCCGGGCGAGGTTGATGTAAGGTAACGGAACTTCCGGCGTAAACTCGATTGCGCGTTTGAAGTAATTGATAGCCTGCTCTTTGTCACCCTGCTCAGAGTGGGCTTTGCCGAGGTTGTTGTGCGCGGACGCACGCCGCGGATCAAGCAGAATCAAGCGCTCAAATATATCGATCGCCTCCGGGTAACGTTTCAAGTATAGAAAGGACACTCCCAGGCTATTGAAAGCTTCTAATGCCTCAGGTCCAGTCTCAGATCCTTCTTAAAGGTCTCCAACCACTTAGTAGGCTCCGTCTGCACAAGTTTCCCAGATCTAGAGCCTGACTAACTTGTTTTCCTGAACTCTAACGGATGTCTTTGTATTTAGTCTGGCTTCCGTTCCCGTGTGGCACCGGTTCCTAATCCACCACCTTCCCCGGCAGGTAGTATAGTGTTCATTGCTTGTGCCATTTCATCAACGCTTTTCTGATCCTCACCGGTGAAGGAAAATGCAAGGGCATAGCCCTTTTTAACAGTGACGAAAATGGCCTGTCTCATAGAGACACCATCGACCTCGCGACTATAGTCGTCACGGAAAAACTGAAACCCGTTGACACGGAATTCCACGGGCTCATTTAAAAGTGGCTGTGCGCCCTCCTTCATCTTTAGTGGCCTAACCTCCAGCAGATAATCTTTTCCGCTATAGTTTTTCGGCACGGGAGCGATGTTTTCCGCAATCACGAGAACTGTGGGATTTAAGACGATGCCAGGTGTCCCGCGTGGGTAACGAGAAACAGTAAAGAGTAGGTATGCCTTCAGCGGGGATACTTCGCGAGACTTTGCTTCTTCCTTAGCGCGCTCTCGTATGCGTTCGTTAATTGCTTCGTCGTGAACAATCCAGTTTTGGGGGTACCTGAAGCCAAAACTGAAAAATAAGTTAAAGTACACACCATTTTTGACTTGTCCGTCATCAGGCAATGCCGTTTGCGCGTGGGCAGAAAAACAAAGCAGCAGCAGAAGTGCAATTGAGAGAGGAGAGTGTTTCATGAGCAGATGGTAGTGCATAGCCTTGGCTGTGGCAATGTCTTTAGAGACGCACACAAACCGGGAAGATCCAAATTAAGGGCCAAGACGTCGAAGACGAAGAGAAGAAGAGCGACGACTCAGCGAGATTGAGCCTGAGGTTTATACGAGTTTGCGGATATATCGTCGGCCGTGATGATGTGCAGCGAATTAGAACAAACTACTCGCGCCGGCACGAACGGATGTCAAAAGGTCCTTCGGTACAGCGTGCGACCTGCTGAACTCCGTAACCTCGAATGGCATGATCTCAGGGCCACATTTTGTACGCGGTTGGCTATCGCAGGTTATGACGCATTCACAATCAAAGCATTGAATGGGTCATCGCGATATGAAGACTACTGAAAGATACATCCGCGCCCATCGACTCACGCGTCAGGTTGCTTTGATTGAAAAATTTGTCCACAAATTGGCCACAAATGAATGGGGTGAACCCAATGGGCTGAGACAGTTTCAATAGCGGCACGCCAGCCTGGGCGAGGCTTGGTCCATTATTCCGATGTTTTGTCTGTAGTGAGATAATGGATAGAATTCAAGCTGCAGTATTTAATTCATAAGACGGACGCAACGCCGTCGGTGTTCGTGTCATAAGACTTTCCGTGCTACGGCAAGAACAAGGAGTTAGGGATTTGCAATACATACCTCGCAGTACGGTTGCATGGTGCGCCGTTATTTTTTCTTTCGTCCTCTCTTTCGCTCCCTTCAGCGAGGCACAGTCCACCATCGAACACATCGATAGCCGAGAATCATTTAACCCAGCGTCGACCAATGTATCGACGATCGACTTCGCCTCTGTCGCTCCTAGTCGCGGCTTCGGCATGTACCGTTCGCCGGCAGGTTTGACTACAAATGGGGTCACCTTCCGCACAGCGGGTGGGGCAAGGTTTGGGTCCGGCATCATCTACGTGCCCAGTCTCCATTACATGGGAACTACCAACCTGCTCTATCAAACGGGGACGGGTGAAATGATCAGTTGGAGTGTGCCCAATCAGCCGGGCAACGCATCACTCGATGTGACGCTGCCTTCAGGAGTCACGGCAGTCGGCGCAGATCTCTGGACGAAACAACCTTACGTCTCGACGGTAGAAGTTACAGCGACGACCGAGGACGGGCAGATGCAAACGGTCGTCGTCAAGACTCGGAACCGCCCCGACTCTGCTTTCGTCGGCTTCATTTCAGACAAATCGATCGTCTCAATTAGTTTTCGTCCACCAAAAGGCCAGTCGGGATTACTACTTGATAACTTCAGTTATGGTCGTAGGGCTCAGGGGCGTAGTGTGCAAGCGTCCGCGAAACCGGCCGCGCAGAGTGAGGTAGGTCAAACAAAGCCTCCCACCTCGACAGCCTTCGATCGACCGCCCGTTACTTCCGGCGTTGAGACTTCTAACAAGAGCCAGGCAGCCGAACGCCCTGCTCCTGCGGTGACACCCGCTCGTCCGTCGGGCCAGGGCTCATCAACAGTCAGCGCGGGAACCATTGCTTTTATTAGAGGTGGCACCGAGATTCGCCTGATTGAATCCGACGGCACCAACGATCGACGGCTTTGGACACATGAGTTTGCGAAAGAGGGATCTGGCATACATGATTTGTCCTGGCGACCAGACGGCAAGGAACTCGCATTCTCCAGCAGCCACTTGAATGTAGCGTCGCTTTACCATGCTGACATTTATGCCATCGGACCGGACGGTAAAGGCTACCGTAAGATCACGAACTCTCCCGATCACAGCGAGCTCGCCCGCTATCCGAAAGGCGTCGTCACTGTGACAGTTCGCAACGAACAACCAATGTGGAAGCAGTCGCAGGCGAGCAGCGGAGTCTTTTTCGTGTACGTCGTCGGTGCGGATGAACCACAAGCCGTGACACTGCCACCCGGTTCTTCCAAGACGCTGGTTTTCAAATCAGTTGCGGACTATGGCTCTCATGCGCAGGGCGTGGTCGCGATGTACGGCAAGTATCGTTGGTCTATACCTGGATTGGATGTGCGCGCCGGCCAAACGAGCAAGGCGCCCGACTTTAGTATCACAGGTGACGGCGTCGAACTTTTCGGAGCGTTTCACCCAACCTGGCGCGCCGACGGCAGTCGATTAAGTTACCGCTCAGGACTGTGTGTCACGAGCAGTATCCCAGCACAGCCGACGCCGGGCGAGTTTGTGTTCAAGCCCCTGTTCTCTGGTGAGCAGCCATCAGGCGCCTGCACGTGGGACTGGGGACCGACACCCGCGCTCGCCGATCAGATCCTTTACACCGCGAACACTGGCGGCTCCAGCATCTATCGTATCAAGGAAGGTGGCACACACCCCGGAGCTAAAGTTCATACTTTCAGCGAACTGGATCACCAGATTCTTTTGGACCTACAGTGGTTACCGGACGGTTCCGGTTTCCTTTACTCTTTTCCAGACCTCGCGTACGAGTTTGGCAACATCTTTCGTTACGACTTTGCCACCAAGCGTGTGACTCAACTGACGGACTTCAAGGATACATACGCCCGCGCTTTCGACGTCTCTGCCGACAGCGGATGGATCGTTTTCGAGCGGGCGAGGAAGTGGGATGACGACAACGAAGTGGATCTTTGGATAATGCGGATTGACGGCAGTAATCCGCGCTTGCTCGTTCGCGGTGGTCTGGCTCCGTCATGGCGTTAAGTCAGACATCGCAAACTTCAAACCCGTACCGTCAACTTCGATTCCCTTGCATGTTAGCGCAGCCATATTGACGAAACGCGGAAGCAGGCTAGTTGGAAGCATAACGAATGCAATCGAGAATTATTCAAATCGCGGGCCTCGCATTCACGATTGCATACGCCGTGTTCATTGTGTGGATCTACGCCACCGAGCCCCGCACGTTCGACGAGATAGCGACCAGCGCTGAAGTTACTGCCGGCACTTACCAGGTAAACCAGGAAAAGTTTAATTCTGCGCTGGATCTCTTTCGGCGGGAACAGTTCCGAGCAGCGCGCGACGAATGGCAGCGCGCCGACCCGGCGCAAGGAGATGCGCGGACACAGTTCTATGTTGCCTATTCCTTCTACCGCGAAGGCTGGGGTCGTGTTTATCACGACCAGCAGTTATTCAAGCAAGGTCTGGAGGCAGTCGATCGCGCTATCGGTCTTGCATCAGCTAGCCCGCTTATCGTGGACGATCCGAACTTGCGGA
>DATEIS010000374.1:0-5079 GCA_035278765.1 Pyrinomonadaceae bacterium | reverse complement strand
GTGCAGGGTAAGAAGATCGTCTTCTCGCTCGGCTACTCGCATCCGATCGAGTTTCCCCTTCCAGCCGAAGTTGAAGCCAAAGCGGAACGTCTGACGACGAAGGGCAGCATTCAGCAGTATCAGACGACCTTGACGTTGACGAGTATCGACAAGCAGAAACTGGGACAGGTCGCGGCCGAGATGCACAAACTTCGCAAGCCCGACGCTTACAAAGGCAAGGGCGTGCGTTACGCGAATGTTCCGATCAAGTTGAAACCGGGCAAAACCGGAAAATAGTGGTGAGAGATGGCACACACAAATAGAGCAGAAATGCGAACCGCGATTCATTCACGGATTCGCCGCAAGGTAAAAGGAAACACGGAGCGCCCGCGGCTCGCGATCTATCGCAGCTTGAACCACATCTACGCGCAAGTGATCGACGATCGTCTCGGGCAAACACTCGTGTCGGCGTCATCAACCGAGAAGGATCTGCGTACTGGTACCGGTGGCAACCTCGACGCAGCGCGTCGTATTGGACAGGCGATAGCGGAGCGTGCGATTGCTAAAGGCATCGAGCAGGTAGTGTTTGATCGCGGCGGCTATCTCTATCACGGTCGCGTGAAGGCTTTGACCGATGCTGCACGAGCAGCGGGCCTGAACAAGAACGAAGTGGTGGCCGAACCTGAAGCGGAAGAGCCGGCTGCGGAACCCGAACAACCAACGGAAAAGAAGTCCAAGAAGAAGAAACAAGAATAGACTATGAGACAACCCAAGCAACGCATTCCTGCCCAGGGGCTCGACCTGAAAGACCAGGTGATCTCGATTAATCGCGTCACTAAGGTCGTAAAAGGTGGCAAGAACCTCTCATTCGCAGCGCTCGTAGTAGTAGGCGACGAAGGTGGGCACGTCGGTTTTGGCACCGGCAAAGCGCGGGAAGTGCCTCTCGCAATCAAAAAAGGGGTTGAGGCTGCGAAGAAAAATTTGATTCGCGTGCCTCTGATCAACAACACACTGCCGCATCAGTTGATTGGTGAATATGGCGCCGGGCGTGTGCTGGTCAAACCTGCTTCGGAAGGTACGGGTGTGATCGCGGGCGGCGCTGTGCGAGCAGTTATGCAGGCGGTCGGTGTTAGAGACGTGCGGACTAAAGTGTTGGGTTCGACGAATCCACACAACGTTGTGCGTGCGACTTTCGATGCGTTGCTGCGTATGAAGGATCCGATGGAACTGGCTCGCTTGCGTGGCAAGCAGGTTGAGGAGATGTAAGCTATGCCTCGTCGAGAAAATAGCAACGCAGAATCACAAGGTACAATTCGCATTGAGTATTATCGAAGCTTTATCGCTTCGCCGAAGACACACAAGACGATTGTGCGCAGTCTCGGGTTGACGAAGCTTCGTCAGGTCGTTGAGCGACCTGATAACGCCTCGATGAGAGGTGCTGTCGCAAAGGTGCCGCACCTGCTGCGGATTGTTGAATAAATAGGTCCTACCGACCGATTTGGAGTTTCAT
Source organism: Pyrinomonadaceae bacterium (assembly GCA_035278765.1). GTDB lineage: Bacteria > Acidobacteriota > Blastocatellia > Pyrinomonadales > Pyrinomonadaceae > PSRF01. The sequence goes on along the minus strand of DATEIS010000374.1, from coordinate 3,590 downwards.
AATGGCGATTAGTCTTAATAGTCTAAAGCCCGCGAAAGGTTCGACTCACAAGAAGAAGCGAGTCGGACGTGGACCAGGTTCAGGTCTGGGCAAGACCGCGGGCCGCGGTGAGAAGGGACAGAAGTCTCGCTCAGGTTACTCGCGCAAGATTGGTTTCGAAGGTGGTCAGATGCCTTTACACCGGCGTCTGCCCAAGCGTGGTTTCACTAACATCTTCAAGAAGAAATGGCTGGAGGTCAGTCTCGCCGCTCTCGATCAGCATTTTGAGGCGGACGAAGAGATCACGCCGGAAGTGCTGCACGAGCGCGGTTTGATCAAGAAAGCAAAGCACGACGTGGTGGTGCTCGGTAATGGTGAAGTTTCCAAACCGCTTCGTGTTTCAGCCCACCGGTTTACCAAGAGTGCTCGACAAAAAATCGAGCAGGCTGGCGGTGCAGTAGTTGAGATTGCCGGGTAGCCTGGAATCGCCGGCAGGAGAATGTTATGGAAAAGTTTTTCGCCGCGGTTCGAAATATGTTCAATGTGCCGGACTTGCGCCGGCGCATTTTCTTTACCCTCGGTTTATTAGCCGTCTACCGGTTTGGCGCCCACGTTGGCACTCCCGGAATTAACAAGGTGCGCCTCGATGAAGTCTGGCGCGATGTCGCCGGAACTCTTCTCGGCGTCCTCGACCTTTTCTCCGGCGGAAACTTTCGCACCATCTCCGTCTTCGCTTTAGGCGTCACCCCATACATCACCGCATCCATTATTCTTCAGCTCATGACCGTCGTCTCGCCGCAACTCAAGAAGTTGCAGGAAGAAGGCGAGATGGGCCGGCAGAAGATCAACCAGTGGACTCGTTATCTCACGGTTGTACTCGCTGCAATTCAGACTACCTTCGTGGCTCACTGGCTGCAGGTTAATGGCGTTGGCGCGCCGGGCTGGGGTTTTCGTTTGAGCACCGTTTTGACTCTGACCACAGGCACGATGTTTGTGATGTGGCTCGGCGAACAGATCACTGAGCGCGGTGTCGGTAACGGTATTTCACTGTTGATCTTTGCCGGTATCGTGATTGGTTTGCCGAACGGTGTGAAGCAGGTGACTGAGCGTCTCAGTGGCGGCGATACGATGGCCATCATCGGCGTGTTCGCCATGGTTGTAGCGATGATCCTAATCATCGCCTTCATCGTCTTTGTCGAAGCTGCGCGACGAAAGATTCCGGTTAGTTACGCCAAGCGACATGTGGGCCGTCAGCTTGTCAGTGGCCAGCAAACGACGATGCCGCTGAAGATAAATATGGGCGGCGTGATCCCCGTTATCTTTGCGTCGTCTGTTCTATCGATGCCGCAGAGTATCTTTGCTGCGTTTCCACCTGACCCCGCTAATCCGAATACGGTGTGGGCAAAGATCTATAACTTCTTTGCCTTGTTCCATCCAGGCGATCCGTATTACGAGTTGATCTTTCTCTCGCTGATTCTCTTCTTCACGTTCTTCTACGTTTCGATCGTTTTCAACGTCGAAGAAGTGGCAGACAATCTTCGTAAGCACGGCGGCTTTATGCCCGGAATTCGTCCCGGCAAGGCTACTGCTGAATATCTCAATACAATCCTGACTCGCTTAACGACAGTGGGTGCGGTCTATCTCGCATTGGTTGCGTTCGTGCCGCAGTTCATGTTAAGCGGATTCAAAGTCGCGCGCATACCGTTCATCGGCACCTGGATCGACGCATTTGTCAGCACTACTCCAGGGCTCTCCTGGATCCCGACCGGCATGGGCTACAACTTCTATTTCGGTGGTACGTCATTGCTGATTCTCGTGGGTGTGGCAATGGACACCGTGGCGCAGATTGAGGCTCAACTCGTGATGCGCAATTATGAAGGTTTCCTCGGCGGTGGCGGGCGTCTGCGCGGACGTCGAGCCTGATTTCATCATGGCGAAAGTTATTGTACTCATGGGTGCGCCTGGTGCCGGAAAAGGCACGCAGGCGCGCTTGCTTCAAGAGCGTCTGCATTTGCCGCAGATCTCTACGGGGGATATTTTCCGCTCTTTGAAGACCGCGCAAACTACTCTGGCACAGGAAGTTAGGGAGATTATGGAGCGAGGACAGCTCGTTCCCGACGATTTAACAATCCAGCTCGTCAAAGAGCGCACGGCGCAGGACGATGCGCGCAATGGCTACATTCTCGACGGCTTTCCGCGGACTCCGGCACAGGCCGTGAGTCTTGAAAAGTTGGCAGCAGAACAGGGCAACAGCATCATTGCGATCCTGATTGATGTGCCGCAGGATTTTCTTGAGAAGCGAATGACGGGACGACGAAACTGTCCCGTCTGTGGCGAGATTTACAACATCTATTTCAAACCGCCGAAGCACGACAATGTTTGCGACTTTCATCCGGGAGTTCAACTCGTGCACCGTGCCGACGACAACGTGGAAACCGTAAAGGCCCGGCTCGCAACTTATGAAAAGCAGACGCGCCCGCTGATCGATTACTACAAAACAGCGGGTGTGTTGCGCACCGTTGATGGCGCGCGTGACCGCGAGGCAATTTACGAAGATATCCGCGTGAATCTGCATGAATCTCCGGTTAAAATAAACTCGCAATGATTATCGGTAAGTCAAAACGAGAACTCGAGAAGATGCGCGCCGCCGGACGTTTGGTCGGCCAGGTCCGCGAGCACCTTCGCACAATGGTTAAACCCGGAATCACGACGCTGGAGCTCGACCGCGCAGCGGAGAAGATGATCCGCGACGCCGGCGCCCTGCCAACCTTCAAGGGGTACAACGGATTTCCGTATTCAATCTGTGCTTCGGTCAACGAGCAGATCGTGCATGGCTTTCCTTCTCAGTACGCGTTGAAGGACGGCGACATCTTTTCAATCGACTGCGGCGTGACTCTCGAAGGCTTTGTCGGCGACACGGCCACGACGGTTCCCGTCGGAAACGTTGACGAGGAAAAGCTGAGATTAATTCGCGTCACGGAGGAATGCCTGGAGCGGGCTATTCAGCAGTGTCGTGCCGGAAACCATTTGGGCGATATTGGCTGGGCCGTTCAACAGCATGCGGAAGCCAATGGGTATTCGGTGGTTCGTGACTACGTGGGACACGGAATCGGACGCCGTATGCACGAGGATCCGCAGATTCCGAACTACGGGCGACCGGGACTCGGGTCCAAGATCAAGAATGGGTATGTCTTTGCGGTCGAACCGATGGTGAACCAGGGCTCACATTTCACCAAAGTGCTGTCGGATAACTGGACAGTGGTGACGGTTGACGGCAAGCCAAGCGCTCACGTCGAGCACACGATAGCCATAACCGAAGAGGGGCCCGAGGTGCTGACACTCGTCTCCTCCGGTGCGACCTTGGAGCCTGCGGTAGTTTAGCCACAGATTTACGCGGATGGTGTACGGGTTTGGCAAAGGGGATGCCGCGTGCTATTATTCGCAGTTTGTCGGCAGCGTCAAAATTCCAGTCTGAGAGGATATGGCGAAGGAAGAAGCGATAGAAGTCATGGCAAAAGTGCTGGAAACTTTGCCTAACGCTATGTTTCGGGTCGAGTTGGAAGACAGCCAGCATCAAGTGCTTGCGCACATATCAGGGAAAATGCGCAAGC
>DATEIS010000373.1:0-4013 GCA_035278765.1 Pyrinomonadaceae bacterium | reverse complement strand
CGATTTAAGGTTCTAATTCGGAGTCGCGGTTGGTGACGGCTTTTCTGCGGCTGGTTTGCTTGCCGAAGGCGCGGGCGGAGGTGGTGAGTCGGGCAGAACGCTCTTCGTCGGCTCCGGCAGTGCCGGTGCTTTCTTATTGCTGTTGCCGTTAATGTTTGCATTCTGATTGGCGTTCGCGGCCGGACTTACATCCTCTTCAGGCTCAGGCGAAACCGCCTCATTCGCATTCGGACTCGCATTCACATTCGCCGGCGGAGTGATCTTTCCACCCGTCGGAATTCCCTGTTCACCCTTGCCGCTTGGCGGTTGCGACGGCTGCACCGGCTGGCTGTTTGGATCTGCCGCGAGCTGCTGCTGTTGCTGATTCGTGTTGGCCTCGCCTGCGCCCGTGTTCTTCGTTAACGCATAGACGACCACAAACACCACTACCAACGCGACTAATGACGGAATGATGATCTTTAACGGATTGAAACTCGAAGTTGCCTGCGGCGGAGGCATCGCGCCTGAGACAGGAACTCTAACGGGTTCTCGACGCTGAACTGGCGGCGGGGCATACGGCGGCTCTTCACGCGCCCTCACCATCGTCACCTCATCGGCATCGTAGGGCACGGGTGGAGGTTGCTCGCCACTAGGCGTCACCGCCCCAAGACGATGGATCGTCATACCTGCCGCTATCGTCAAATCCTCGATCAACTCGGCGACGGTCTGGTAACGATTGTCACGAACCTTGGCCATCGCCCGCGCAACCACGCGCGCTACTGACGCAGGCAGATCCGATCGCTCCTCCAGGACTGACGGCACGGGGTCCTGCAAGTGCTTCATCATCACCATCGTCGGCGAGTCACCCGAAAACGGAACGTGGCCCACCAGCATCTCGAAAAGAATCACGCCCAGCGAGTAAATGTCGGAGCGGGCATCAATCTCCACATCCTGCGAACACTGCTCCGGCGACATGTATTGCGGCGTGCCGATTACGAGGTTGGGCGCAGTCAGGCCCGTGTCGACGGGGGTTCCATCCGGCTCGTTGATCTTCGCGATGCCGAAGTCCAACACCTTGGCATGGTCGCCCGCCATCGTATCGACGAGCATGATGTTGTCGCTCTTCAGATCGCGATGCACAACTCCCTGTTCGTGAGCAGCGTTGAGTGCGTCTCCGATCTGGCGCGTGATATCGACCACTCGTGCAAGGGGCAACGGGCCTTCGTCGCGTAACACCTGTTTGAGTGTCTTGCCACTCAGAAATTCCATTACAAGGAAGACGTGTCCACTCTCGTCCTCGCCAAAATCAGTAACAGTCAATGCGTTCGGATGTGAGATTCGGGAAGCAGCGCGTGCCTCGCGGGAGAATCGCGCCACGATCTTTTCGTCGGCAGCAAGCGATGAACGCAGCACTTTGATGGCAACTGTCTTGTCCATCAAAACGTGTGTGCCGCGATAGACGGTTCCCATACCGCCTTCATTCAGGCGTGCATCAATGCGATATTTTCCCGAGAGTGTGGTGCCTACTAGTGAGTCGGGATCCCTTTCAAGCGCAACACCGTCCGCCGGACAAAGAGTCGTCGCGTCAGGATAGTCAACTCCACACTTGGGACACTTCTTCATTGATCCCAGACTAACACACCGTGTTAATCCTGAGAAATCGTGTTCATCCTGTCTAAAAACAAACACGGGCGAGAAAATTCTCTCGCCCGTATCAAGAACACTTAATCTAAACCGCTATTAGCTCGGTTTGACGACCGCGAAGATCACCAGCAGCGCAAACAGCACCAGCGATTCGATCAGCGCCAGACCAAGAATCATCATCGTCTGAATACGTCCGGCCGCGCCCGGGTTACGAGCAGCGCCTTCACACGCTGCCGCGCCAATACGCGACTGTCCCAACGCGCCGCCAAACACTGCGATCGCGAATCCGATACCCGCTGCCAGCGCGCGATACTTGCTGACTGAACTCGCATTGTCGCCTGCTTCCGCGGCCTGCGCGAATACACTCATGCTGCTCGCCAGGATTCCAACCACCGCGAACAGCAACATTCTGAATTTGCTCATGCTTCCTCCTCTAATCTGCATTGCAACTCACGAGTAAACCGCGACGAGATAATTTCGCCTGCATCCGGTATCCACCGCCCCTCTTACAACGGCGCTCCTGCGAGACAGACCTGCCTTGCTATGAATTGTCTGGTTTACTTCGGTTGATTGAGTCTTGCATTGCGCGACAACGTTTGTGAACGCGTTTGTCCACCTCGCTCGCCACGCGCTTGCTGATAAAGCCATTAAGTAAGAACTGGAGCTATAAATTCGTCGCCCTCGAACTCTTCCTCGCCGTGTGCGCCATGGTCATGCGCATGATCGTGCGGCGCGTGCGAAACCTCGCTGATGTAGAGTTGCGAGAGCAGTATGAAAACAAATGTCTGAATCAACGCCACGAAGACGCTCAACGGCATCAGCAAAATCGGCGCAAACCACGTGTACGGTGGCGCCAGGTGGGAAAGCGTTTCCAGCACCTTCTCGTCCGCAAAGAGGTTTCCGAAAAGACGAATGCCGAGTGAAAACGGCCGAATAAAGTTACTGATCAACTCGATCGGAAAGATCAGCCACGCGATCCACCAGATTGGACCAGCGAGGTGTTTCAGATGATTCACGATGCCGTTCTCGGCGATGCCGATGTAGTTGTAATAAAGAAATGAACTCAAACCGAGTGCAAACGTGACGCTCGTTGCCGAAGTCGGACTCATAAACAACGGAAAGAGTCCCATCAGGTTTGAGACGAGAATCAGGACCGCGAACGTCATCACCACCGGGAAATATTTCAAACCGTGTGGACCAATGATGTCTTCGATCATGTTGCGCACTGCAAGCACACTCACTTCGAGTGTCTGCTGTCCGCCGCCCGGCTCGCTCTCAGAAAGTTTACCTTTCAGGATCCAGATGATGACTACGCTCAAAATACACGCGATGAAAAACATCACCGTGTACCAGGGAATCGCGTTATCAGGAGTATAAGGACCAAAAGCAGCTTCGGCATTCGTGCCGAACTTGGCCAGAAACTTGTCCCAGTAGGGCTTGGTATAGGTTATTTGAAACCTGTACACGGGCTCGCCGAACCAGCTGTTAACCAGTTGCACGACGATCGGAGCGGGGTGCGCGGCCTCTTCGGCGTGCTCGGCAGCTTCGTGTGCAGCTTCTTCTGCAAACCAGTACATCTACTAATTTTCCTCTCGCTTCGTGATTGCGAAGTAAAACTCTCTGACGGCTTCGACAAACATCGCTACAACAAAACTGGACATCCCGGCGAGAACCGCCGGCAGCGAAATCAGATCGAGCGTATACAAACTGAAAACGACCGCCGCGATTACAACGTAGCGCAACACAAACTGTGCGAGCCTGAGTTGCGGCGGGGCGCCCGACGTTGAAAGCTGAATCGCGGCTGCGGCTGAATTTTTCAACCAGCGGTGACTGAAAAGCGCTAACAAACCACCAACCAAAAGCCCAATCGTCACGCGCCAGGGCGCAATAAAAGCTGAGATCGTCACTGCTAAGGCGCTGGCGACGACCATACTGCGAAACACTCTGTACTCCAGCATTGCGAAGCCGGAGATTTTAACTGGAATTTCGATAAATTGTCGAGTTTGGCCGCGGATTTACGCGCATTAATACGTTTTTGAGCTAATACGTACGAACTGATACAAACCCACCGCAGACCCGATAACGATGCCGCCGATCAAGAACCAGGGCTGCGCGCTCAGCCACTTATCGAGCATCCAGCCCAACCCACAGAAAGTGACGACTGACGCAAACAAGGCGATACCGGCGGCATAAGCAAAACCGCTTTTTCGATTCTCCTCCTGGTCCTGTCTATTAGCCAACGCGTTCACCAGCTTTCGCGCGTCAGGTAGTTCTTGGGCACTTCGTAAAGCAAAGCACGGCGCGAATGGCGCATCGAGTCGTGAATGAAACAGACGTGCGTGCACCAGCAAGCTTTGCCGCCGTCGATGGCATTAAGTTCCGTTTGCCGT
>DATEIS010000372.1:0-11479 GCA_035278765.1 Pyrinomonadaceae bacterium | reverse complement strand
TACTGTGTTGAGTCCGCAACCGTACGGAACACTCTCCGTTAGTTCACCTGGTTTCAGCACGATCAAGTTTGAAGTCACAACTGCGAGTGAGCCATTACAAATTCGTCTCGAGCCGGCGCCTGTGATCGAAAGGATTTTGGTCGCGGATAATGCGGAGCGAATTCCGGCAACGCCGTCGAGCCAGTTTGCGCTTACTCAAACCGAGATCAGTCTGGCGGGTGCGCTGACGCTCGATGACGTTTTGAGACAGGTACCCGGATTCTCGCTCTTTCGCCGATCGGGAGGTCTGACTGCGAATCCGACTTCGCAAGGTGTTTCGCTCAGAGGTGTGGGTGCGAATGGCGCGAGTCGCGCAATCGTGTTGCTCGATGGGATGCCGTTGAATAGTCCGTTTGGCGGCTGGGTTTACTGGAATCGCCTGCCGCGCGTGAGTGTCGATAGCGTTCAGGTGTACAACGGCGCGACTTCGGATCTGTACGGCAGCGGTGCTCTGGGAGGAGTCGTCAATATAAAGAGCAGAACACAGCCCGCAAGTTTTTTGGATTTCGAAGTCTCGGGCGGCAACGAGGTAACTGGCGCAACGTCCTTTCGTGGCGGTAAGCAGCTTGGCGCTTGGGGATTGCAGTTTTCCGGTCAGGCATTGCACACAGACGGTTATGTGCTTGTGCCGAAGAATCAGCGTGGACCGGTGGACACGCCCGCAGGAACTGGAGATCTAACGGGTTCACTCACTCTGTCGCGAAATCTCCAGGGTCACGGTCATGCTTTTGTGCGTTTGAGTTCGTTTGGCGAGAGCCGTCGTAATGGCACGCCGATTCAACTTAACGACACGCGGATTTCGTCGATCGATCTCGGTTTTGATTGGTCCGACGCTGTCTCCGTGCGACTCTACGGATCGAAGGAGAACTTCAATCAAAACTTTTCTGCTGTCGCGGCGGATCGACGCTCCGAATCATTGACTAACCGCCAACGTAATCCATCACAGCAAATAGGATTCGCTTTTCAGTGGCGTCAGTCTGTCGGCGATTATCAGACGATTTCCGCGGGCGCCGAAGGTCGCGACGTGCGTGGTCATAGCGCCGAAACAACCTTCAACAACTCGCGCGTCACTGCGTTTGTAGATGCTGGCGGACGACAAAGCTCGCTCGGTTTCTTTGCGAGCGATTCCGTGCAGTTTCGAAGCTGGTTCTTCAATGTTGGTGCGCGGGTCGATCGCTGGAAAAATAGCAGCGGCTTCTCGGATCGAATTCCTGTTACTGGACTTCCCTCTTTGAATGACTTTCCGGATCGATCGGAAACAGCGTTCAGTCCCCGAATATCCGTCATGAAGCGTTTCGATCATGGTGTTTCAATGAGCGCTTCGGCTTATCGTGCGTTTCGGGCGCCGACCCTCAATGAGCTCTATCGCAATTTTCGCGTCGGGAACGTGGTGACAAATGCCAACGCCGCGTTGAAGGCAGAGCGATTGACGGGTGGCGATGGCGGCATTGGTGTCGAGCGGTTTAATGGTCGATTGTTTTTGCGCAGTAATTTCTTTTGGAGTGAGATCGACGATTCGGTCGCCAATGTCACGCTCTCTACAACTCCAGCGCTCATCACCCGACAACGCCAGAATCTCGGGACGATTCGTGCGCGCGGAATCGAGGTGTCAGCCGTCACGAAGTTCGATAAGCACTGGGAGATATCGAGCGAGTATTTGTTGACAGACAGCACGGTTTTGCGTTTTCCGGCTAATCGAAGTCTCGAGGGATTGCTAGTACCGCAAGTGCCGCAGCACCAGTTTAATTTCCAGGTGAGTTACACAAACTCCGCATGGCTCGTGGGAACGCAGGGGCGATTCATAAGTAGGCAGTTTGATGACGATCAGAATACTTTGCCGCTCGAGGGGTTCTTCACGCTCGATGCCGAGGTATCGCGAAGAGTCTCGGAGCACGTGCGCGTGTTTGCAGCGTTTCAGAATTTGACAGGAAGTAGATACGAGATTAGCAGCACACCGGTATTCACTGTTGGTCCGCCGGTTCTCTTTCGACTCGGCGCGCGTGTGTCCCTTCGTTAAATTCGGCACGTACTGTAGGGGCGGCCCTCCGTGGCCGCCCGTGGTTTTAGCACGGATTCAAGAAGCTACGGCCTCGGGTTTTGCGAACTCGATCAGAACCACGAGCGACCACGGAGGGCCGCCCCTACAGTACGTTCCGAGGTGCTCTAATTAACAAGTCCTTTCAGCGTCAACGCATTCCGGACTGCCGCGCCCTCAGGATCGTTATTGAAGTAGACGTAAACCGCCGACAACTCACCGCGCCAACCATCAATCCGTTCAGCCCACTTTCGCAACTGCGCGTCTGAATACGATCCCCAGTACTTCGCACTCGTCGGGCCGTGAAAACGAATGTAAGCGAAATCGGCGGTAATCTGGACCGGCATCTTCATCTCAGCGAAATCATGTATGCAGAAAGCTGCTCTGCACTTCCTCAGTAATTGAAACACCTCGGGCACAAGCCAACTCTCATCGCGAAACTCAAACGCGTAACGGTGCTCGCCCGGCAGTGCCTCGAGAAACTCAGTCAAACGATCGATATTCAACTTCCAGCGTGGTGGGAGTTGAAAAAGTATCGGCCCGAGTTTCTTTTCTAAACGGTCCGCCACCAGAAAAAACTTCTCCGACGAGGGCTTTGGATCTTTTAGTTTCTTCATGTGAGTGATGAAGCGGCTGGCTTTTACTGCATACACAAAATTGCGTGGCGCAGAGTCGCGCCACGCATCGAATGTCTTTGCCGTGGGTAGTCGATAGAAGCTGTTGTTGATCTCGACGGTGTTGAAGTGACGCGCGTAAAACTCAAACATCTCCGCGCCGGTGGTGCCGGGCGGATAGAATACGCCGTTCAGCCAATGTTTGTAGTGCCAACCCGAAGTGCCGATGAAAATCTTCACTTCACCAACTGGATGATTTAATTACGCGAAGTCTCAGCCTTCGAGCCGATGTACTTCTCAAACCATTCGAGGTTTGCCTTCATCGCTGCCAGTTGCATCTTCGGCTCGGTCGGCCCATGCGGCTGGCGCGGCAACACGAGCATGCGCGTCGGCACGCCTTTCACTTTCAGTGCGTTGTAAAACTCGTAACCTTGCGAGATTGGCACGCGAATGTCGGCCTCGCCATGTTGAATCATGGTCGGTGTGGTAACAGCTTTCACATTAAACATCGGCGAGTGCTTCTGGTAGAGGTCCATGATCTCCCAGAACTGGCCGCCGAAGTAGTCGGGGATAAATGCCGGAATATCCGCGGTGCCGTTGAAGCTCATCAGGTTGGTCACGGGAGCGCCCGCTGACGCAGCCTTGAAGCGGTTCGTCTGCGTCACGACCCACGAAGTCATGAAACCACCATAGCTCCAACCCATCACACCAAGACGCGCCGGATCTGCAACGCCCATCTCGACAACTCGGTCGACTCCGGTCATCAAGTCCTGGTAGTCGCCGAAGCCCCAGTCTTTCAGGTTTGCGCGCCGGAAGTCGGTTCCATAACCGCTCGAACCGCGCGGATTCGGACGCAGGATGGCAAAACCGCGCGAAGAAAAAGTCGCGAGCGGATACACCCCTCTACCACCGAGGAAAGTCTGCTGAAACACGCCCGCTGGACCACCGTGAATGTTGAGGATCAAAGGCACGCGTTGACCGGTTTGGTAACCTACTGGATAAGTCAGTAATCCTTCGATCTGTTTCCCGTCTTTCGATTTCCAGGTGATGACTTCGGTTCGTCCCACTGGCGGTGTCTTCATGCCGGCGTTGACTGTCGTGATCTGCACGGGTGTGAAGTCAGTCGCCGATGCGATATAGACGTCCGCCGGCGTATCGGATGTTTGCCTGGTAAATGCGAACGTTGTGCCCGCGCGATTGAGACTGAAGCCACCGATCACCGCGGGTGTAACTTTGATCTCGTCGATGCGATTGGCGACAACGTCGATTGAATAGATTTGCGTTCCGGTTCCTTTTGGTTCGCTGAAATAGATTCGTTTGCCGTCACTGGACCAGCCGGCCACACCGGGTTGAGCGTCGAAAGATCCCACTAACGACTTAGCCTGGCCACCACTGGCGGGAAAAACCTGGATGATTCCACTCTGCGCCCAACGCGGCGGATTGTCGCTGGCCTGGACGGCGATCCACTTTCCATCCGGCGAGTACAGCGGAGAAGTTTCAGCAGCAGGCGAATTCGCGAGTACGGAAATGTTTCCGGTTGCGACGTCAATGATGGACACGTCCGACGTGGGCCAATCGTTTGCTAGCGGCGACTTGACATGACCAAATGCGATGCGCGAGCCGTCGTTGGACCAGTCAAAGTCTTCGACCTGGTAATTCGAAGTCGTGAGTTTGCGTGGTTCACGTTTGCCGTTCGCGTCCTTCTGAAGTGAAAGGACATAAAGCCGGGCCAGCTTCACGTTTTCGTCGATCCAGCGGAAGTCGTTCTTACCTTTGTCGTTCTTCTCTTCGTCGTCAGACTTCGGATCAGTCATCGTGAAAGCGATTGAACGACCATCGGGCGACCAGTTGAAGTTGATCACGGCGCTCTTGCCGTCGGTTAGAGGTTCAGCTTCACCGCCGTTCAAGCTCAACAGATAGAGATTGTTTCGGTTGTCTTTGCGGTTTGAAGTGAAGGCGATCCAGTTTCCGTCAGGCGACCACTTCGGATTGGTCGAAGACTTGTCGCCGAATGTCAGCTGGGTGTGCTGCTTCGTGGCGAGATTTGCCATCCAGATTTGAGTGACAAACTCGCTCTTATCGGCGGTCATCACGGCTTCGTTGACCGCATAGACCACTCGCTTTCCGTCAGGAGAAACTCTCGGCGTGCCGACAGCTTTGAATTTCAAATGCATTTCCGGTTCCCATGTTTGTGCTGTGGCGGTTGCAGTAAGAATGATGATTAGAGTCAGAGCTGTGGCAAGGGATTTCATGACAGTTCTCCTGTAGTTGGAATCTATCGAAGGTTGCTGGAACTTTTACTCGCGCGCACGAGGAAAGTCAACAAACTTCTCGCGAGAACGTGCTTGTTCGGTGTAATCTCCGTGGGATTGATCTCCATTGCCGCAATTGAAGATGCACGTCGACGGATTGCAGACGCTGCGATTCGCACGCCTTTGGTGCGTTTCAATGTGCCAGGTGAGATCTACTTAAAATTGGAAAATATCCAACCGATTGGATCATTCAAGATCCGCGGCGCCGCAAATGCGATAGCACGCTTGCCGAAAGAGGAGCTTGAGCGTGGAGTGGTGACGGCGTCAGCTGGCAACATGGCCCAGGGTGTGGCGTGGTGTGCGCGACGGCTCGGGATTCCGTGCACGGTGATCGCGCCTGCGACGGCGCCGGATACCAAGGTCAATGCGATCGAGCGTCTTGGTGGGCGGGTGATTAAGGTTTCGTTTGACGAGTGGTGGCGAGCGTTTGAACAGCGATCGTATCCGGGTGTTGAAGGCGCGTTCATTCACTCGTTTGACGACCCGGATGTGATGGCTGGCAACGGAACGATCGCGCTCGAGATTCTCGAAGACTTGCCGGACGTGGATGCGGTGATAGTTCCCTGGGGAGGTGGCGGGCTTACGTGTGGCATCGCCTCAGCCCTGCGCCAGCTCCGCCCCGCTTGCAAGATCTTCACGGCGGAGGTATCAACCGCGGCGCCGCTTGCGGCTTCGATGGCCGCGGAAGCGCCGACAACGATTGACTACCAGCCATCTTGGGTCGATGGTATCGGCGCCCGCGCCGTCTTCCCTCAGATGTTCGAACGCGCACGCTCGTTGATCGACGGCACTCTCGTCGCCGATCTCGATTCCGTCGCCACCGCCCTGCGGTTGTTGGCCCAACACAACCACATCATCGCCGAAGGCGCCGGCGCCTGCCCCGTCGCCTGCGCCCTCTCCAGCAACGTCCCCGGCAAACTCGTCTCCATCATCTCCGGCGGCAACATCGACCTCCCTAAACTCGCCCAACTCCTAACCCGCCAATAGAATTTGATTTGCCCACCGAACTGTAGGGGCGGCCCTCCGTGGCCGCCCGTGGCTTGGACTTGATCTCTGATTACAAAACTCCGTAACATCCTCGAACCAGCTCAAACTCTCTATAAGGAATAACCTCACTATGCCTTACTTAGATCACCTTCCATATCCTTCCAGATACAACTCGCTTCGACTTCTTGGATACGACTACGCTTCAACACGGAAACTATGCGCAATCACACTGGTCGCATACGAACGAAGACCGTTCTTCACAGATATGTGCTTTGCCAAGGCGATCCTCGCAGCGCTCTTGAGCCCGGAGACGTTGATGAACCTGCATTTGCGAGCCTTCACACTCATGCCCGATCACCTGCATCTCATCGCCGCCTCTCATCACTCAGAGTTTGATCTTTCAAATCTGATCGCGAGCTTCAAAAGCTTCACCACACATCTGTTTTGGAAACGTAGTCGAGAGATTATTGAGTCGGGAGAAGTCAGTTTACCTTCGCAAAATGTAAGCAAGTCAGACCCACGAGAATCTCGATCATTGATGCCGGCTTTGCTCGATGGTCAACTGACGTTGCGACCTGAATTTGTTGAGTTGAAGAACTGGCCATCTATTACGCCAGAAAGCTTTCGCAAAAAACATCTGTGGCAGGCGAAGTTTTTCGACCATGTCATTAGAAATGACCAAGACCTGAGAGAGAATTTGAATTACATTGCGATGAATCCTGTCAGAGCAGGTTATGTTTCGCATCCGTGCTTCTATCCATTCACGGGGTTCTTGGATTGAGAGGATCGCGATACGGAAGTTCTCACCTAAGCCACGGGCGGCCACGGAGGGCCGCCCCTACAGTACGTACCGAGGGGCGTTTTCCAGTGCGTACGAGGGTGTTTTTACAGTACGTTTCGAGGCGTCCGTTGGAGCTTGGAGAGTAGGGCCCCAATGCCGGAGCCGAGGAAGAGACCGTAGATGAGGCCCCAGAGGAGCATGCCGGGGCGGCCGCCGAGTTGATCGTTAATTATCGAACCGAGGAAATAGCCGGCGGAGTTTGCGATGAAGAGGAGCGCGGACAATTTCAGGATCAAACGGGGGGCGTTGAAGGCGAGGGCGAAGACAATTGTCATCAAGACTGAACCAACCAATGAGCCGACCCATTCACCCAAAGCGCCACGAAGCATGAAGTACGCACAAACCCACCCCGCCGCATACGCGAAGAACGCAAGTCCCCACAACAGATAAAACTTCGGCAGCCGCCAGCGACTATCACCGACGATCGTTCCAAGCACAGCACCGCCGAGCAGAATAAACGCGAGCGTCCACGCGATGTACGCACCCAGCTCACCCAGCCGCATGTACATCCACCGCTCGCCAAACGCAACGGTTGCAAACACTACCAAACTAACCAAACAAAATCCGATTCCGCCTCTTAAAACCGCGCGGGAAAGTTGTGTATTTACGTTGCTCAAATTAGTTGCAGTTAGGAGACACGTTTGTGAAAGGCTACTGACAGCATGACACTTCTGTAAAGGAAAAATAACGAGCACGGGTAAGGAAGGAGATTTGAAATGCCAAGAAGATATAACGATCGTGATTATGACCGTGATGCGCAGTACTACGGACAGTACAACACGCGCTCGGAGTCAGAATACGGAGGAGGTTATACACCTCGCTCCGATTACGGTCGCGATTGGGAATCGGAAAGATATGGCAACGAAGGCCGTTTCCCCGGCGATGAGAATCTAGGCAGGTATTCGTCTGGGAGACGAGCACGCGAACATCAAAGCGGCCGCGAAAACTACTGGGGTCGCGGCTGGGAGAACGAACGCGACGAAAGCAATCGCGAGAGCCGTTACGGCAGTTATGGTCGCTCGGGCGCAGAACGCGGCTACAGTGAAGGACTGACCGGCGGCTACTCGGAACGATACAACTATCCCGCAGGCCGTTCGACCGAAAGATACGGTGAGCGCGGACGTGGCTACGACTACGATCGAACTGATTACGATCGCGGGCGCTACGATCGCGAAGAGGGAGGACGCGGCTGGTGGGATCGAGCTTCAGACGAGGTCGCCTCATGGTTTGGCGACGAAGAGGCCGAGCGACGCCGGCGCATGGACGAACAACGCGCACATCGCCGCGGTCGCGGACCGAAAGGTTATCGACGCTCCGACGAACGGATCAAAGAAGACGTCAACGATCGACTCGGTGACGATTACTACATTGACGCTTCCGACATTGAAGTGTCGGTACAGAACCAGGAAGTAACACTAACAGGCACCGTCAACAACCGTAACGACAAGCGACGCGCTGAAGACCTTGCCGAATCAGTCTCAGGCGTGTCGAACGTCGAGAATCGTCTACGCGTGAAGCAAAGCAGTTACGGCGATTACGGCCGTACCAGCACGAGCACTGGAAACCAAGCTGCATCGAACAGCAACATCAGCGGTACACCCGGCACATCCGCGAGTTCGGCAGCCGCGGGCGGCCGAACGAGTGGCACTTAATTAACTGGCCCACGCAACATGAAGCACAAAGACGTCGCAAGATGTCTTTGTGCTTTTTTTGTGTCTTTTGATTCATTATTGCTTGATTGCCTGAAGAACTTCGGGTGGAATTTGAGGATCTTTTTGTGGCTGGTTTTGCGCGTATATAGGTGTAACTAAGATGGCGCATATTATCGTCGATATAAGTAAAACCGTTCTCATGATGGCGAATTTAGCAGAATGACCGTTTCAGGCGCATCGTGGTCCGGCAGTGATCTCTTTGGTCAGTTTTGAAGGGCTGAGCTACAATAGCCGCCGCTTCGTTAGAGCCCAGTAGACTCCCCCGGATTATTTTGGCGTTGTCGTTCCCCGTGCGCAAAAAGATCGGCCGCTACGAAATCTGCTCCAAGCTTGGTGCGGGTGGCATGGGCGAGGTTTACCTGGCCCAGGACACCAAACTCGATCGCAAAGTCGCGCTAAAAATTCTGCCTTCGGACATGGTCAACGATCCGACCGGCGATCATGTGCGACGATTCGTGCAGGAAGCAAAAGCAGCGTCGGCGCTGAACCACCCAAACATTCTCACGATCTACGAAATCGACGAGATCGACTCCGCACAGTTCATCGCCACTGAATTCGTCGACGGCGAAACACTGCGCCAGCGCGTAAAGAAGGTTTCCTTCACTCCGAGTGAAGTGCTCGACGTCGGCATTCAGGTCGCCAGTGCGCTTTCTGCAACGCACAGCGTCGGTATCATTCATCGCGACATCAAGCCTGACAACATCATGTTGCGGCACGATGGCATCGTTAAGGTTCTCGATTTCGGTCTGGCAAAACTCACTCGCGAACGTGAACGCGAGACACGCGATTCCGACTCATTTGCAACCACACAGAATCTGATCAATACCGCAATAGGCGTCGTACTCGGAACTGCGCAGTACATGTCGCCGGAACAAGCCAGAGGATTTGACGTCGATCCACGCACAGATATCTGGAGTCTGGGTTGTGTCCTCTACGAAATGATCTCGGGTAAACAGCCGTTCGCTGCTCCTACAACGGTCGACGTGATGTCGGGAATCCTGCATCTCGAACCCGAGTCGCTTTTGCCACACCTCACTGAAGGACCACGTGATCTCGATCGCGTCGTCTTTCGTGCTCTGCGCAAAGATCGCGAAGAACGCTACCAGACCGTCAAGGATCTGCTCATCGATCTTAAAGATCTGAAAAGAGAGATCGACAGTCATTCACACCGGTTTACCCGAACATCCTCAAGCTTCGCGGCAGAGGCAGTGCCGGACAAGTCAGTCGCCGTCCTTTACTTCGAGAACATGAACGCCGAAAAGGAGAGCGACTACTTTTGCGCGGGCATAACGGAAGACATCATCACCGATCTCTCAAAGATCAAAGACTTGAAAGTCGTTTCGCGTAACGACGTACTTCCCTTTCGCAACAAGGAAGTAAACACACGTCAGGTTGGCGATACGCTGCGTGTTAAATACATCCTCGAAGGAAGTGTGCGAACAGCAGGCAGCAGGATCCGCATCACGGCACAGCTCGTCAGCGTTCGCGATGGCTATCACCTCTGGGCCGAACGTTTCGATCGCCAGGTCGAAGACATTTTCGATCTGCAAAACGAAGTCTCACAAAAAATCGTGGACGCGCTGAAGATATCGCTCACCGAATCGGAGCGACAACTGCTAACGCAGAAACCAACAGATGACCTGCGCGCCTACGACTTCTACATGCGCGGCAGAGAACATCTCTACCGGAAGGGCCGGCGAAACACCGAGAGCGCCATCAACATGTTCCAGAGCGCGATCGCACTCGATTCCGGATTTGCGTCTGCTTATGCGGGACTCGCGGAAGCGTATTCGTCAATGTATGAGTGGTACGACGGCGCTACTTCCTGGCTCAGCAAGGCGATCGAGATGAATCAGAAAGCTCTTACACTCGAGCCGACGTGCCTCGATGCGAAGTTCGGGATCGCGATGGTCTATTTCAATCAACGCCGGCTGCCGGAGTCGAAGCGCGCGCTCGAAGAGATTCTCAAAGAAGATCCAGACTTCTATCCCGGTTACATGAGACTCGGCATGATTGCCGAACTCTCATCGGACCTCGACAGCGCACTCACTTATTACCGCCGCGCGGCCGACCTGAAACCGTACGACGAAGAGGCTTGGAAGTACCTGGCAGAGATTCATCAACGGTTGGGAAATGTCGCCGCCGCTGAAAAAGGCGAGCTGAAAGTTATCGAAATTACGTCGCGAAAGCTTGAAGCAAGCCTCGATGACGTCGTCGTAATGAGCCGGCTCGCGGAAGCCTACGCGCGGTTTGGCAGCATCGAAGAAACAAACGCGACGTTGAAAAGAGTTCTGGAATTAGAGCCAAACGACGGTCTGGCTGTATACAACTGCGCCTGTGCTTACGCGTTACTTAACGAGACGAAGGCTTCGTTAATCCTGTTGCGGCGCGCGTTTGAGAGTGGATTCAGGGCCGTGACGCACTGGGCCAGGGGTGACAGTGCCTTCGACTCCATGCGCAACGACGATGAATTTCGGAAGTTACTGGTCGAATTGCAGTGATACAACAGGAAACGGAGAACACAAATGCCAAAGTATGTAATCGAGCGAGTCGTGCCGGGGGCCAGCAAAATGAGTCCCGCTGAGTTGAAAACGTTGTCACAGCGATCGTGCAATGTGCTGAACGAAATGGGACCACAGATTCAGTGGGTGCAGAGCTACGTCACCGACAACAAGCTTTACTGTGTTTACATCGCTCCGAATGAAGAGATGGTCCATGAGCATGCCAGACGCGGCGGCTTTCCGGCGAACCATGTGTCGCAAGTTAAAACCGTGATTGACCCAACCACATCCGAGGAATAGAGAGTCGATGGATCTCCGCGCTATCCAAAAGCCTCTGAAGGACAAGTATCGCAGCGAGCCGAATAGCTCTCGTATTACGCTCAGAGCCAGCGGCGATCAAACCGATACGCCAATTTCGTGTTCGGTCGAAGTAGGACA
>DATEIS010000371.1:0-13592 GCA_035278765.1 Pyrinomonadaceae bacterium | reverse complement strand
TGAGGCGATGAACTTATCAACTTCGTCTTCGATCAGTTCACCGTTTACTACGAACGCCTTTTCTGTCAGCACATCACCCTTGGCATTGAGCTTGGCCGGCTCGAGGAAGATGTTCCACGGCGAACCCCAGTTTCGTTTGTCGCCGGTGAGCTGACGGTATTGATAATGCAGCGTCTTCTGCTTGTCTTCGCGTGACTCGGATTCAGTCACGACGGGATATGGTGGACCATCTTTACCGAAGTAATTCCGCACTTCGTCGCGCATCGCATATTCACTTACGCCCACGACCTGGAACCCCTGCGCTTTGTATTTCTCGTACAACTTCTGAGCAATCGGAGCTTCGTAGCGCCAGTTGCCGCACCACGGTGCGAAGTAAACAATCATCACCAGCTTCTTGCCCTCGATGAGTTGGCGCAGTTCTTCCTGTTTGTCTGAAGTGAGATTCGGGAGTGTCCAGTTTTTGTAGTTCACCGTCTGTTCAGTCAGCGGCGAGTACTCGTGCGACTGTGCTTGCACACCGGCAGGTGAAATAAAGAACGCGATGAA
This sequence comes from Pyrinomonadaceae bacterium, assembly GCA_035278765.1. GTDB lineage: Bacteria > Acidobacteriota > Blastocatellia > Pyrinomonadales > Pyrinomonadaceae > PSRF01. The sequence goes on along the minus strand of DATEIS010000371.1, from coordinate 13,046 downwards.
AGCAAGGACGATTAAGAGTTTCTTCATGGTACTACTCCCTCGAACTACTCTTGATTAATTAGCAGCACTCGCAGTTGCAGGCGTTTCGGCCAGCAGCGGCTTAACCAGCGCTTCCCAGGAAGCCTTGTCACGGGCGCCAATTACCTTGTCACGAATGCGACCCTGGCGATCGATCAGGTATGTTGTCGGCAACACCGATTGCGCAAATTTTACCTTCGCATCCCCACCACCAAGCAAGACCTGATACTCAAACTTCGCGACTTCCTGCTGGTAGGCATTCACACCCTCAGCACTGTCGTCGAGTGACGCACCGACGATCTTCAGTCCCTGCGGTTGAAGTTCCTGCTGCAACGCGTTCAGCGCCGGAATCTCTTCGCGACAGGGAATGCAGTAGGTGGCCCAGAAATTCAGCAGCACGACCTCGCCCTGAAGTTGTTTGAGACGAAACGGCTGGCCTGCGAGTGTTTGAAACTCGACGTCGGGCGCCATTTCGAACTTTTTGTTTGCATCTGCGGTTGTAGACTCTTTCACGGGTGGCGGGTCTGTCTTGAACCAACGGTTCAGCAAACCCTCGGCGTTCGGAACGAGAGCCATGAATCTCGAGCTGGCCAGCAAAGTGGACTGACCGCTCATCACAAGCAGTCCCACCACAATCAACACAACTCCGGAAACGACCTCAACCTTGTGCAGGTGGCGGCGGAAATTTTTGTAGAAACTCAGAAACTGATTGATGCCGAGGCCGGTCAGAAGAAACGGCACGGCAAGTCCGGCAGAGTAAAAGGCCGAAAGCACGAGGCCGCTGCGCCAGCCGCCGCTCGTAGCCGCGAGTCCGATGATGCCGCCGAGTATTGGACCAATGCATGGAGTCCAACCCGCCGCGAATGCCATACCTAACGCAGCGGAGCCAAAAATGCCGCGTGGTTTATCGTCTGAAAAGAAGCGTGTGTCTTTGTAGAGTGCAGAAATCTTGAGCAGACCGATCAGTTGCAGACCAAACGCGATGATTACGAGACCACCGATGATTCGCACCCACGGATTGCTCGTGATCGCCGCTCCGACCAATCCCGCAGTCGTACCGAGAATCAGAAAGATGACCGACAGACCTGCATTGAACGCGAGTGAGTTGATGATCACTGCGCGCTTGTTGCTCGTTCCCTCTTTCAGCCCGTCGATGCTGACCCCGGAAATCAGCGAGATGTAACCCGGCACCAGCGGGAGGACACACGGCGAGAGGAACGAAAGTATTCCCGCCGCAAACGAGATTCCAATCCGAAATAATGTAATGCCCTGATCTTCCATAACAACTACTTTTGTGCTTTATGTGCCTTTTTGTGGCCTACTTTTCTTCGACCAACTTCTTAATCAACTCACCTAACTTTTGAATCTCATCTTCGCTCGCGCCCAGCGAGATGTAACGTACCACCCCTTTGCGATCGATCAAAAACGAAGTCGGAATCGAAAACACTCCATAATTGATCGCGTTCTGGTCCGAGTCCGAAATCAGAAACCCGTACGGCAACCGGTTACGCGTACGGAAGTTGCGCAAGTAAACGAGCTCTTCGGCTGGCGCCAATGGCTGCTGATCGCCGTGTCCATAGTACTTCGTCACGCCCAGGATCACGAGTCCCTTGCTCTTGAATGCGCCGTGCCAGCGCGACAATTGCGGGAGGGTGTAACGACATGGACCACACCACGGCGCCCAAAAGTCGACTAGCACCACTTGCCCGCGCAAATCGCTCAGTTTCACCGGCTGCTGTTCGACCCACTCGTCTGCCTCAAGTTCCGGCAACGGCGTGTTTGCTGAAACCAGACTGTCGTCGAAAAGCTGGTCCACATCCACGGCTGGATTGATTCGGACCAGGCGTAACGTCGTGTCTTTGTAGAGATTCGCCGATGGCAACTGAATCGCGAGGCGTCGCAAGTCAGTCAGTGCTGCAGCAGCCATGTCTTTCTGGTTTGTTTTGAGATACGAGTCGGCCAGCAGCACTGTCGACTTCAACAACATCTCGTCGCGCCGGAAAACTTCGCCTTTGTTCGTCTCGATATATTTCTTCGACGCTTCGAGCATTTGCTTCGCATGCGTCGTCATTGATGCGTAATCCTTCGCGCGCATGTAGGCGTCGGTGATTAGCAATTCCATGCGATAACGATCGTCGGCGCTCTGTGGCTGATGTCGACCGTATGCGGCGACTGTTGCGTTCGCTTCCGGAAGTAGATCTTTTTTGACTGTGTACAGGACCACGACATTGCGAGCCGCTTGTGCCTTTTGACCGTCCGGATCGTCTTTTAAGAGCTGACGCATCGTGGTCAGGGCCGAGTCAGCGTCACCGGCAAGATGATGAAGCATACCGAGGTAATAAATGTCGTCGGCTTTTAAGGATGAACGCGACTTAATAATCGCGGCGTTTTTGACGGCGAGATCTTTCTGCTCTTTTTTCGTCTGCGCTTCGAGCTTGGGATCGTATGGCAGCTTCTGCTTGTTGAATTCCTGATATTTTCGTCCGAGATAACCGTTTGCGTCTTCGTAGAGTGTCTGGGCTGAACGCTTGTCGTCTGTCGAATCCGACGACTTGCCGGTCGGGGCGAGACCCTGGGCAAAGGTCGACACAGAGGCCAGAAGGACAAGGATTAAGACTCTTAAAATCATCGTAAAACGGGTTGCGAGCTAAAACGATCGGGACTAAAGGGAGCCAGTAACGGCGAAGTCACGCCTGTCACGACTGCTTCGGTAATCAACTCCGCAGTCAAAGGCGCGAGTAGGATTCCGTTTCGGTAATGCCCGGTTGCATAAAGTACGCCGTCAATTTCACCACAAGCACCCAGCACAGGCAAACCGTCAGCGGGCCGCGGCCGTAGCCCCGCCCAGGTGTCGACGATGGGCAACGTTGCGATCGCAGGTGAAATCTCGAGTGTATTTTGCAGTATCGAGTTTATTCCGCCGGCAGTTATGCGCTTTGCAAAGCCTGCATTCTCGCTCGTCGAACCGGCAAGAAGGCGGCCATCCTGACGAGGTACGAGGTAACCTCGCGGACTGTAGAGCACGTGTCGGGTCAACTGCGGTTTTGATTCCAGACAGATCATCTGGCCGCGCACCGGTTGAATCGCCGGATCCGGTAACACGGATGAACGCAGAAGAAAACTCGACCACGTTCCGGCTGCTATGACGATCGATTTACACGCGATCGTACCGCGGTTTGTTTGTACACCTGCGACTCGATCTCGTTCGATCTCCAGTGACTCAACGTTCGTTTCAGTTAAGACTTTTACACCGAGACTTGTGACGCTGTTAGCGAGTGCTGAAAGTAGTCGACGATTCTCAACCTGGATGTCGTTCGGGAATCGCAACGCGCCGAACACTGATTCGGAGATGCACGGTTCAATCTCACGCACCGCCGCAGCGCTCAGCAGTTCAACTGCAAGTCCGGCATGCGTTTGCCAGCCGTGTCTTTTTTCGATCTCTACGTGATCGTGTTCGTTGAGTGCGAGATAGAGTGTTCCCGTGGTGTCGAGTTCAATGTCGACGCCTGTCTCTTCGCGCAGTGCTGCCGCAAATGATGGATAAAGATCGCGACTGCGGCAGGCGAGTTTGAAAAAGTCGTCTTCAGCGTCGGCTTCGACCTGTGGCAACAGCATGCCGGCCGCGGCAAACGATGCTTCCGTGCCGAGTGTTGCTCGTTCAACCAGACAAACATTGCGCACGCCACGCAGCGCCAAACCGCGCGCGATCGCCAAACCAATAACGCCGCCACCAATGATGACGACGTCTGCACTTCCTTTGCTATAGGCCATTTGGTTACTATCGAACCATGCATCCTATCACACTGATTCCAGGCGACGGCATTGGCCCCGAAGTCGCTTCAAACGTAGTTAGAATCATCGAAGCGTCGGGCGTGGAAATTCAATGGGAAACCCATTATGCAGGCGCTCAGGCACTCGAAAAATTCGGCGAAACGCTGCCGAAGGATCTGCTCGATTCGATTATCCGTAACAAGGTCGCGCTCAAGGGTCCAATCACGACGCCGGTTGGCAAAGGTTTTACTTCAGTCAACGTAGGGCTGCGTAAGACATTGGATCTTTACGCAAATCTGCGACCCGTGCGTGCGTTGCCAAACGTGCCGTGTCGCTATCCCGAACTCGATCTCATCGTCGTGCGCGAGAATACGGAAAGTTTGTATGCGGGACTGGAACATGTGGTGGTGCCGGGTGTCGTGGAGAGTTTGAAGATCATCACCGAGAAGGCGTCGACGCGTATTGCACGTTTTGCGTTCGAACACTCGAGGAGTGAATCAAGGAAGAAGGTGACGGCGGTTCACAAAGCCAACATCATGAAGCTTTCGGATGGTCTGTTTCTCGACTGCTTCCGCAAAGTCTCAATTGACTATCCGGATATCATTGCTGACGACAAGATTGTCGACAACGCGTGCATGCAACTCGTGATGCGTCCCGAACAGTTTGACGTGATGCTGCTTGAGAATCTGTATGGCGACATCGTTTCGGATCTGTGTGCGGGCCTTGTTGGCGGGCTGGGGTTGGTTCCGGGCGCGAATATCGGTGAGAAGGGCGCGGTGTTTGAGGCGGTGCATGGTTCAGCGCCTGATATCGCCGGTCAGGGTATCGCAAATCCGACCGCGCTATTGCAGTCGGGAATTTTGATGTTGCGTTACATCGGTGAACGCGAGGCGGCGGACAGAGTTGAGAAAGCAATGCTCGCGGTGTTTGTAGAAGGCAAGGTGCGAACCCGCGACATTGGCGGGACCGCGAAGACCGCGGAGTTTGCGGACGCGATTATCCAGAAAATGGTTTAGCCGCGGCTCATTAACTGTTCAATCTCCTCGGCCTGCTTGGGGACCTTGGTCGTCAAAACTCTCGGGCCGTTGCTGGTGCAGAGCACGTCATCCTCGATCCGCACACCAATGCCACGGTACTGGTCCGGCACGCCTTCGCTGTCAGGCCCGATGTAGATGCCGGGCTCGACAGTCATCACGACCCCGGGTTCGAGGGCACGTGATTCCTGTCCGAAGTAATAACGCCCAACGTCATGCACATCGATGCCGAGCATGTGCCCCAGCCCGTGCATGTAAAACTTCTCGTATTTCTTTTCCTTAATGAGCTCTTCCGTCTTACCTTCGAGCAATCCCAGCTCAACCATGCCTTCAGTCAAAACCTCAATCGAGTGTTGCTTCAACTGATCATGCGTGACGCCCGGTCGCACCATCTCCACGCACGACATCTGCGCCTTTAACACCAGGTCGTAGATCTCACGCTGAGGCTTCGTGTAACGACCATTGATCGGAAACGTCCGCGTGATGTCGGACGCATAGCCCTTGAACTCCGCGCCCGCGTCGATCAGTAACAACTCACCGTCACGCAGTTGACCATCATTGTTGATGTAATGAAGCACGGTGGCATTTGGACCACCACCAATGATCGATGTGTACGCCGGACCTGCTGCGCCCCGACGGCGGAAGATCTGCTCGATCAACGCCTCGACTTCGTATTCCTGCATGCCCGGTCGCACCGCCTTCATCGCTTCGCAATGAGCCTCGGCAGCGATGTCAGCCGCCGTCTGCATGATCTCCAGCTCTTCCGGACTCTTCAGCACGCGCATCTCGTGGATGATCGTGGCCGGGTCTATAATCGTTTGCGGCGGATTGACCGGCTTGCGATTCAGTGAACGCATGCGCGCGATTTCCTGAATGATCTTGTTATCCAGATTCGAGTCGATACCGAGACGGTAATAAAGGACGTCCGTACCATCGAGAAAGTCAGTCAGCTTCGATTCAAACTCAGCAATCGGAAACGAATCTTCAGCCCCAAACTCACTCTTCGCCCCTTCGACACCTGCTCGCCGCCCATCCCAAATCTCTCGCTCCGGATCTCTCGGACGCACAAACAACGTGTATTTCTTGTCGCCTTCAAGCTTTATGACTGCCAGCGCGTCAGGCTCTTCAAAGCCAGTCAGGTAGAAAAAATCGGAGTCCTGGCGGAAACGATAATGGGTGTCGTTTGAGCGTCGCGTATCGTGCGCGCCCGGAATAATCGCGACAGACTTCGGCGCCATGCGCCGCAAAAACTCCTTGAGTTGTGGTCGGATCATAGTGTTTTGCATTGTACCCGACGACGGGTTGGATGGATAATCATGAGCACGCGATGAGTACGCAAACGCTTTCAGCTACACAAACACGCGAGATCGTCTCTATCGATCCTTCAACAGGCGAGGAAAACGGACGCGTGCCGTTGATGGACGCTGCTGACGTTGCAACAGCAGTTAGTCGAGCTCGGACCGCGCAGCCTGCATGGGCCAAACTATCGTACGGCGAGCGCGCTCGCTTCATTCTGCGTGCCCGTGAGATCGTGCTCGATCAACTCGAAGAGATCGCGAAGCTAATCTCACGCGAAACGGGCAAACCGGTTACCGAAGCAATCGCGATGGAGATCGTCCCCACACTCGATCTCATGCATCACTTTGCGTCGAACACAGAGAAACTACTCGACCGCAGCCGCATCGGGCTGGGCCAGTACAACTACATGGCCCGCAGCTCCTACATCGTCTACAAACCGCTCGGCGTTGTCGGAATCATTTCGCCGTGGAACTTCCCATGGGCCACGCCTCTTGATGAAGTTGTAATGGCGTTAATGGCGGGTAATGCGGTCGTCGTGAAACCAAGTGAGTTAACACCCCTCACCGCACTGAAAATTGAAAGCGTCTTCAAACAAGCTCAACTACCGGAAGGCCTGGTTCAAATCGTCACTGGCGACGGCTCAACCGGCTCTGCTCTTGTCGAGGCAGGTGTTAACAAGATCATGTTCACGGGCAGCGTGAACACCGGGAAGCGTGTCGCTGAAATGGCGGCAAAACATCTGACGCCCGTAGTCCTCGAACTCGGCGGCAAAGATCCGATGATCGTGCTCGAAGACGCAAATCTTGAAAACGCGGCTCGTGCAGCTATCTGGGGCGCCTTTTGCAATTCGGGGCAGGCGTGCGCATCGATCGAACGTTGCTACGTTCATGAGTCTATCGCCGCGCAATTCACCGACCTCGTCGTTAAAGAAACGCAACTGCTCAAACAGGACAAAGCCTCGACCGAGGCGATCGACATCGGAGCAATGACGAATGAGCGACAGTTGCTGATCGTCGAAGATCACGTTGGCGATGCCATCGCGCGCGGCGCAAACGTGCGCACGGGTGGTCATCGCTTAAACGGCACGGGAGGTTGGTTTCACGAGCCGACTGTTATGACCGGCGTCGATCACTCGATGAAGCTGATGCGTGATGAAACATTCGGTCCTGTGCTCCCGATAATGACCTTCAAGACCGATGAAGAAGCGATTCGACTGGCGAACGACAGTATTTACGGTTTGACAGCCAGCGTGTTCACAAGCGACATCGCTCGCGGGAAGCGGATTGCCGAACAGGTTGACGCCGGCACGGTGATGGTCAACGAAGTTGTTTACACACACGCGGTGGCGCAAACCCCGTGGGGCGGCGTGAAGCAAAGTGGCTATGGCCGGACACATGGCCGTCTCGGGCTGCTTGAACTCGTCAGCGCGCAGCACATTCACGTCAACGCGATGCCGCGTTTGGCTGATGTCTGGTGGTTCCCTTACTCAAAACAGGCCGGCGCGATGTTTCGCGATTTCGCCCGCCGCTTCACGACCGGGTCGATTCTCCAGACTACACTGCTTTTACCCCAAATAATTCGGCGCCTTTTTGAGCCCCGAACTCCTCGCCAATAAGGAAACGCCGGACAACGACAGCCGATAGTAATCCGCAATTATCAGTGCTATACTGCGCTCCTCCCAAAAACTACCGCAACTCGTAACTCACTTTCTAGCCCGTGATTCGGAGGATTTCGTGAAGAAGATTCATGCCCTGGTAATGATCACCATTTTATGTAGCGTTACCTCGATGCCTCTGATGGTTAATGCCCAAAGCGATACGGCACTCCAACATCGAGCCGAGATTAGCTACCCGACAAAATTCGACAAGACTCCCAAACCGCTGCGCGAAATGTTTGACACCGGTGAAAAGCCGGCGCCTGCTCGCGGCGGTAAGGACTTTGAGCCCGGCCGGCCGCAGCCAGTCGGAAATAGCAACAAGCCGTTTACTGATCCCCTCGCCGAAAAGAGCGTCGGCTCGACGTCCGCTCTGGCTGAGATCAAAGCATCAACCAATGGCGTACCCGTGAATCCATCCGCCTTAGTGGCGCCACCGGACACCACTGGCGACGTTGGACCAAATCACTATGTGCAATGGGTCAATCTGCGTTACGCGATTTACACGTTGACCAGAAATGGAAGCAACGAGATCACGGCATTCAATATCGTTCCTGGATTTCCGAAAAATGGCAATGTCGTGTGGCAGGGTTTTGGCGGTCGCTGCCAGTCAGACAACGACGGCGATCCGATTGTTCAATACGATCAATTGGCCGACCGTTGGGTGTTGACGCAGTTCGCTGTCTCCGGCACACCGTACACTCAGTGTGTTGCCGTTTCGACGAGTCCCGATCCGACTGGAACCTACTTCCGCTATGCCTTCTCTTACGATAGAAGCTTCAACGACTATCCCAAGATGGGCGTGTGGCCTGATGCGTATTACATCAGCTACAACATGTTTCGTAATGGCCGTTCGTTTACAGGCAACACAGTGTGCGCCCTTGAGCGCGCCCGCATGTTGGCTGGACTTTCGGCACGGCAAGCCTGCGTCAATACTACTGCCGGTCACAGCATGGAACCCGCGGACCTCGAAGGCACCACGTTGCCGCCAGCGGGCTCACCAAATCTGTTGATGAGCATTGGCACTAGTACGGTTCAGTTCTGGCGCTTCGCGGTGAACTGGACTGCCGGAACCGGCACACTTACTGGTCCAACAACTGTTGCAGGCGTGGCCGCATTTAGCCGCGCGTGTGGTGGCGGCGCCTGCATTCCACAACCTGGAACCACTACGGATCTCGATACTCTAGCTGATCGACTGATGTATCGACTCAGTTACCGAAATTTCGGTACTCACGAGTCGTTGGTCATCAATCATTCGGTGACCAGTGGCACGGGTGTTGGAATTCGTTGGTATGAACTGCGGAATGCTGCGGGCCAGACGCTAGGCTCCGCGGCGCCGGTGGTTAACCAACAGGGAACCTTTGCGCCGACCAACGATTTTCGCTGGATGGGAAGCGCTGCGATTGATAAAACCGGTGGTATCGCTATCGGTTACAACATCTCGAGCGCGACCATCGTGCCGAGTATTCGTTACGCCTATCGCGGTCCTTCGGATCCGGCAGGAATGATGGGCAACGAGACCTCGGTGCTCGTTGGAAGCGGCTCGCAGACCGGAAATCTGACCCGATGGGGCGACTACAGCACCATCAGCGTCGACCCGGTTGACGGCTGCACGATGGTCTTCACAACGCAGTTCCAGCCGGCTAACGGTAGCTTTAACTGGAACACATATATTCACAGCTTCAAGCTCTCCACCTGTAACTAGAACGCAGATTAACGCGGATGAAGACGGATTTTTACCCGTTTTCATCCGCGTAGATCTGTGTGCTAGGATCTGCCGCTCGTGACCTTCTGGAAGAACTACATGTACCGGCGGGAACGCTGGTATCACCAGCGCGATAACAACCGCCTTGTGCGCCCTTTTGAATGGGGCCTGGAGTACATCGTCGACCATGTAAATGGCGACGATCCGCGCGAATTATTCCGCAAACACACTGTAGGGGTAATGACGGCAAGCGACGACTTTTACACTTTGCCGCCGGTAACCGATTATCGACTCGAGGGTGATCAATTAACCTGGACGAGCGCGGTTAAAACGCCTTCGGCGGAAAACAACATTGCGCACGGTCGGTTCTTTCCGGCAAAGATCAAAAACGGAAAACGTCCACGCAATGCGGTGGTCGTGTTGCCGCAATGGAATGCGCAACCGGAAAGTCACGTGGAAGCGTGCCGGATCTTTAACATGATCGGGATGTCGGCACTGCGTTTGACGCTTCCGTATCATCTGCAACGCAACCCGCCGGAACTCGAGCGCGCAGATCATCTCGTCAGCTCAAACGTCGGACGCACCATTCAGTCGATGCGTCAGGCTGTGCTGGATACTCGTGCAGCAGTACAGTGGTTGAAAGCGGAGGGCTACGAACGCGTCGGTATTCTCGGCACCAGCGTCGGCTCGTGCATCGCCTTTCTCGCCTTTGCTCACGAGCCCGATCTGAATGCGGGAGCCTTTAATCACGTTTCGGGTTATGTGGCAGATGTGGTATGGCACGGGTTATCGACAGCACACGTGAGGGCGAGTTTTGGGGATCGCTTGACGCTCGACGAGTTGCGCGATTACTGGGCGCCGATCAGCCCACTGCCATTCATGCCTCGCGTCGCTCAGATGGGCCACCGGCCGATTCGCTTCATTGTGGCCCGCTACGATTTGACGTTTCCTCTCGACCTCTCACGCGAAGCGATCGCCGAAGCACAACGAAACAAGCTCCCTCTCGACATCGTCTGGCTTCCCTGCGGCCACTACACCACCGGCGAACTTCCATGGAAAGCCATCGACGCCTGGAAGATCGCGACGTTCTTCAGAAAGCAGTTCAAGCGTTAGGATCTATTACTTCGCGAGCGGAAACACCGGCTCGATATCCACCGGCACACTCTTCAGCTTATCGAGCGCCTGCTGCATCGGCGGGCGAATCACCGCAAACTTATCCAGTATCGCCTTTGCCTTATCATAAGAACCCTCAGCTTCGAGCGTTAACAGATCCCGCGTGAGTTTTGTCACGCCGTCTTTGATCTTCGCGTGATCGATGCTGAACGTTCCTTTGGCTTCGTTGAACTTTATCGCCCCTTCATCAGTCAGGTAGTTAAACTGCATCGCGACGCCCCGTCCGTGTGCTTCGGTGATTCCGAAACGCACCGAGCGAAACATGCTCGCAAGATAAGTTGTATAAAGCGTCCGCTCCATACTCTTCTCGATCATGCCGTGATCGATCATGTACTGAAGCGCCCACAGCCCGGTCATATCCGCCTTCGCTTCTTCAATCGCGGAATAGAGTTCCTTTAACTGCTTGCGCACAGTTGTTTCCTGCCCACCCACGTTGATGTTGTGTGGTCCAAGCCCATGCATCAGTTCGTGACAAAGGATGTGTGTAAAGAACGATTCAAAGGCGAGTGCTGATTGCTCCGCAGGATCGAGGACGACTTTGGAGATTGGAATCAGTGTCTTATTAAACTTGGCGTCCTGCACGTTCTTCAGCATTACGCGCTTCGAGCCTTTTTCTTTTACCACTCGTTCGTCGTTCGGCAGATTGAAGGCGGCGGTCTGCACGCCACTGTTGCCCTCACCCGAACCGAAGACTTCGTTCACGACGCGAATCGGTGAAGCGGCGCCGAGTTTTGGATTCCGATAGCGCGGATCCATCGGTAGATTGTTTTCCAGTTCCTGCAAGTGCGCACTGAACTTTGCGAGTTTCGCAGTCTCAGCATCGTCGCGCAGTGTTATGTAGGCTTCGAAGGCGGCTTTGTAACTGAACAGCTCGTCTTCGTAGGTTTCGTATGGACCAATGGTGACGTCGATTGGCGAGTCGAGATCCATCCAGGCGACGTCGCTTTCGTAGTAGTCGTCTGAGCTGAATGCATCCGCGCGTTTATTCAGGAAGTTTTTCAGAGTTGCGTTTGTTGTCAATGCCGCTGCTTCACGCAACAACGCCGCAGCGGGCGCCAAATATTCTTTGTAAGCCTCACTGTACGGAACGATGGTGAGCTTGCGGTCCGCACCACGTCGAATCAGGTAAAAGAAACCGGTTGCCTTTTGTTTGTCTGCGTCGGACAGGCCCCCGAGCCACGAGTTGAACTCGTCCTTCGTCATGTCGTCAGGATAATAGTTCGCGTTCAGAGGCTTCTCACGCGGCACGCCGTCGATGAATGGCTCTTTCTCGTCAAGACGCGACCATGGGCCATCGTTGATGTAGAAATAGTGGAGCCGCTGGCGACCCACCGCGGTCTTATCAGCCAGCAACCTCTTTTCGAGTGCTTCGTTGCCGCTCCAAACCTGATGCAGGAACAACGGATCGAGCAGCTTTGCGGCCGCGATGATCTTGCTGAGAGCCTGCCGATCTTTCGGCGTTAGTTTGGAAGTGTCAGCCGTTAAGGTGGTCGGCGCGAAGCGCGCAATCTTGCGTGCCAGTTCCGGATCGCCGCCGGCTTGTTTTTGAGCAGTTAAAGGAGTGGAGAGCAATGACATTGTTAGAACGATTGCGATGAATAGTTTCATACAGTTTTAGATGTGACTAAATACCTCGCTCACGCGACATGAGAAACCCGGAAGCGCAGGTGTCGTTAACGTTTCTTCCTCGCCCAACGTTTCCTGAAGAATCAGGGACGAACTCTGATTGACATATCTCTCGATGGCCCTGTTCTTCAGATCGACAATCCAGTATTCCGGCACACCGTGTTTACCGTAAACCTGTAGCTTCGAAACACGATCACGACGAATGTTTGATGAACCCGGCGATAGAATCTCGACCACAAGAGATGGAGGGCCGTGCAAGCGCTCATCCGCAACAAGCGTATCGCGCTCGTCGCGAGTAAAGAAGACGAGATCGGGAATGACTCCGGTGTAGTTGCTTAGAATTACTCCAGGACCCGGAACAAACGTTCCAAGTGGATTGTCATTCAGGAAACCTCCAATCCTGACTATAAGATTAGACAGCACTACTTGATGTGTGAGGCCGGGTGCGCGGGACACAAATAGTTCTCCTTCTATTATTTCGTAGCGATAGCCTTCTCTGTAGGGTATCGCGTCCAAATCGGCAATTGTGAGAGGTTTTAGTTTGGTAGTCATAACACTCCGATGTTTGTGAGTTGTCGGGAGTTTACCACAAGCACTGTGGGACGTACTGTAGGGGCGGCCCTCCGTGGCCGCCCGTGGTTTTGATCGTGTTCGCCAAACCCGAGGTCGTTGCTTCTCGAACCCGTGCACAAACCACGGGCGGCCACGGAGGGCCGCCCCTACAGTTCGGCTAAAAATCGTTCGAGTTCGGATTTCGTCGGCAAGG
>DATEIS010000370.1:0-4543 GCA_035278765.1 Pyrinomonadaceae bacterium | reverse complement strand
GCGTATCGAGTGCGTGGTCATTTGCTCGCTGACACCGATCCGCTTCACGCGCTGCCGATTCTTTATCACCCGGAGCTCGATATCGAGAACTACGGCCTGACGATCTGGGATCTCGACCGAGTCTTCATCACCGATGGACTCGCAAATCGCGAAAGCGGCACGTTGCGAGAGATTCTCGACATCCTGCAACGCGCATACTGCGGCAAGGTCGGCATCGAATATCGCCACATTCAGAGTAAAGAAGAGAAGCAGTGGATTCGCGACCAGATCCGCCGGCAGTTTGTCGAACCGGAACCGATTCCGGTCGAAGTAAAGAAACGTCTGCTTTGGAAGTTGATCTCGGCGGAACAGTTTGAACGTTTTCTGCACACGAAGTATCTCGGACAGAAACGCTTTTCACTCGAAGGCTGCGAAACGATCATTCCACTGCTCGACCGATTGGTCGAAGGCGCCGCTGCTCGCGGCGTCGAAGCCATCACATTCGGCATGGCCCATCGCGGACGTTTGAATGTGCTCGCAAACGTGATTGGGAATCTATGTGAAAGGATCTTCGCGGCTTTCGAAGGCTCTGTGCATCCGGAGTTTCCGGCCGATGAGGGCGACGTGAAGTATCACCAGGGCGCAACGGGTGAGCGCGTTCTGGCTGACGGTCGTAAAGTTCAACTGTCACTTTCGCCGAATCCGAGCCACCTGGAAGCCGTCGATCCGGTTGTCGAGGGAATGGTCCGTGCGACGCAGGACGAGATGATGGGCCAGCGTGGAGCAACACGCGAACAGGTCATTGATCTGGCTCTGCCTGTGTTGCTGCACGGCGATGCCGCTTTTGCGGGCCAGGGTATTGTGATGGAAACCCTGAATCTTGCCGGCTTGAAGGGTTATCGAACCGGCGGCACGATCCACATCATCATCAACAATCAAATCGGGTTCACGACTTCTCCCGAAGCCGGGCGTTCGACGATCTACTCCACCGACGTCGCGCGCATGACGCAGTTGCCGATCTTCCACATCAATGGCGACGATCCGGAAGCCGCATATCGCGTGCTGCAGATCGCGCTTGACTATCGCCAGGACTTCAACAAAGACGTCGTGCTCGATCTGATCGGATTTCGCAGGCTTGGTCACAACGAAACCGATGAGCCAAGTTACACGCAACCGTTGATGTACGCGCGTGTCAAAGCGCATCCGGGCGTACGCACGGTTTACGCGAAGCGTCTGATCAAAGAAGGCGTCTACACTGAAGAAGAAGTCAACAATCTCATCGCGGAGCGCGTGCGCGGTTATGAAGCAGCGCTCGCGAATGCGAAGCGAGAAGTCGCGGAAGAACCGAAACAGCCGCAGGCGCGTGTTGAGGAGATGGACGGATCTGAAGTGATTCCGACCGGAGTTTCTGCTGAAACGATCAAGAACCTTGCACACAAGATCGCGGTGGTTCCGGATGGCTTTCACGTTAATCCGAAGATGGTGGGCCAACTCGCACGCCGCGCGAAGATGGGCGACGGCAGTCTGCCACTCGATTGGGCGTTTGCGGAAGCAATTGCTTTCGGCTCGCTCGTGCTCGACGGCAATCGCGTGCGTTTGAGCGGACAGGATTCAGGGCGCGGCACGTTCAGCCAGCGTCATGCTGTTCTGTACGACACGCAGACCGGACAAACGTGGGCGCCGCTCGCGGAGTTACGTTCGGAGAAAAATGCTGACGCGCGTTTCGATGTCTACGATAGCTCGTTGTCGGAAGAAGGCGTCCTGGGATTTGAATACGGTTACACAGTCGTTTCAAAAGACGCACTCGTTTTGTGGGAAGCGCAGTTTGGTGATTTTGGAAACGGCGCGCAAACGATCATCGATCAATACATCGCCGCTTCCGAAGATAAGTGGAAACAGACTTCACGACTGGTGATGCTCCTGCCGCACGGCTACGAAGGACAGGGACCGGAACATTCGAGCGCGCGTCTTGAGCGATACCTGCAACTCTGTGCTGAAAACAATCTACAGGTTTGTTATCCGACAACGCCGGCGCAGTACTTTCATTTGTTGCGACGGCAGGTACGACCAGGCATGGAGCGCCCGCTGATCGTGATGACGCCGAAGAGTCTGCTTCGTTTGCCGGCAGCATCGTCGAGCATCGACGACCTTTCGACTGGAGGCTTTCAACCGCTGATTGACGATGCGGAGATCACGGATCGCGATACGGTAAAGAGAGTCGTGCTGTGCAGCGGCAAGGTTTATTACGATCTCGCCGAGGCCCGAAAGAAGACTGAAGATCGGACTGTCGCGATAGTGCGTCTCGAGCAGCTCTATCCTTTCCCAGCAAACAGTTTGCGGGATACGCTCGCGAAATATCCAAATGCGAATCAGATCGTCTGGGCGCAGGAAGAACCTCAGAACATGGGCGGCTGGACGTTTGTTCGGGATCGGCTCGAGAATCCACAGTACGTGGGACGCAGCGCCTCCGCGAGCCCAGCCACCGGGTCTTACAGCATCCATCAGAAAGAGCAGGCGGAACTGCTGGCTGAAGCCTTAACAACAGAATAGGTCCTATTCGTCTTATAGGACCTACAATATCTTTGCCTCACAAAGTACTTGACAGAATTCACGCTACGGACTTAAAATCCGTTGCCATGGAACCTGTCCGGTTTGTCTCCGATCGCGCCATGGACAATCTTCGCTATATACGCGAAACCATGGAGCGCGCCACGCCCTTCACGGGAATCTCCGGTCGCGGTGAAATGACCATCGGCTTAACGGCGCTCGCCGCAAGCGTCATCGCCTCTCGGCAACCAAGTTTCAAGTTGTGGGTTTATACATGGCTCGCTGAAGGCTTGATCTCGCTTTTGATTGCCGGCTGGTCCATGGACCGGAAAGCCCGCGCCACGCACACGCCCCTCTTCTCAGGATCAGGACGCAAAGCTTTGTTCAGTCTCGCGCCTTCGGTAATCGCAGGCGGACTTTTAACTCTGGTTCTCGCCCGAGCCGGACAGTTCAATACGATCCCGGGAATGTGGCTCCTGCTTTACGGAACGGGCGTGATCACCGGCGGTATGTTTTCAGTAAGGGCCGTGCCGGCGATGGGTCTTTGTTTTATGGCATTGGGCGCACTCGCGCTCTTCAGTCCTGCGGCCTGGACCAACTGGTTCATGGCCGTCGGTTTTGGCGGGCTCCATCTCTTATTTGGAGCAATTATTGTGAGGAAATACGGTGGCTAAGCAGTCAACAGCAAAACAGGAACGAAAACACGATG
This sequence comes from Pyrinomonadaceae bacterium, assembly GCA_035278765.1. Classification (GTDB taxonomy): domain Bacteria; phylum Acidobacteriota; class Blastocatellia; order Pyrinomonadales; family Pyrinomonadaceae; genus PSRF01. Next base: position 1,308 of record DATEIS010000370.1, on the reverse strand, counting down.
CGGGCGTGGAGACTCGTGCACCAAACACGAAGCAAAAGAGTGCCGCGCCTAACCTCGATCGCTTGATTCACGAACGTCTGCGTCTCGGAATCATCAGCGCATTGGCCGCGAATGAGTCTCTGACCTTCAGCGACCTGAAAAACCTGATGAACACCACTGACGGTAATCTCAGCGTTCACGCACGCAAACTCGAAGAGGCCGGCTACATTTCGTGCTCAAAATACTTTGAGGGCCGGATGCCTAAGACTGAGTACAAATTGACGGTCGCAGGTCGCAGTGCGCTCGAAAACTATCTGAGCCACATGGAGTCGCTCATCAAACAGATGCGCAACACGTAGTTTTGCACAGCCGGTTTCTGTGGTTCACCACATTGCCCGTTCACCCCACGCGCCTGAGAATCCTTGAGCTTATGTCTGCACAATCGACAGACAATCTATAAGTCAGGGAGTAGAAGAAATGACGAAGAGAATCGCTGCCATCGTGTTCATATTTATCTGCACCTCAGTGGCCTGGGCCATTCTGGGCGGAACAATTTTCCAGCGAACATATGATTCGGGGGCCAGCTCTTCAAATCGTGTCGCTTCGACCTGGGGCACTGCACAAAATCAGGCGCCTCCCACCGCTTCGTTCAAGACCAAGGTTGAAAAAAAGCAGGAGACGCTTGAAAACAGCAAGAAGGTCGTAAAAACCGTAACGGAAGAATTCGTTACACCGCTGCCGCTCGAGAGTAGCAACATCGACGTCAATCTCGATCTACAGCACCGTCAAAAAGGTCTCTTGTGGTACAGCACCTACAAAGTCGGATTTTCAGGTGTCTACGGTTTTCGTAACACGAGTGACAAAGAACAAACTGTCGATTTCCAACTACAGTTTCCAACCGCCAAGGCCATCTACGACAACTTGGTTTTCGCCGTAGACGGCAATTCAGTCCCGATTAAAAATCACGATAACGCCGCCGCAACGTCGTTCAAAGTCGCCGCCGGTAAGACTGCCCAGCTTGCCGTCAGCTACAGTTCTCAGGGACTCAACGAGTGGCGTTACAGTTTTGGGAGTGCCGACGTAGCGCAGGTAAATAACTTTTACCTGCGCATGAAGACGAACTTCAAAGACATTGATTTCCCTGACAACACGCTTTCACCGTCTGAAAAAACGGAGACGTCTGGTGGCTGGGATCTCAACTGGTCTTATCGAAGTTTATTGTCTGGTTATCAAATCGCGATGGTCATGCCGGAGAAATTGCAGCCGGGACCACTCGCCGGAAAAATCAGCTTTTTTGCCCCAGTATCACTCTTCTTCTTTTTCTTCCTC
>DATEIS010000369.1:0-7251 GCA_035278765.1 Pyrinomonadaceae bacterium | reverse complement strand
CAGGGGCCTGCTCTACAAGGCGCTCGAAAAGGCGGGAGGGGTCGCGGTTGCAATCGTGATCGTGTCGCTTTTGTTTGCGGGTGTACACGTCTTTCAATACCGGAACAATGTCGCGGTGATCGCAGTGATCACGCTGCTGAGTATCACGCTAACCGTCACTCGCGCTGTGTCCGGCAAGGTGCTTCCGGCATTCATTATCCACCTCGTCTTCAATGGCATTCAGTCAGTTCTCATCGTGCTGGGAGCTTTCGTCGATAAAGATATCATCAAGTAAACCGGATGAACGGGTACGACGTCGTCGTTGTCGGAGGCGGTATTGGCGGACTAACCGTGGCGGCGTTGTTGTCTGCTCGTGGTTTGCATGTCTGTCTGCTGGAACGACAGTCACAGGTTGGCGGATGTATCGCGCGAGTGGAGTTCTCGGGTTATGACTTCGAACCGGGTTTCGGACTTTACACTTCGTTTGGTCCTGATGAAATTTACGACAGACTCTTCTCGCAGTTGCCTGTAGCTGTTCCCCAGGTATCACTGCTGCAATCTCCCTACATATTGCGTCGCACTGATGGATCCGATACTGGGGTATCTATGAGCGCTCTTTACTCGATCGCCGGTGGTCCCGCTAGTGTGGCTGAGCGACTGGCTGAGTCGATCAAACTCAGCGGCGGCAAGGTGCGTTTGGACACTCCAGTGCTGAGGCTTGCTTACGACGAATCCGGACGCGCGATCGGAGTTGATCTGTTGAGCGGCGAAAGAGTTTTTGCACGGATGGCGATCGTCAGCAATCTCACGATCTGGGACACGTACGGAAAACTCGTTGGACTCAACCGCACGCCGCCTGAAATCAAGAAACAACTCAATACACTCCAGGGCACGGGCGTTTACGTTATCTATGCCGTGATGGAAGAGGAGGCAGTCACACGCCTCCCCGCACTACGCATGCGCGTGGAGGATAGTGAGGGTCAGTTCACGATGGCTGTAGCGTCAGATGCTATGGGTGGTAAACATCCGGTTACCTTCACGACCGAAACGGAGATCGATTCCTGGTTTACATATCAGTCGAGCGAGGAAGATTACGACGAGTGGGATCAGGCAGCGCTGGAGCAATTCTGGAAGCGCGTCCACACGGCTCTTCCGGAACTTGGCGGTGATATCGAGATCATCGAGACCGCCAATCCCCGCACTTATTACGACCAGACACGACGAAAACTCGGGATGGTATTGGGCGTCGAGGGCCAGCCAATTCAGTCTCACATGACCTCACTGCCAAATCTTTTCGTGGTCGGGGATACCGTGAGTCTAGAGGCGAATCTGGATAGCGTGATTGAATCAGCGGTGTCATTAGCTGAGTCCATCAGGTAGACAGGACTTACAAGATTTAGCAAGATAGTGCTGGACAGTCGCAAATTGTCTGGTGTATACAATCACCAGACAATATGTTCGTTACAGTTGATGAAAGAGACGCACGGCCACTGTACCAGCAGCTCGTGGATGAGATTAAGACTCTCATTGCGCGAGGTGAGCTGGAGGCGGGTACGCTGTTGCCACCGGTCAGACAGGTGGCCTCAGACCTCGGTGTTAACCTCAATACAGTCGCCTTTGCTTATCGCCGCTTGCAGAAAGAGGGTTTGATTCGTGTCCGTCACGGCTCGGGCGCCATCGTCATCTCCCAAACACTCAAAGAAAAGCCGGACGACCGCCTCCGTGCGCAATTAAGGACCGCCCTAACGCAGCTAATCCTTGCCGGACTAAAAGCCCCGGAGATCAAAGCTCTAATCAACGAAGAACTAGACGAGCTAAGCCAGAAACCAACGCAAAAAGCACAAAGCAGCTTGCGCTAACCTTTGTGCCTTTTGTGCCTTCTGTGCTTTTTGTGGCCTTTATTGGTCTGGTCGCGCAGGCGTGACCTGCCGTTGCAGCCCGCCTTGCCTATCCGGGCTCCGCTCGCGACCACCACCAAATCCGCCGTCCGGGCGAGCTACACTCGGAGACGATGGCGTAGGACGGCTTCCTCCGCCACCACCCGAGGGATAGCTGTTGCCGCCTCCGGATCCGCCGCTTCCTGAAGGATAACTGTGACCACCGTTGGACCCAGTTTGCGGCTGATTACCGTTGCTGTTTGGATATCGAGGGTTAGAGTAAGCCGGTGGATAGTATATGGACGTGTTGTACGACGACCCATATGGCGATCCAAAACCATTAAAGAACGGCAGGAACGTGTAACAGCGAGCATTGGAGTTGTAGAACCAAACCCCGAGTCGCCGCGAGAAGGGATCGAGCGAGAACGGATCCAAATCTCTAAACGTCGCAAAAGCAGAGTTGAACATCCGATCGTTGATGCGACTGTTGGCCTTCGCCAGCGTTTTTGCTCTGTCTTTACTCCAAACGTCTACTTCTTCCGCGTCCGTAGACTTCTTCTCTTCTTTGGTAAGTTTCGATGCGACTGACACGTTGGTGGCGTTGAAAACGACCTTATTTCCGCCTTTTACCTTCGTGTGTGAATCGCTGAGAATGACGCGACCCTTTCGAACAATCAGTTCCGTGGCGTTTTCCGGCACGACATTCAGCCGGTAAAGACCTTGTCTCACGATCGCCAGCTTTGTATGCGGCGTGCTGATGTTTATATTCAGGTCGAGATCGTCTAGACCAGTGGCTTCAACAATCGCAGTTCCTCGCAACAGACGTACTTCCAAATTCTCAAGACTATTGTTTGAGAGTTCGACCTCCGAATCACCACCCAAACGCAGGTAGGAGCCGGGATTGAGGAGAATTTCTACGCGCCCGTCATACGCTGTTCGTACGCGATCGCCGGCATCCAAATCGTCAGTGATCAGGAGTTGCTGCCAGTCAGATTCACCACGGCCATGAACGCTCGCCTGACCGGTAATGGCATTAATCCCGCCTGCCTTGGCAGAAATCACGAACTTTTCTCGATTTTGAGCAAAGCCGACAATCGCACAACACACGATGAGGGAAAGGGAAACAGTGAAAGATACCAGGAGGCTGGAAGTTTTTCTCATCGAAATACCCTCCGAATCGCAATCCAAGAATTGTGGGGCGGGCGCTAGTCTCCGGAGCATTATAGTCTGCTCACGGACATTTACAAGCTTTAGGACCGGAGTTTCGCGTAGTAGCCGCGTTTGGTGCGGGCAAAGAGGTCTGCTCTTTTGGTGAATAGAACTTCGAGCGAACGCCATTTTCCATCAAGCGATCGATTCGTCGGCCGGTAGCCGATGCTGTAGACGGTGCTGAGGTCACGCACTACCTGCGCATAAACAACGTCGAGATCACTCAAACGCGCAGCTTTGTACATCGGCGTGCCGCAAACATTTGCGATTTGACCAAGCTGTTCGCGTGCACGCGCATAGGCTTCACGCGGAACGTGATAGCGCTTCACGTTTTCTTCTTCGGTGTCGAGGTAGATCGGAAAAACAATGCTTTCGGAACTTCTAATCCGTTCCAGCAATCCCTCAAACGGCAGTCTCGAACCAGGCCCTGCAACACCCGGAATTGCGTTATCAACTCCGTCAGTCATTACCACGATCGCACTCCGACGCAAGCCTGTTCCCTGCGTGACCAGGTCATGCAGAACCCAGTCCATCGAGTCCCAGAAGTTTGTACCGCCGACGGCTTCGTCCATATCGTCGATCGTCTTTTTTAATTTCTTACGGTCCAAACTGAACGTCGAATATAACGCGGGCTGATCGGTGAAAGTCACGAGCGCAATGCGATCGACATCACGCGCTGCATCCACGAATCGCTTGGCGGAGTTTCGAATCATCTTCAGATTTTTTGAATTGGAACCGGATAGGTCGAGTAGCAGGACGAGATCGAATGGCGTGTCGGCCGCAGCGAAAAAGGTGATTTCCTGCGGCACGCCGTCTTCGAGAACGAGGAAGTCTCTCGGCTCGAGTAACGGCGGCGGATTATTGGGAGCGAAGCCAAGCACACTTACTTTTAGATCGACGAGATCTGAATCGATGCGAATCGTTTCCGCGGGCTCCTGGCTCTTCGCGAGGCTACTGAAAAGAAACAGGACGAGGATAGTTTTCACGCAAAGACGCAAAGGGGCAAAGACATTTACATTCGCTCCTTTGCATCTTTGCGTGAAAAACTCAATTCGCATAGTAACCACGTTTGCCACGCGCTACAGCATTAGTGCGATCGACCTTGATCTTGATCGCTCGCCATTTTCCATCACGTGCACTGTTTGTCGGACGATAAGCCAAACTGTACATCGTTCCCAAATCCGCTACGACTTGTTCGTAAGCACCCGCGAGATCCGTCAGTTTTTGGACTTCGTAGAAAACACCGCCCCCCACGTCAGCCATTTCCTTCATGCGATCGTGACCGGCATCGAAAGCTTCGGGCTGCGTGTCGAGCGGGCTCATCGCTTCATACTCAGTGTTCAGCCACAAGGTGTACAAGACACCGTCAAACTCCTGAATGTTTCGCAGCGTCTCCTGATAACTGCGCCGCGAACCTTGTTGTCCACTGATGCCGGGAATCGTTCCATCAAGACCATCGCTCATCAGTACGATCGCCGACCGTCTCGATTTCTTCGACTCTTTCAGAACCTCGTCCATCGCAAAGTTGGTTGCGTCGTACAGCTTTGTATCGCCGCGAGCGGTGTCGATGGTTTCGATTCTCTGTCGCAGTAGTTCGCGGTCGGCAGTCAGGGGGGAAACGACTGTCGCTTCGCCTGCAAAAGTGATCACGCCTATACGATCTGCAGGTCTTGCCGCTTGGACAAACCGCAGTGCGGCCGCACGAATGAGTTTTACAACTTCCCTTGTCGATCCGGATAGATCGATTAATAGAATCAGATCGAATGGAGCCGAGGAAGATTCGAACTGCACAACGCGCTGCTCTTCACCGTCTTCGAAGAGTTTGAAATCCGGCTGGCCCAGGCCAACGAATCCACGGTTTGTGCCACGATCGATTACGCTGATGTTCAGTGTAACCAGTTGCGAATCGACGCGTATGACGTCGCCTTCAGTGATGTCACCGCCGACGTTCGGATCCGCGGGTGTTCCTGCCGGACGTTTTGGATCGTTGGCGCCGATTAGTTCGGGTGGCTTCGGAGTAGAATTATTGGTAACGTCAGAAACCGCCGCGTATGCCAAAAGAATTTCACCGCTTTCGGTCTGTAAATCGATTTTCCTGCTGCCATCCCCGATCTGAGTCTGAAAAGGCTGACTTTCGATCGTTGGCGTCCCACCGAGCGTGGACTTAATCGTTCCTCGCAGAGAGCGCGCGTTGATGTCTGCATTTTCAGGAATTTTGATTTTGAGATGAATCGGCACTACCGGATCGATAGGCCGTCGCACGACCGAGATCGTTAGTAACGACCCGCGGTTGTCGATGATTATGGGCGAACGGCTAAGTCGCTGGGAACCATCGCCACCAATGCTGGCCGAAACAGCCAGGTAGCTATTGTTCCAGACCTCGGCGCTGATATTGCCGAAATCATTACGAACCTTTAGCTGGCCGCCGGCAGGCAAGTCGATACGAATTTCATCGTCGGCGTAGGCTGTCGTTGGGGAGAAGGCTGCCAGAAATAGAAGGCCCAGAAGGGCCTTTTGAACCTTCAAGAACATCATCCGAATCTCGAAGGCATAATAGCAAATCGACCATCATCCGTGTAATCCGTGGCTGGTTTTTGCCACAGATTTCACGGATCAGGGTTCGATTAAATCCAGCATCGAGGTTTCGTCTCGCGCGGGTTCGGCTGACGGTGGCGGTGGCGCGCCTTTCAGATCAGCGATCTTCAGCAATAAATTGTTTTGGTTGGTCGCATACGGCAAAGCTGTTTCAATGCTTACCACTCCGTCCCTGATGAAGTGCTCGATCACGGTGTCGAAAGTCTGCATTCCCTCTTGATCACCCTGTTCCATCGCGTCGATCAGCGACTTCCCTTCCGATTCACCCTTCTCGATATATTCACGCGTGCGCATTGTCGACTTGAGAATCTCAATCGCCGCGACTCTTCCCTTCCCGTCCGACAGCGGAATCAGTCGTTGCGAGACGATGAAGCGAAACGACTGCGCAATACGCGTCCTGATCACTTTCTCTTCGTTCTTCGGAAACACGCCAATGATGCGGTCGACTGTCTTCGACGCGTCGATGGTGTGCAAGGTAGACAACACGAGGTGGCCGGTTTCAGCCGCTTCAAGGGCAACTTCTATGGTTTCACGATCACGCATTTCACCCACGAGGATCACCTTGGGCGCCTGCCGCAGCGCTGCGCGCAGCGCGATTGCGAAGCTTGGCGTATCGGAGTGCAGCTCGCGCTGGTGAATCGTAGAGTTCTTGTGCGTATGCAGAAACTCGATTGGATCCTCGATGGTCACGATGTGGTAGTAGTGCGTCTCGTTGATCAGATCGATGATCGCCGCGAGTGTCGAACTCTTACCGCTGCCGGTTGGGCCAGTGACGAGCACGATCCCGTTTTTAATATCTACTATGTCTTTCAGTTGTTCAGGCAGATTGAAATCACTGAATCGCGGCGGCCGCATCGGAATCACACGCATGACGATCGCGTGCGTGCCGCGCTGCTTAAAGATATTGACGCGAAAGCGCGCATCACCGGGAGCGCTGAACGAGACGTCGGCGGAGCCGGTCTTTTCGAGACTTTCGAGCGGTGTTGGTTGATTGCCGATGATGAGTTTGGCAATTCCCGCCGTGTGGGCCGGTGTCAACTTTTCCAATCCGGCGATGCGAACCGGGACCAGTTTTCCTGCCAATTCAATCTGTGGCGGCCGGCCCGGGCTGAAGATCAGATCGCTCACTTTGTCTGAAGCCCGCAGCATTTCTCGCAACACGGCGATGAAGTTTGGCGGTGGTGGCGACGGCGGTTGAGTGGTCGAGGTATTTGGTTGTTCGCTGCTCATTTTGGAACTTTTTAGTTAACTCGTGCGTCAAACTAAGTGACAAGTTTCGCTAGTGAATAAATGTTCAGGAAGAACAAACTACTTTCATCTTGCGTACATCAAACAGTTCGTTCTGTGAAAGCACGAGAGCCGAAAAATTGGACCGTGCTACGAAATTGAAAAGAAAGGCGCTGGAATCATGGCAACATACAGAGATCCTGTGCGATGCTTTGCACCACTAGAAGTAATCGAGCGCCTGCTGGAAATTCGTGTTGAAGCAGGCCACTCGCCTGCCGTCTATCTGCTTTCCCCCGATGATTTGGCAGACTACCTCGATGCATATGGTTTTGATGTTTATGCATTGTCGGAGGCGGAAGCTGAG
>DATEIS010000368.1:0-25925 GCA_035278765.1 Pyrinomonadaceae bacterium | reverse complement strand
TGTGTGATGCTGTGCGTTTCGCGCATAATTCTGGGCGCTGAGTTTGCAGTTCAGGAGACTCTGTTGATGCGCCTCGTTCCGGATCACCTGCGGGGCAGAGTATCGACTAGCGATCGTGCGGGTGAAATGATGATCTGGGGTTTATCGACGGCGGTAGCAGGTTGGTCCCTGCACCATATCACCGTGCGATCGCTGACGGTGGTTTCCGGTCTGCTTTCGGGAACGGCTGGTATCCTGTGGCTGGTCCTGTTCGTGACGCGAAGAGTTCGTCTGCCGAAGAAGATCTCTGGCCACAGATACACACAAGTTGCCACGGATTGATAGAATCGGGACCATGCGCGTAAAAGCTCGCCGCCGAAAGTCAATCGTATTCTTCATCACGCTGGGAGCATGCCTGGTCGCACTCGCGGTGGCCCTGAGTTTTGGTTGGATCATTCTGAACCTGACCGAACTGGCGCTGCTGATCTTAGGCATAATTTTTTTCATCGTGCTGATCTTCGGCGTCGTGCTCAACACAACGTTTCTGATCCGCGAGATACGGCGGAACGAGCAACACGACGCCTTTATCAATGCCGTCACGCACGAGCTGAAGACGCCGATCGCCTCGATTCGTCTTTATCTCGAAACATTGAAGACTCGCGAAGTTGACGAAGAACAACGTCGCGAGTTTTACAACATCATGCTCGCAGACAGTGATCGTTTGTTGCTCACGGTCGAACAGGTGCTGCGTGCCAGCCGCACTGGTCTCAAGCGTCGTCGCATTTCTACGTCTGTAATCAACATCAGTGAGATGGTCCAGGAATGCCTGGAACTGACGCGCGTTCGTTACGGGCTCAACGAAACCGCTTTGATCTATCGCGAGTCGCCCGAAGCACAATCGGCGCGGGTGTCCGGCGACATCGATGAGTTGAGATCTGCGTTTTCCAATCTTCTGGACAATGCGGTGAAGTATTCAGACGACCAGGTACAAGTCTCGGTGTTAGTCTCTGCGCTCGATGAGAAACGAATTGCCGTGCGTGTGACTGACAAGGGTATCGGTATTCCGAGTGCACAGTTAAAACGCATCTTCAAACGCTTTTACCGCGTACCCGGCCGCTTTATGGCGCGAGTGAAGGGAACGGGGCTGGGGCTTTTCATAGTTCATTCTGTGATTACTAAGCATGGCGGTCGCGTGTTTGCCGAGAGCCGTGGGCTCGGACACGGAAGCACTTTTACTGTCCTTCTGCCAAGGGTGTGAAATTCATGAATTCAGTTCTGATCGTTGAGGACGAAAAACATCTCGCCGATGGTTTGCGCTATAACCTGAATGCCGAAGGTTACGATGTTGAGACTGTCGGTACGGCTGAGGACGCGCTTTCTCGGCTGACTAATGGCGCAAAGAATTATGACGTGGTCGTGCTCGACGTGATGTTGCCTGGCATGGATGGTTTTGCACTCGCTTCGAACTTACGCTCGCAGGGACAATTCGTTCCGATCCTCATGCTGACGGCTCGCGGACAGGCTGAGGACGTGTTGCGTGGATTCGAAGCGGGCGCTGATGATTATCTTCCGAAGCCGTTTGATCTTTCGGTGTTGCTGGCGCGAATCAATGCGCTGCTGCGACGTCGCGAATGGCTCAACAAAGACCGCAGTAAGGCGCAAGACGACGGCGCGAAGGTCTTCGAATTTGGCGGCAAAACGATCGACTTCGAAGCTCTCGAGCTTCGCTCAGGCACACAGACCGTTCACCTGACTCTGATGGAAGCCGACCTGTTGCGTTATTTGATCAATCACGAGGGAAGGATCGTCTCACGCAGCGCGATTCTCGAGGACGTTTGGGGATTACGCGAAGACACAGACACGAGAGCGATCGACAACTTCATCGTCCGTTTGCGCAAATACATCGAAGACGAACCATCACAACCGCGTCACCTGCTTACAGTCCGCGGCGTCGGTTACAAATTCGTCGCTGAAGCCTAACTCGTTGCGACGATCAACGACGCACGCACACCGAGCATGTCTGAAAAGTCTTTCGAATAGACCGAACTGACTTTCCTCACACGGCCAACTTTCTCAACAAGCTCTTCATTGGAGATGAAACCGTTTTCAGTGTGTGCAATTGCCCAGGTGGGAATGTGAGAGGCCGTACGCAGGAGATCTTCGACAAACCCGAGATACTGCTGTTTGCTTTGCACGCGCGAGCCGAGTCGGGCGCCGCGTTCTCGTTCCAGGTCCACCCAGAACTCGTCGTCCCCACGCAGCCACTCTTCGCGCCACGTGACGATCGGGTCCTTAAAAGTAGTTGTCTGAGTAACAGGTATTGGGAGTTTCAAGAACAGCAGATCTGTGTGGTGGCGCTCAGCAACAAAATTCCGCACGTCCTGGTTCGTACTCTGGTTGCGCAACGAATTGTCGTGTGGCTCGGGTAAACAGTCGAGCAGGCGACGAAATACGTCGGGCAGCGAGAAAGGCTGGCGCAACGTGCGCGTTTGTTCGTTGAAAGAGAGGACATAATCGCCCGTCATCATTCCCGCGGTTAACGCGAGCGCACGCTTGTAAGGTTCGAGTTGTTCGGCGTTGTAGCGCAGATTGTCGAACCACCACGCGTCAGTCTCATTGAACCAGTTCAGCAGCGCGGGATTCGCGATCTTGTCGCGCGGAACATACGCATCGTCGAGAAGCGTGTAGAGATCGTCTTCGTTGAGTTGGTCGGTATTGTTTTCGACGAGTGCGAGGGCTTTTGTGTAAGACCACAACATCGGGTCGTTAGCCGCGACGCGAACTTTCCACGCCTTCAACTGAACGCAGATCTCCGGTTCGCCAGTAAAAGGCAACGCGACCGAAGTAAACTTCAATCGCCTGAGCACGCCTAATTCAAACGCAAGCCAACCGTTGGGAAATTGCATAGTCACTACTTCGAATACGACGAAAACAGATCCCAGCCGCGGCCCTGACTGGCAGGTGGCTCCGTGATGGGCTCATCCGTTTCAATCTTTGCAAACGATTCAAGTTCAGGAAATCTTTCGAGTGATAGAAACATGCTCACAACTGACGGATCAAATTCGATGCCTGCACGATCGATGAGCTCGCTTCGGGCGGCTTCTTCACTCATGGCCGGTCGAAATGGTCGTGCATCCGTAAGCGCGGCATACGAATCCGCGAGCCGCAGAATTCTGGCCGCGAGTGGAATCTCGTCGCGACGCAGCGCGTCGGGGTATCCGGCGCCGTTCCACCATTCATGATGCCAACGCACGAGCAGTTGTGCCGCGCGATCTGCTCCCACTCGTGATGCTTCGCGTTCGCCAATCACCGGATGTCGCGAAAGATCAAGACGTTCGTCCGTGGAGAGAGGTCCTGTTGCCTGGATGTAATCGCGTTCCATCGCGACTTCGCCAAGATCGTGCAAGAGCGCCGCCGCATACAACGATCCGCGATCGTGCCGCGCAAGATGAAAGTGTTGTGCGATCTCATCAGCGATGACTGCAACTCGCTGCGCATGCGGATTGTCGTAGCGTTCGAATTTATCGGTAGTCTTCGCGAGCTGAATGAAAGCCTCTGCCGCCGCGCTGTCGATTAAATCTGAAGTTTGAGCTGCTACCATTTTCCTTTGTGACTTTGTGCCTCTTTGTGACGAAGTTGTCAAACTAGCTTGTCAAACTCCGCAACAGCTCACGAGCCTTGCGGTTGTTTGGATCCGCCGCCACGGCGCGTTCTGCCTCACCTTTCGCACGCAGCTTCAAGCCAAGATCTCGATACAACGCGGCCAGCATAACTCGATACTCAGCATTCCCCGAATCAAGTTTTACTGCTGCCAGTAACTCAGTCTCTGCCGCCCGCCACGTTTGCTCATTTCCTGCCAGCAGCTGGCCATAAAACGCCCGGTAACGCGCCTCTTTAGGAGCTGTAGTTGCGGCGGAGGCGAACAATCCCAGCGCCACTTTTCGTTGGCCCAATTCGAGCGCGGCAAGTCCCTCTTTGAATTGTAATTCAGCACGTTCAGCCGCCGGCATCACAGGTTCCGCAACAGTTTCGGCGACGATCTCAGGCTGAGTCACCGGCGCGACTTGTTTCGGTGCTGCATCCGCCACCTGTTCAGCCTTCCTGCGTGCCTCGAGTTTTGCGTTGTAATTCGAACGTAGACGATCGTCACGCAGCGTTTCATATGCCTGTGTAACACGCGCAAATGCTGACTCTATACGCGACACGAGAGCGGCATCAGCTTTACGAAAACGATCCGGATGAAAGCGTCGTGCCAGCCGGTAATAAACTTGCTTCAATTCCGAAGGTGACGTTTCCCGCCCAACATCCAACATGTCGTAATGCGTCTGCGAGTTCTTCACTCTCGCAAGAAAATTCTCGAGCTCTTCGGGATCCGTCTCTTTTGATGGCTCGGGCTCACGCGCAACCGGGGCCGGCGGTTTAACTTCTTCAGCAATGGGAGGCGGTGCTGGCTGTGAACCACGAAATGCAGGTTTCCAGTATTCGCGTTTGACCAAGCCGGCAAGCGCGAGTGAATAGACAAGCTGGAGCATTTCATCTTCGCCAAGTCCGCTAATCGCATTCAGATCGCGCAAAGGCATCGCGCTATCGAGGCGGGAGAGAAGGTAAGCCTCAGCGGGTAGTAAGTTTTCATTGACCAGCGGCTCTTCGAGAGGACTTATGATTTCCGCAGGATTCTTAAAACGCGACGCCACAAAAGCGACCGGCATACGCCGCGCGGCTTCAAGCAGTATTGAAACAAGATCGATTTTGATGTTGAACGGTTCGTCGAGACGAGATCGAGATTCGAACTCCCACGAACCCTCAATCCACCCCAGCGCCAGGCGCAGAACATCGGTGACTTGTCGCGTCTGTACCTGTTCCGCCAGGGCGGCTGACAAAAGCTTTTGGGAACACAACACTTTCAACAGATCGGTATCCGAAACTCGCTCGTTAAACTGTGCGAGGTCCTCATCCGTCAAAAGTTCGCTTTTCCTGAGATATTCGCGGAGCCGGAGTGTCCGCAGGTTTGACGCAGCGTAGACAAAGCGTCCGGCTTCAAAATAAGCGACGACTTTGACGCGCTCGTGTTCGAGGCGCAACCTCCCGCTCAGAGACTTCGATGAGATTTCCCGAATGAGTTCCGCCAGCGGCTGCTCGCTGAGTTGACCGTTCATCCCGCGACATACTTAAACATAAAGCCACAAAAAAGCACAAAAACCGCAAAAGGATTCTTTGACAGTCCGCAAGCGCGAATCTATATTGATTACAACATTAACACCCTGATTGACCCCCCCAGCAGTTAGAACTTCTAGCAGGTTGAGGTCTATATGAGTGACAGAGGAAGCGAAAGTGTCGACAGGGCGTTGAACGGTGCGGCGGCCAGCGCGGTTACAGAACAAGATTTAAAACAACGCGAAGAGCGGCTAATCGACGAGCTCAAGAAACGCACAGCCGAACTTGAAGAGGCGAATCGGGAGTTGCGGCGTGTGTCTCACTATCGCTCGTTGTTTCTGGCGCGGATGTCACATGAGTTGCGCACTCCTTTGACATCGATTCTCGGCTTCAGCGAAATTCTGCTCGACCAGGAAGAGCTGACCGATACCCAGCGCCGGTTTTGTCAGAAAGTTCAGGACTCAGGTTTTCAACTCCAGGCAAGTTTGAATCAGCTTGTTGATCTGTCTCGCCTTGAAGCGGGACAAACGGAAGTTTTCGTCCAGGAGTTTTCGCTGCGTGAAGTACTGCGCGAGTCATGTGCGGCAGCAGCGCGCATGGCCCAGAAGCAGCAAGTCAAAATCGATTATGACCTGGCGCCTGAAATCACCACCATCGTTACGGACCAGGGAAAGCTCCGCCAAACGCTTTTCAATTTCATCGCGTGGGCCGTCAGTCGCAGCCCTGCCGGTGAATCGGTTAAAGTTGTGGCCGATGTTGATGACGAGAATCTTTTAGCGATCAGGGTAATTGATAACGGCGAACCGCGCGCTGATCTGGCGAGTGTTTTCGATCCGGAACACGGCGCGCCGAGTCATGAGCCGAACATCAACGAGCTTGGCATTATCATTGGACGCAAGCTACTCGAGCTACTCGGCGGAAGCGTGACTTTGGAGAATCTCGTGCCGCGCGGGTTACAGGCAATCATTCAAATACCGGCACGTCCATTGAAGGGATAATTTCTACGGATGGAAGAGACGACAATTCGGGAATGCACCACCATCGAGGAGTTTGATGGTTGTGTTGCGTTGCAGCGTGAAGCATTCGGCCTTCCTGATCTTGAACTCTCACCTCGCCGTCATTTGATCGTTTCTCGTCAGGCCGGTGGCTGGACACTCGGCGCCTTTGTGGCTGACAGGATGGTTGGCTTCGTTCATCATCTTGCAGCGGTGCGTGGCGACGAAGTCTTCGGGTATTCACACATGATGGCGGTGGCGAAGGATTATCAAAATAAAGGTGTCGGCGTGCGTTTAAAGTGGGCTCAACGAGAACGCGCGATGAAAGAAGGGCGTAAGGTAATCAAGTGGACGTGGGATCCGATGATGGCGCGCAACGCACACTTCAATCTCAATCGACTGGGTGCTGTTGTTCATACCTATGCCGCAAATTATTACGGAACCGATTACCACACCGATGCTTCGTTGACTGAAAAAGTCGGATTGCCGAGTGATCGTCTGGTTGCTACGTGGTATTTGGATTCTGAGAGAGTGAGCTCGCTCGGGTACGGGGGCACGTGGCCGGTTGAGTTAAAGCCCGTCATGAGTGTTGCAATACCGGCAGAGTGGATAGCGCTCGTGAAGCAAGATCCGAAACGTGCGCGAGATGAGCAAGTGCGCGTGCGCGATGAATTCAAACGTGCCTTTGAGCAGCGACTGATCTGTGCGGGATTCGAGCGCGGCGAAAAGGAATCAAGATACCTGCTATTTGAGCCGCACTAGAGACAGGATTAACAAGATAAAGACAAGATGACCTTTACGAAGTTTGACCGCTACGTGGATCGGCACGCACGCAGCTTCACGGAACGCTTGCAGAATCTCTGCCGCATGCCTTCCGTAGCCGCGCGCGGCACAGGCATGCGCGCAATTGCCGAGACGGTTGAACAGTCGATGCAGCGGGTAGGAATGGGGACGCGCTCGTTTCGCGTCGGTTCGGGATACCCAATCATTTACGGCGAATGTGGTAGTGGTCCAAAAACGTTTGTTGTTTATGGACACTACGATGTGCAGCCGGTGGGCCACCTTACGGAGTGGACTTCAGGGCCGTTTGCCGCCCACATCGAAGACGGGAAGTTATATGCGCGTGGCGCGGCGAACAGCAAAGGGGATCTCATTGCGCGGCTAGCTGCTGTAGAGGCTTATCAAAAAACGTTTGGCAAACTTCCGGTGACGCTACGTTTTCTGATTGAGGGTGAAGATGGTCTTGGCAGTCCGAGTCTGTACCGTTTCACAGCGGAGAATGGCGAGCTGTTGAAAGCGAATGGTTGTTTGTGGGACGAAGGCTCGAGTGATACGAGAGAAAATCCGGTTGTGAGCCTCGGCTTCAAGGGCATTACGTTTCTCGAGCTGCGCGCGTTTGGTGCTCGTTCAGATCTGCATTCGAAGTGGGGGGCGATTGTTCCCAATCCCGCCTGGCGTCTCGTGCAGGCGCTCGCCACGATCACTTCACCAAAAGGCGTGATCACAATCGATGGCTTCTCGTCGCACATCGCTCCCATCAGCGATGAAGATTCCGAAGTCCTGAAAGCGATCGAACTCGATGAGGTTGGATTAAAACGCGAGTTTCGGATCAGTGGCTGGGTGCGCGCCATGAAAGGGCACACGCTCGTCAAAGAACACATCTTTGGTCCAACCTGCACGATCTGCGGTATTCACACCGGGCACACGGATGCGGGCGCAAAAACCGTCCTTCCCAGCACTGCGATGGCTCGACTCGACTTCCGCCTTGTGCCGGATTTGACGTCGCAGATTGTCGTGGAACTTTTACGAGCACATCTCGACCTGCGTGGTTTTAAGGATATCGAGATCATCGAGCTCGGCAGTGCGCCACTCGCGAAGTCTTCGGCAAGGTCACGCGTCGCGCGAGCTGTAATTGAGTCGACCGCCGAAGTTCATGGGAAACCTCCGGTGATTTATCCAATGGATCCTTCGAGTGGGCCAGTCGGTGCAGTGTGCGGAGTTTCTGATCCTCCGACGCCCGTGGCATCATTCGGAACTGGTTACGCGGGCTCAAATCCTCACGGACCAAATGAGAATATTCGCGTCGAAGATTTTCTGAAGACGATCAAGCTGATCGGGCGCGTGATTCACAGACTCGGCGGTTCCAGGACCACTCGAGAAGACACTAGACCAACTGCGCCGCTACCCAAGTTGAAATAATGAGTCCGAAATCCGCGTCTACCACTAAACAGATCGAGAAACTCAGAAATGAGATCCGGCATCACGACGAGCTTTACTACGTCGAGAACGCGCCGGAGATCTCCGATCGCGAGTACGATGAATTACTTGAGCAACTGCAAAAGCTCGAAGAAGCAAATCCTGAGCTGATCACGTTTGACAGTCCGACGCAGCGTGTTGGTGGACGACCCGCCGAAGGTTTTCCGGAAGTTGTTCACACTCGCCCGATGATGTCGCTTGACAATAGCTACAACATCGACGAACTGCGCGCGTTTGACGAACGCTGCCAGCGTCTTGCTGAAGGCCGCAAACTCGAATACGTGGCGGAGTTGAAGATCGATGGCTTATCGCTTTCGTTGCAGTATGAAGATGGTCTGCTGGTGCGCGGTGTGACGCGTGGCGATGGACGAATCGGTGAAGACGTCACGCAGAATGCGCGCACGATTCGCAGCGTGCCTTTGCGTCTCAGGTCTCAGAAGAAAAGCATTGATTCCAATCTCGAAGTGCGTGGTGAAGTCTTCATTCCGCGCGATGTGTTTGAGAGAACAAATGCCGAACGGGAAGAGCAGGGCGAGCCGCGGTTTCAGAATCCTCGCAACGCCGCTGCCGGCGCGATCCGGCAACTCGATTCCCGCCTCGTGGCACGTCGAAAGCTCGACATGTTTGCTTACGACCTACTTGTAAACGGACGCAAGCCGTTCCCAGGTCACTGGGAAGCACTCGACTGGATGGAAGCTGCCGGCTTTCGTGTGAACAAGCATCGCAAGCTGTGCGAGACGATCGAGGAAGTGATCGCTTTCGCAAATGAACAGGAAGCACTTCGTGACGATCTCGGTTATGAGATTGACGGCCTCGTGGTGAAGGTCAACTCCACCTCGTTGCAGGATGAGTTTGGAGCTACCTCAAAAGCGCCACGTTGGGCCATCGCCTACAAGTATCCCGCTCGACAGGCTTCGACAAAGGTTTTGGATATCTTCGTGTCTGTCGGACGCACGGGCGCGATCACGCCGGTTGCGCTTTTGGAACCCGTGTTTCTCGCCGGTACGACGGTCGCTCGCGCAACGCTTCATAACGAAGACGAGATCAGCCGCCTCGGACTCAAGATCGGCGACTGGGTAATGATCGAGAAGAGCGGCGAGATCATCCCTAAAGTCCTGAGCGTTGTGACTTCGAAACGGACCGGCAAGGAAAAGGATTTTGAGCTTCCGAAGAACTGTCCCGTCTGTGGTGGTTTGATCTCGCGTCCTGAAGGTGAAGTCGTGGCGCGTTGTGTGGCCGCGGATTGCACTGCACAACTGATGGGACGCTTGTTGCACTTTGCTTCACGTCGGGCGATGCGAATTGAAGGATTGGGTGGGGTGCTCGCTGAGCAACTGGTAGCTGGCGGTTTGGTGAAAGACGTTGGTGACCTTTATTCGTTAACACTCGAACAGGTTGCGAGTTTGCCGCGCATGGCGAAGAAGTCTGCGACGAATTTGCTCACGCAGATCGAAGCGAGCAAGTCGCGAGACTTGTCGAATCTGATTTATGCGTTGGGAATTAGGCATGTCGGTGAGCGAACCGGTGGCATACTGGCCCATGAACTCGGCTCACTCGAAAAGCTCAGCAAAGCTTCAGTCGAAGAGTTAGACGCGATTCCTGAGATTGGATTGACGGTGGCAGAGAGTGTGCGCGACTGGTTTGACGATGAAGGGAATCGTGCGCTTTGTGATAGGCTGCGAGCGGCCGGAGTTAAAACGGAAGCGGAGCGCAGAGGCAGCGGCGAGGTTGATGAGCGCTTTGCAGGGAAACAATTCGTGCTCACCGGCACGCTTACCACTTTCACACGAGATGAAGCGCGGGCGCTGATTGAAGCTCGTGGTGGAAGAGTTAATTCATCGGTGAGCAAGAAAACGGATTACGTGGTTGCCGGCGAGGCAGCAGGATCGAAGCTTGATAAAGCACAGTCGCTGGGCGTCACAGTTATCGATGAAGACGCGTTTAAGGAGATGGTGGAGTAGCGGTGGTATGGTTTGCTGCGGAGCAGAACGCGTTAGGAGCCTGGAGTAGCGGTGTATGGTTTTGCTGCGGAGCAGAACGCGTTAGGAGCCTGGAGTAGCGGTGGTATGGTTTTGCTGCGGAGCAGCAATATGTTTATAGTTTGGAGTTCGTAAAAGCAGCTTGCGCTCCGTTAGGAGCGCGATGTGACATCCCGCTCCTAACGGAGCGGAATCTTTTTATGGCGACAGGCTATAAACATTTCGTCCCTCCGGGACGAAGAGACGCTCTTAGACAAAGAGACCCTCTTGGACGAACAGAACCTTCCAATTAAATTATGAGCACTGAACCAAATAAAAAATTGCAACTACTCTACACGCTCTTTTGCGACGACGTGCGATTGGAAGCGGGTAACAAGCTATCGTTCATGGGTGTGTTTCAGAACATCCTCGTCGAGCATTTGCCAATTTCGTTGATCAAGTTTGCAGTGGTGAATCACTGGCAAGGGCAGGGCAGTTATCTTTCCGAAGTACGTATCCTCTCACCGGATCGACAGCAACCGATCGTCGTATCCCAACCGACAAGATTTGAGATCGCATCCGGCGGCTTCGCCGACAACATCAGTTTCTTTGTGAATGTGACTTTCCCGAAATCGGGACGTTACATGGTGCAGACTCTGATCGACTCGAATCTATTCCACGAGCAAGGACTCTTCGTCTCCGACGCCGGCGAGGCAGAACTCCTCGGCGGATCAGAAGCGGTGAACTAAGTAAACACCCCAGTAAGAGAAACAGGAGCCGCACGCGAAAGCCGTGCTGCTCCTGCTACTGTTATGACTCGTAGTTTAATTGCGCTGACTGGGGAGTCTAGCCTACGTCAATTTTGAAGAGTTTAATTTTGGAATTGAGGGTTGTGGCCTTAATCCCAAGAAGTCTTGCTGCCTTCGCCTGATTATTTCCAGTTTCAGACAGCGCCATTTTGATCAGGTGAGTCTCGAACCGTTGCACCTCGTCATAGAAATTGATACCACCGACAATATCCAACGGTTTGAGTCTGCTTGCTTCCTCAGTGAAAGCCTTGTCACGTGCCAGGGTTTCCGCTTCTGACAGCAGGGCGTCGGCCAAATCGACGACTCGTTGAATGCGATCGCGATCCGGTCGCTCTGCAAGTTTCAACCGCACTGCTCTTTCAGAAAGTTGAGCAACACTGGCGTGCCTCTCGTTGTCGGTTTCCATCAAAGCTGCTTGATCGACGTTCATTAATACTCCCCTTTCGGAACTGGACCTCTAACTACCAAAACACCAGCCTCCGAAAATTCGTGACAATTATTTTTTGCATAAAAAAACATCCACAGGATGCACGAGACCTGTGGATGGTTGTATTTGGTGCGGATGAGAGGACTTGAACCTCCACGATGTCACCATCACAGGCTTCTGAGACCTGCGCGTCTGCCAGTTCCGCCACATCCGCAAGATGCTGGGTAGGTCATTATGCGAATGCATCTGGAGGGTGTCAAGAATCCACAGATTACACAGATAGAAATCGGTGTAATCTGTGGATGGCTAAGTGAGTTACCGACGACGGCGCCAACGTCTGTCGTCGTCCCAATCGCGATCGCGATTACGGCGTCTACGTTCCCATCTGTCCCCATCACGGTCGCGAACCCGGCGATTGCGTCTGAAGATATTGTTAAAACGCGAGTCGCGATTCGGTCCTCGACCATCCCAACGTCCATCGCGCGCGTCATGGCAGTTAACAAACTTCGCGCACTTCTTGTCCCAATTCGAGTTGCCCCTGCCTCGACCACGCCCCTGGGCCATCGCGTCGGTCGACAAACCGACTAAGAGCACCAGACCCAGTACTAGAATTCCAAAAAAACTCTTTGAAGTTAAACGCTTCATGAAGTCCTCCTTAAATAACCAACGGCCTATGAGGTACTGGGGCCGCAATTCGGCTACCATAGCATCAATTTCAGTGCCGCTTCACCGGCATTTTGGTGACTGGGTTATTATGATTCTCGTATATGGCTAACGTTTCCCCAGCGCAAGAACAACTGGCAGCACGACTTACGGCGGTGCGCGAGCGGATTGCCGCAGCCGCACACGCCTGTGATCGCAACCCCGAAGAGGTCAAGTTGATTGCGATCAGCAAGACCCATCCTGCGTCTGTAATAAGGACATTGATCGAACTCGGAGCGAGCGATTTAGGTGAGAATCGCGTCCAGGAAGCAGAAGAAAAGATCGCTGAAATTGGCCCAGAGCACGTGAGCTGGCACCTGGTCGGGCACCTACAGGCGAATAAAGCGCGACGTGCCGTCAATCTTTTTGCGGTCATACATTCGCTGGATTCCTTGGATCTGGCCCGGCGGCTCGATCGTCTATGTGCTGAAGAGGGACGCTTGCAGTTGCCGGTCCTGATACAGGTGGACCTCGGGCACGAAGAGACGAAATCGGGTATTGACGAGTCGGAACTAACCCATATGGTTGAAGGTCTAAAGTCACTAGCTCATCTGGAACTCATGGGCCTGATGACCCTGCCGCCCTTTTTTGACGACATGGAACAAAGCCGTCCGTTCTTTCGTCGATTACGAGAGTTGAGAGATGAACTCGCGAGTCGAGGCGCTTTTGGAAGTCGGAGAGGCGAGCTCTCTATGGGTATGACTCACGATTTTGAGATAGCGATTCAGGAAGGAGCGACGATGGTGCGCATTGGCACCGCAATCTTCGGCGAACGCGTCCCGAGACCATAATAACTATGCTCATCATAGCTCGAACTTTTTGGTTCTTAACTGTTGCCGTTCAGCTAGCCATTGCGGCTGTGATCCTGCTGATGGTCATACGATTGATCGCTGACGCGATGGACTTAAACCCATTTGCGTGGACGTCTCGCACGATTCGAAGACTCAGCGACGGATTAGTGATGCCCGTACGCGGTGGCTTGCGCGGGTTTGGTGTCGATCCGAAGTTTGCGCCGTTAGTAGTCATACTGATCTCGATACTGATCGGTTTTTTCATCTTGCAGTTGGTCTCAACTATTTTTACGACCATAGTCGGTGTAATAGAGAGCACACGGATTGGAGCCTTCTTCTGGGTAATTGGTTTCATTCTGTACGGCTTCCTATCCATCTTCTCGTTGTTGGTGATCATTCGTGTAATCTTTTCCTGGGCCATGCTTAGTTACTCCAACCGGGTCATGCGCTTTCTTATTGATGTTACTGAACCATTACTCGGACCATTACGACGAGTGGTGCCATTGCTAGGGCGGATCGACATCTCTCCGATTGTTGCACTTCTGATTCTCTGGCTCTTTCAGGCAGCGATCATGGGGACACTTTTACGCGGCGCACCATTTCATACTTTTTGAGTCGAGAACTCGTATAGAGCTAGTCGTAGATGGATCCGGAGAAGATTTCCCATTACAGAATTCTTGAGAAGCTCGGTGCGGGTGGCATGGGTGTGGTGTACCTCGCCGAGGATTTGAAGCTCGGGCGCAAAGTCGCGATCAAAGTACTGAGTCACGAATTCACCACGAATAGAGATCGACTCCATCGTTTCGAGCAGGAAGCTTCAGCAGCATCCAATCTCAATCACCCAAACATCCTGACGATTCACGAAGTCGGAGTTGACGACGGCAGGCATTACATCGCAACTGAGTTCATTGACGGCTCGACGTTGCGTCGCAAGGTCGCGGCTCAACAACTCGAGATTCCGCAAATTCTCGACATCGCAGTCCAGGTTGCGAGTGCGCTCGAAGAAGCGCACAGCGCCGGCATAGTCCATCGCGACATCAAGCCTGACAACATCATGGTCCGGCGCAACGGCTACGTGAAGGTGTTGGATTTCGGGCTGGCAAAACTGACTGAGACTGTCGATCGAACTCCATCGGATGCGGAAGCTTCAACGCGTGTTTTTGTCCAGACTGACGCGGGTGTCGTGATGGGTACATCGCATTACATGTCGCCGGAACAGGCACGCGGAAAACCGGTCGACGCACGCAGCGACATCTGGAGTCTGGGAGTCGTGATCTACGAAATGGTTGCCGGTCGAACTCCGTTCGAAGGAGAAACATCGACTGACGTGATCGTCGCTATCACACAGAAGGAACCGGCGCCACTCGCGCGTTTCGCGCCGAACGTTCCGGCCGAGCTTGATTGGATCGTGATGAAGGCGTTGCGAAAAGATCGTGACGAGCGTTATCAAACGATTAAGGAGTTGATCACTGATCTGCGCCGGCTCAAGCAGCGTTTGGAGTTTGAAACTGAACTCGAACGCTCCGCCGGTCCGAACAGCGTCACCCGATCAAGAATCAGTGAGCAACCTCTGTCGACAACACCCGAACGCGCTATACCCACCGAAGTAAAGACAATCAGTCATGTTTCGAGTGCGGAGTACATCGCAAACGGAATCAAACGTCACAAGATCGCGGCTGCTGTCGTCGCGCTTCTACTCGTGGTAGCGAGTGCTTCGGCTTTCTATTTTTACAGCCGTCACTCAGAGCCTCTTCACGAGCGAGACACAATTCTCTTAACTGATTTCGTTAACACGACTGGTGAGCCTGTTTTCGACGGCACTCTCAAACAGGCGCTCGCGGTCCAACTCGGGCAAACGCCTTTTCTTACTTTGTTTCCCGAGGATCGTGTGCGCGAAACACTGCGTTTCATGGGGCGTTCGGCCGACGATCGAGTTACTCGTGACGTTGGTCGAGAGATCTGCGAGCGACAGGGAATCAAAGCAATGCTGACCGGTACGATTGCGACGCTGGGCAGCAACTACGTGATCACCCTGGACGCGATGAATCCACGCACCGGCGATTCGATCGCGCGCGAACAGATCGAAGCTGAGAGTAAAGAGAAGGTGCTTTCGTCACTCGGAACGGCAGCCTCGAATCTGCGAAAGAAACTTGGTGAGTCGCTCAGCTCGATTCAGAAGTACGACGTCAATATCGAGCAGGCGACGACTTCTTCACTCGAAGCACTCAAGGCCTATGCGATGGCCAATGATGAACGTGCCAAGGGAAGAGCGCGCGAGTCGTTAACTTTCTACAAACGAGCGATTGAGCTGGATCCGAATTTTGCCATGGCTTACGCAAGGATCGGAGTTCATTACGGGAATGTCGAACAGCTCGAGTCGGCGAAGCCGTATGTCGAAAAAGCCTATGAACTTCGCGATCGGGTGAGTGAGCGGGAAAAACTCTATATCACCGAGAAATATCTCACATACATCACCGGAGAGATCGACAAGACTATCGAGACGCTGCAGGCGTGGGCGCGCCTCTATCCCAATGACTTCATACCACACAACAACCTTTCGATTAATTACCAACTCATGGGGCGATACGATGAAGCAGTGAAGGAAGCGCTGGAGGCCGTTCGACTCAGTCCAAATAACATGAACGCCAAAGATAATCTGGTGGCAAGCTTCATTGGGCTGGGACGTTTCGACGAGGCGGAACAGGCAGAACGAGAGGCGCAACAGATCAACCCCGATGCTTTGTCGGTACACGCTAATAACATTTTCTTTGCCTATATGCGACGCGATCAGGCGGCGATAGATCGCGAAGCCGAATGGTCCAAGGGCAGACCGGAAGAAGCGGAAATCACGATGCTGAGGGGATTTGCAGCTTTATCATTAGGTAAGTTGAAAGAAGCTCGGGAACTGCAAAAGCGTTCACTGGAATTGCTCAAGCAACAGAATCGCCCGGAAGCGGCCACCACTGCATTGCTGACGATGGCTACTCACTTTGAGCAGCTTGGCATGTGTGACGAGGCAAAATCGAATACAAAGGCTGGGCTGGGATTGCTTCGGGGTCAAAAAAGCCTGGCGATGGCATCGTTCCTGTATGCCGCGTGCGACGATCTGAGTCAGGCACAGTCGTTGCTCAATGACGCGCGCTCGACATATCCCAAAAACACCATCATCAATGTGATTGTGACTCCAATCGTTGCGTCGTTTGCGGAGCGAGATAAAGGAAACGTCAGTCAGGCGATTCAGTTGTTGGAACAGGCTCGCAGTTATCAGTTTGGGATCGTGCTGGGTTCATCAACTGCGCATTTGAGAGGCAATCTCTACTTGCAGCAACGCATGGGCAAGGAAGCCGCGGCAGAGTTCCAATCGATCATAGACCACCCGGGAAGCGACTATCTTGCTCCAGCCCACACGTTGGCACACCTCGGTCTCGCCCGCGCGGCAGTAATTAATGGCGACACGGCAGCCGCACGGAAGTCGTATCAGGATTTCTTTGCTTTGTGGAAGGACGCGGATTCAGACCTTCCGGTTCTGGTGCAGGCACGGAAAGAGTACGAAACTTTAAGGTGATTTCTCCCGCAACGGCGCAAAGGCGCAACGAAGAATCACAATTCTGAGGTTTGCATGTTTTCGTTGCGCCTTTGCGCCGTTGCGGGAGAAAACTTGTTGCGTCTTATGATATATTCCCATCCCTGACAACCCACAAATCCAGAAGGATCTAAACCCAAATGTCCGGACATTCTAAATGGCATAGTATTAAACATAAGAAAGGCGCGCTCGATGCCAAGCGCGGCAAACTGTTCACGAAGTTTATTAAAGAAATCACCGTCGCGGCGCGCTCCGGTGGCGGTGATCCAGATGCGAACGCGCGTCTGCGTAAAGCTATCCTCGACGCGAAGGGCGGGAATATGCCCAATGACACGATCGAGCGCGCGATTCGACGTGGCACGGGCGAAGAAGAAGGCGTCAATTACGAAGAGATCACGTACGAGGGTTATGGTCCAGGCGGCGTGGCGTTGTTGATTCAATCGATGACTGACAACCGCAATCGCACAGTGGCAGAGATTCGCCACATCTTTTCGAAGAATGGCGGCAACCTTGGGGAATCAGGTTCAGTGGGTTGGATGTTTGAGAAGAAGGGATACATCGTCGTCGAAAAGGCTGGCAAGTCTGAGGAAGAGTTGTTTGAGCTTGCGATTGATGCCGGTGCAGACGATCTGCGCGACGACGAAGACAACTTCGAAATCATTACTTCACCGGATGCATTTGATGGCGTGCTGAATGCGGTGAAGGGAGCCGGAATCGAGCCGCAGGTCGCGGAAGTTGAAATGGTGCCGCAGAATTATATCCGGCTCGAAGGCGCCGATGCGCGCCAGATGTTGAAACTGATGGAAGCGCTCGAAGATCACGACGACGTGCAGAAGGTCTCAGCGAACTTCGACATCAGCGAGGCCGACATGGCAGCCGCGTGAGGTCAGGCCTGCGCTTGTTGTGCGGGTTCGGTCTCTTCAGTTCTGATCGGTTCACCCATCACAATTCGAACATTGTGTGTTTTCTCATCGTCGATCAGAGCGATTGAGTTTTCGCTCTGTTCGGCCCCATCCAACTCGACAATAACCACACCACGACTGACACCAGCCGGGTTCTCAACCTTGATCCGGTAGACCGCGCGTCCGCGTCGGTACGTGATTTCGAAATCACGCCACCAGCGCGGCACACACGGATTTATCTCGAGTCGATCGTGTTGCAGTTTGAAGCCGAGTATCGATTCGAGTCCGGCGCGATACATCCATCCCGCCGAGCCCGTATACCACGTCCAGCCACCACGACCATTGTGCGGCGGTACTGCGTAGACATCGC
Source organism: Pyrinomonadaceae bacterium (assembly GCA_035278765.1). Taxonomy (GTDB): domain Bacteria; phylum Acidobacteriota; class Blastocatellia; order Pyrinomonadales; family Pyrinomonadaceae; genus PSRF01. The sequence goes on along the minus strand of DATEIS010000368.1, from coordinate 7,999 downwards.
CGACCGCCACATATGGTTCAACCTTGTACTTGTGCAGACCCGCTCGGGTCGACGAGTGATTGATCGGATTGAGCAGCGCAAAAAGTTCGCCGGCACGCTCACCATCGCCGAGCATTGAATAAGCGATGATGGTCCAGATCGCTGCGTGCGTGTACTGCCCGCCGTTTTCACGCACGCCGGGAACGTATCCTTTTATATAACCCGGATCGAGATTGCCTCTATCGAACGGAGGCGTGAAGAGAATCACGAGTCCGTCCCCACGCCTGATCAAATACTCCTCAACCGCAGCCATCGCGCGTCCCATCCGATACGGATCAGACCCGCCGGAAATTACAGACCACGACTGCGCGATCGAATCGATGCGACATTCTTCGTTTCGGGCCGAACCCAACGGCGTGCCATCGTCGAAATACGCGCGTCTATACCAATCGCCGTCCCAGCCTTTCTCTTCGAGTGCCTTGCGCAGATTTTCCAGATGCTTTCGATAACGATTGCCACGTTGCTTCTGTTTTCGTGTGTCCACGTGCGGAACAAACGACGTCAGTGTCGTGTAGAGGAACCAACCGAGCCAAACGCTTTCGCCTTTGCCCTGGTGGCCCACGCGGTTCATGCCGTCGTTCCAATCGCCGCCGCCCATCAACGGCAATCCGTGTTTGCCAACAGCCAGACTGCGATCGAGTGCGCGCGCACAGTGTTCGTAAATTGTTCCTGATTCTGCCGAGACTTGAGGTTGCGTGTAGATTTCGTGCTCGTCGTCCTTGAGTAAAGGCTGCTCGATGAATGTGACAGTTTCATCCAACACGGAAACGTCGCCCGTCACCGTGATATAGAAAGACGTAACAAACGGTAACCAGATCAGATCGTCCGAGATCCTTGTGCGCACGCCGCGTCCACTTGGCGGATGCCACCAGTGCTGCACATCGCCTTCCTTGAACTGGTGGGCGGCGGCGAGCAGGATCTGTTCGCGTGCGATATCAGGCCGGCTGTAGACAAGGGCCATCACGTCCTGTAACTGATCGCGAAAACCGAACGCTCCTCCGGACTGATAAAACGCGGTGCGAGCCCAGATGCGACACGAAAGTGTTTGATACAGAAGCCAGCGATTGAGCATCGTGTCGAGAGCCGCGTCTGGGGTTCGGACCTCGATCGAACCCAGCACCACATCCCAGTGTCCCAACACTTTTTCAAAGGCCGCATTCACGGTTCCGGTCTGGCGAAACTTTGCAACCACTTCCTGTGCGGCAGTCTTCGACTCCGCCTCGCCGATTAAAAAGATGACTTCGCGAGCTTCGTTCGGTGCGAGTTCAATGCTTGTTTGAATTGCCGCGCACGGATCGAGTCCGGCTCCATCTCTTCCTGCCAGATTCAGTCGTTTCAGCGCCGCGGGACTTTCAAGTGAACTGTTACGACCTACGAACTCCTTGCGATCGCAAGTCGCGCTCAGAATGCTCTCGCTCGTTGCCACGAAAGCGACACGATCTGCGAACTCGTTGTTGAACGGATTGCGCGCAAAGATCGTCGATGCGGGTGCGTCTATCTCAGTGATGATGTAAGGCGCCGAAGAAGATCTGAAAACGCCGAGCACCAGTTCGTTGTAATTGGTCACAGTTAATCTTCGTTTTCTCGCAGTGCGATTGCGTATACGAAGTAACGAGATTTTTACGGGAGCATCGAGCGGCGCAAAGACGAGCAACTCCTGCGAGATGCCATGACTGGTGTGCTCAAAGACACTATAGCCCTGACCGTGTCTGATGATGTACGGCTCGCGGTCACGAATCGGAAGTGGTGTCGCAGACCACACAGTGCCTGAGTCTTCATCGCGAAGATAGATCACTTCGCCGGGTGGATCACTGACCGCATCGTTGGACCACGGCGTAAGACGATTTTCACGACTGTTGACGGACCAGGTGCAGCCGCCACCTGTTTCCGTGATCTGAAAGCCGAAGTCTACTTCGTTGGCAATCACGTTTGACCACGGCGCGGGCGTCCATTGTTCGGCGCCCAGTAACGTCACGTATTCACGCCCGCCCTGATGAAAACCACCCAGCCCGTTGAAGAAAGCGAGATCAGGCGGCGCCACTGTCAGTTCAGGATAACTTTGCGAAGGCAGCCGCGGCACCAAAGGCGGTGGCAACGGCTCTTCAACTCGCCTGCGTTCAATCTGGTCCTCAAATGGTCCACGTTCCGCGACGATCACGACTCGGGCCACGGCGTGAAGCAGAATCCTGTCAGCCTCAGGCATCTGATCCGAGCGTCGCAGGTAAACTCCACCCGGTTTGTCTTGCAGTCCTTGTAGACCACTGGTCCGTACGATGTTTTGCAGGTCCTCATGCAGCAACTGAAGATAGTCAGTTGGCGTGTCGTTGAGGATGACAAGATCAACCTTGAGTCCTTTGTAATGCAGATATTCGTGCCCGCGCACGAGCTTCCTCACTGTGCGCATATCGGCGGCCTTATCGGTGCGAACGACAACAATCGGCAGGTCGCCGCTGATGCCATAGGCCCACAAACTTGATTGCGCTTTGGTGTTGAGCGCAAGAACGTGTGGCGTCGGACGCAGCGAAGGATCGGAATAGACGATGCGCGCAGCGAGACGTTGAAACAGGTGCGCTTCCTCAGCATCGATTTTGAGGTGGCTCATCTCGACCTGAGCTTTGGTCCATGCGAGACGCAACTCGCGTTCGAAGATGTTTGGATCGTGATACTTGTCCGCAAGCGCGAGTGCTTCCTCGCGTGAGCGCGCAACAGCCGTGCTGAATGAGCAGCGCACCGTTTGATTTGGTTGAATTCGCACGCGCCGGCGCAGGCTGAAAACGGGATCGAGCACGGCGCCGGTTGTGTTTGAGAGTGGACGATCTTCCATTACGGCGATTGGATTACCCGCCGTGCGTCCACGCCCGAGAAACCTACCGCGATCAGTTTCATACTGCACGGCGCCAACCTGTTCACCTTCCGCAACGACCACATGAACGCCCCAAATCGGCTTATCTTCGGAAGATCTTTGCCGGCGACGGGCCAGGATCGCGTTCTCACCGGGAACGAATTCCGTTTCGATGAAGAGGTTGCTGAACGCCTGGTGTGCTGCGTCCGCATTCGGAGTTGCGAGAACCACCTCTGAATAACTGGTTAATTCGATCTCGCGTGTGCGTGAGGAAAGATTCGTTAGTGAGATACGGCGAACTTCAGCGTTGTCTTCAGCCGACACCACCACTTCCATGCGCGTTGCGATGCCGGAGTCGATGCGACGGAAGTCAGCTTTGTCTTCCGAAAAAGCGACGTGATACGACTGCGCCTTTTGTCGCACGGGTTGATGACCCGCCGACCAAACTGCTCCACTGCGCACGTCGCGCAGGTAAATGAAGGCGCCCCAGTTGTCGCGGGTTACGTCTTCACGCCAACGTGTGACTGCGTTCTCTTCGCATTGTGAATAACCTGAACCGGCAGTCGTGATCATCACGTTGTAGGCGCCGTTTGAAAGCAACTGTGTGCGTGGTGTACTGAGGTCCGCCGATTCGTAAACACGTGTGATCATTCCCGGCATTGCCTGGGCGACGCGTCCGGTCAACACTTCCTCGGCGCGTGGATGAGCGGCAGGGACACCGACCGGTATGCGTTCCTGAAGCAATAACTCGGTGGCCTGAACCGCGGGATCAGAATGAAAGCGTTTCTGGACCCGATCTTCCTGAAGAATGTTGGCGAGTGCGACGAGACTCATGCCCTGGTGATGCGCCATGAAGGCTCGAATGAGTACCGACTTCTGACCTTCCGGCAGACGCTCAGTGGTGTAGTCGATCGACTCGTAAAAACCGTATGGTCCAAGCGCGCCCTCTCTTTGTAACCGGCGCAAATTGGCAAGTGCAGATGTTGAATCAACCTCCGCGGCCAGAATCGACGCGTAAGGAGCGACCACCAGATCTTCAATCAGGCCACGTTTCAAACCGAGTCCCGGCACACCGAATGGGCCATACTGATAATTCAAATGAAGATCGCGCACGTTGTAAGCGGCTTCGGAAATGCCCCACGGTACGCCGCGTTCCTGACCGTACTCGATCTGCCTGTCGACGATTGTGCGATAAGTCTCCGACAGGAGGGTGGCTGGATAGTTACGCATCACGAGGAGTGGCATCAGATACTCGAACATCGTGCCGGTCCAGGAGATCAGCGCACGTCCGCCATCAACCTTCGTGAGCGCGCGACCCATGCGAAACCAATGTTGCTGGGGAACATCTCCTTTTGCGATGCCGACAAAACTTGCGAGACGCGCTTCGGATGCAAGTAGATCGTAGTAAGAATCGTCGACACGCGACGCGGTCACGTTGTAGCCAATCGGAAACAGTTTGCGTTCGACATCGAAGAGAAACGAAAAATCCATCTCTTCGATGATCTGGTCACAACGGCGTGCGAGGCGGCTGAGACGTGACAACATATCCGATGCGGCGCCGGCGGATTGTTCGAGTGCTTTGGTCAGTCGCGCTGCTATTTGTTCCAGAGTTGGTGAGGCATGGTTTTGCATGGCCGCAAGTTGGACCAGGGCTGTGTCGCAGAGTTGCGGCACTTCGGCGAGCGCCGGCACATGTTGGAGCAGATTGACGATCGACGCCCACTCCTTGTTTGACTCAACCGTGGCTTCATCAAGCAAAGGCAGCAGGCGACTCCAACTCGTGATTGTTTCCACATCTCTGCGGCAGGATTTGACTTGATGAGTCAACGCTCCGACCCACCAGCGCAGCTCTTTGAAACTGACTTCGCCATGTTCGTGAGCGAGCGCGTTGACGATGTCCTCGATTTCGGAGGCGCGACGAGTGAGAGAATCAAACAATACAAGCCATGACGAAAGCTTGTTGTCGGGTTTGACCTGAAGCAGTTTGTGACAGGCAGCGATCTCGTCCTGCAACTGTCTTACGGTTACCACTTCAGTGCGCTGCCGGAAGCTGCCCAAACTGCTCGCTTCAGTAGCGACGGAACCAATCGTGTCGTTCAATCCCTCGATCACGCACGAATCAAACAGACTGTTGTCGGGAAATTCGATGCAGGCTTGTTTTACAGCGATGAGATGTCCCGCGAGATTACCGCTGTCGACAGTCGAGATGTATTGCGGCAGGAGGGGCTCAAGAGTTTTCGTGTCGTACCAGTTGAAAAAATGGCCGTGCAGACGGTTTAGCTGAGCCATGGTTGAGAACGTCAGTTCCTGTCGTTCGACGAGTTCGAGAGCGCCGATATAACCGAGATCGCGAGCAGAGCAGGTTGAGAGCAGTAGCAGTCCGATATTTGTAGGCGACGTGCGATGCGCGGTAACCGGTTTTGGATCTTCCTGAAAGTTGTCAGGCGGGAGCCAGTTGTCTTCGGCGCCGACAAAAGTCTCGAAGAAACGCCATGTGCGCCGGGCGATGAGTCGGACAAACGAAGCGTCGTCGGCGCTCAACAGCTTTCGTTCGGCCGGTCTCGGTTTGCTGACGAAGTAAGCGATAAAAGGAGACAGCAGCCAGACGACAGAGAGCACGCCCATCACCGGCAAGCCTGACGGCTTCAGACTGATAGTGAGACCGAGCGCGATCAACGTAAGCACCAAAGCAGGCAGCAGGAACCGCACAAATGATCCGACGTCGTTTCGTAAAGACCGTTCCGCTTCGGCTGCTGAGACCCATTCGAGCATTTTCCGGTGAGAAATTAGTTGCCGGTACAAAGCGCGCACGATTGCATCGCACATCAACCAGGCTTGGTGCGGAAGAAAAACAAACGAGAGCGCGATCTGTGCGGTGTTGGTGCGGAAGTCGCCCCAAAGACTCCAGAAATGGCTGGTCCATGGAATTCCGCGCGGATGAATTAGGAGACCGGTAGTTACGTGCAAATAAACCGGGAACGCGATCACTAGAAAGACGAAGAGAGACCAGAGCAACGTCGAGCCGGGAAAGAGCACGCACGAAGCAACGAGCCAAAGAAACAATGATGGAGCAACGAGGCTGCGACGCAGATTATCGAGAATCTTCCAGCGCGCCATTACGGGCAGCACGTTGTGAACCTTGCGTCGCTCGCCATCAGGCACGCCCGGAAAGAGCCAGCGGATGATTTGCCAGTCGCCGCGCGTCCAGCGATGTGATCGCTTCGCGTAGGCTTCGTACGACGCCGGATAATCGTCGAGAAGTTCGATGTCGGTCGTTAAAGCCGCGCGTGCGAACAACGACTCGAACAGATCGTGACTGAGCAACGCGTTCGCAGGTACGCGGTTGTCGAGCGTGCGTTGAAAAGCGTCAACCTCATACAAGCCTTTGCCGGTGAAGTTTCCGTCGCCGAAACAGTCTTGATATACGTCGGAGACTGCGGTTGTGTAAGGATCGATGCCGGTGTAACCGGAAAATACCTGCACAAACTTTGAACGAGAGGCGCTGGCAAGAGAGATGCTGACGCGCGGTTGCAAAATGCCGTAGCCGTCAGTCACGCGGTTTGTTGGCGCGTCGATAGTGGGTTGATTTAACGGATGAATTGCAGCGCCGACGAGCTTGCGTGCAACATCGCGTGGAAGCTGAGTATCGGAGTCGAGTGTGATCACAAAACGAATCGACTTTAACAGCGCGTCATCCGCAGTGCGGACCAGGAAGCTTGTATCCGGAGCGCCGCGAAGCAGTCGATTAAACTCTTCGAGCTTCCCGCGCTTGCGTTCCCAGCCCATCCATTTGCGTTCGCCGTCGTTCCACTGTCGTCTTCTGTGAAAGAGATGAAAGCGTTCGTTACCGTGCCGGCGATTGAGAGCATCGATACCGCTTTGTGCAATCGCGAGCAGATTTGAATCTGTCGGTGTTTCCTGTGCGGCGGCGTCGGGGAAGTCGCTCAACAAAGCGAAGTAAACGTGATCGTCCTGGTTCGCGAGGTAATGGACCTGGAGTCTTTCAACGAGTTCATGAACCTGCGACTCGTGCAGGAAAATCGTTGGCACGACGACGAACGTTGCCGCGTCTTCCGGAATGCCATCGGCGGTGTCCATTCGTGGCAGCAATCGCGGTGGAAAAAAGTGCGTCAGATCCCAATTGAGAACTGTAAGTGCCAGATCGCTCGCGGGGATGAGGGATAGTAGGGCTGTAAAGATCAGGAACGGCCAGCCAACTCCGTGGCGATACATGACATAGAGCAGCAATCCCATGATCAGCAACGTCATTAGCGTGAGCGTGCCGAGATAAGTGCCAGTTGCGTGTTGCAGCAGAAAGCGACGTAGTTGTTCAGCGGGACGGGGTTGATAACTAAAACTCGACTCGAGCTGGCTTAGGCCATCGTCAATGAGGTAATAGCCGACGTGTCTTTGCGCGGGTGAAGTTTCGTCTGCCTGAGCCGCGAGGTCGATTGCAGCCTGCGCAATTTTCAGTTCACTGGCACGGGTTCGTTTGCTGATGCGCTCAATGACGTGGCGATAGCGATCGCGTGAAGTGAACTCCATTCGCAGATAGACACCCGCGGGATCTTTGCCCAACAGCGGCTCGATCAAGCTGACTTTTTCGAAGAAGTCGTTCCAGTCAAGCGTCGAGAGCAGACGCATGCTGGTGATGATGTTGCCGACGGTAACTTGTGCCGCTGCCTGTCGCTGGTGTTCGAGGTGAATTATCTGTTCGATGGTTGTGCCTTGCCGCACCAGCAGTTTCTCTATCCAGTCCATCACCGGCATCACGGATGGGTGCTGTTCGCGGAGTCTTTGCACCAGTTGCACGAGGAACGGGTGTGGTAAATCCTCGCGTTTGCCGAATCGTTCGTTCAGAAACGACATCACACTGGTGGGTTGAAGCGAAGCTGTCTCGAGCAGTTTGTCGGCGAGCTTGTCCGCCTCATCGCGTCTAGCCCGAGCACGAGCGATCGTGATTGCGAGCCGGCGGAGGTTCTCGACGAGGGCCAGTCGAAGCGAGATCGCAACGGCCCACAACTCACCAATCGAGAGCGGCGCGACGGTTTGGTAAGCAGCGATGAATCTTTGCAGGGTGTGTGTATCGAGACGCGAGTCGGTGTGCGCGATTAGCGC